>NZ_JBEYTJ010000045.1:0-85256 GCF_040642995.1 Nonomuraea sp. NPDC047529 | reverse complement strand
CCCCTGCAACCTCCAACTCCTCTACCAGGGACGCAGCCCCAGCTCCGGCGGCGACTACGGCCTCCTGCCCTACCGACCGGGTCTGCTCACACTCCGGCACTGACGGCCCGAGGGGGGCGGGAACGGCCGTCCCCAGGTTCTCTGGAAACCGTCGTGGGCGGGCTCGGCACAAGGCCGGGCCCGCCCACGTCAGCTACGGCCGGCCGGTTCGCCCGCATGCGGCGGGCGGCCGGCGGAGGGCGTCACTCCCATCGTTCGCCGGGGTACGACCACGGCGGCAGGTCCCCGCAACCGAGGGCCGACTTGTGGCAGACGTCGTGCCAGTCCGGGTGCTGCTCGCAGTGACCCCAGTGCGACTGCTCCTCGTGGCAGACGTCGTGCCAGTCCGGGTGCTGCTCGCAGTGACCCCAATACGGATGTGCCTTGTGGCACTCCCCCGGGTGGGACGGGGTGGGCGTCGGTGTCGGCGTGGGCGTGGGCGTCGGAGTGACGACCGGCGTGGGGGTCGGTGTCGGGGTGGGCGTCGGAGTGACGACCGGCGTCGGAGTCGGGGTCGGGGTCGGAGTCGGGGTCGGGGTCGGAGTCGGGGTCGGGGTCGGGGTCGGGGTCGGGGTCGGGGTGGGTGGGCGGTTGTAGACGGTGCAGCTGACGGCCGCGTCGCTCGGCACCTCGACCGTGAACCCGAGCCCGCCGCTGTTGGTCACCGGCACCTCGGCGCCGGTGTCGATCAGGCGGCAGACGGCGTTGCGCCCGTCCTGGGTGACCAGGGTGTGGCCGGGGTGCTGGGCTTCGGTGACGGTGACGTCGGCCGACGGGGTCTGGCTGAAGGTGAGGTCGAAGTTGACCGATCCCGTGCCGTCGTCGGTCGTCGACTCGGTGGCGGGCAGCCCGCCGATGCCCGGCGTGGTGGTCTCGGCGCCGAACTCCCAGCCGGGGCCGGCCGGGGTGGCGCCGGTGACGTCCTCACCGGTGTTGCCGGACGGGACGATCTGCTTGACCACCGACAGCGACCCCCGGCACTGGGCCTGGACGATCTCGCGCAGCGCCTGTCCGGCGGCGGCGTAGTCGCTGGTCTGGAAGTAGTCGGCGGCGGCCGCGTTGGAGCCGTCGAAGGCGGTGGTGCCGGAGATGGCGCGCAGGTTGAGCGCGGTCAGGCCGGTCACGCCGTTGCCGACGCCGACGGCCAGGACGCGGGTGCCCTCGGCCTTGACCGCGTTGGCGGAGAAGATCCCGGCCTCCACCTCGGCGATGCGGGTGTTGCTGCCGTCGCCGAGCAGGGTGTCGTAGTAGGTGGGGTTGCCGTCGGTGAGCACCACCAGCAGGTCGTAGCGCGGCGCGGCCTCGGCGACCGCCCACAGGCCGCGGTCCCAGTTGGTGCCGCTGCCGAGCTGCCAGTCGGCGTACTGGTTCTTGAACGCCTCGGCGCCCGCCTCGGTGGACACCGGCATGAGGTCGGGGTTGTTCGTGGTGCCGGCGCTGGGCGAGTTGCGGTCGAAGGTGAACAGCGCCATCCGGGACGGGGTGCCGGTCAGCGCGTCGGTGAAGGTGTCGGCGGCCGCCTTCAGGTCGGGCAGCGCGCTGCCCACCGAGGCCGACAGGTCGAGCAGCAGCGCGACGTCGAGGCCGCAGGTGAGATCGGGCCGGGGGTTGACCCGTGACTGCTGCCAGATCCCGGTCGAGGCGGTGGCGTCGCCGCGAGTGTTGTTGATCATGAAGTCGCTGGTGGAGGAGTACGTGGTGCCGCTCTCCAGCGCGGGGGTCTGGAAGACGTACGGCGTGGCGACGGAGTTGGACCCGCTGCCGCGGCCGGTCCGCAGCTCGGGGTTGGTGTACCAGCCGTCGGGGGCGGAGATCTGCCTGACGTAGAAGCGCGCGCCCTCGTTGGCGCCGCCCGGCGCCGTGTCGGGGACGACGAAGCTGCAGTCGCCGTCGCCGTCCGACACGCACACGCCCCAGTCGCCGTCAACCGGGGTGGTGGCGTCGGGGCCGGTGAACAGGCCGAGCTCGACACCGGCCAGCGGGCCCACCGTGGTGTCGCCGGTCCGGTCGCCGCCGGTTCGCACCGTCACCACCGACGTGTCCGGCGATGGCTCGGGCACGACCAGCGGGGACGACGGGACCGCGAGCAGCCCGGCACACAACACCTTCGCCATCCTGACGGCGACTACGCGAACACTCTTCATCTTCCCCCCTGAGCAAATCAACCACTACGGACTGTAACCAGAGGGAGATCAAGGAACGCTCCCGCCGTTTCCGGCGACACGGACAATGCCGACCGCACCTTGGGCCGCGCTTGACGCAGGCCGGGCGCGCCGTCAGCCCGTCGTGCGGTCGGTGATCCAGCGGGCGGCGAGCAGGCCGGAGACGGCGGTGAGGACGGCGCCGGCGACGACCGTGGCGCCGAGGCCGAGCGCGTCGGCCAGGACGCCGGCGACGAGGGCTCCGGCGGCGTAGCCGATGTCGCGCCAGAAGCGGTAGGCGCCCAGGGCGTTGGCACGCCAGGCGGGGTGGGCGTGGTCGGAGACGGAGGCGATCAGGGCGGGGTAGACCATGGCGGTCCCCAGCCCGAGGGCGACGGCGGACAGGACCCCGGCGAGCAGGGGGACGTCCAGCAGGACGAGGGCGAGCAGCAGGCCGGCGGCCTGGACGAACATGCCGGTGACGATGAGCGGTTTGCGGCCGAGGCGGTCGGCGAGGTGACCGGCCGGGATCTGGCCGATGCCCCACAGGAGCGGGTACAGCCCCTTGATCAGCCCGACGGCGGCCAACCCCAGGCCGTGGTCGGTGAACAGCAGCGGGAAGACCCCCCAGGTGAGGCCGTCGTTGAGGTTGTTGACGAGGCCGGCCTGGCTGACGCCGCGCAGCGAGCGGTCGCGCCAGGAGGTGCGGGCGAACACGGCGGCCGGCCCCGGGGTCTCACCGGCGGCCAGGGGCCGGGGATGCCGGTCGAGTTCGAGGGCCACGTGGGCGGCGGTGTCGCGGACCACCAGGGCCAGCGCCAGGCCGGCCGCGACGAAGACGACGCCGACGAGTTCGGGGACGGGACGCAGGCCGTAGCCGGTCGCGAGGTAGCCGGTGAGCAGGGCGGTGGCGCCGACGGCGGTGTACCCGGCGGCCTCGTTCAGGCCGGTGGCGAGACCGCGCCGGGCGGGCCCGACCAGGTCGATCTTCATGTTGACCGTCATCGACCAGGTCAGCCCCTGGTTGAGGCCGAGCAGGACGTTGGCGGCCACGATCCACCCCCAGGAGGGCGCCCAGGCCAGGACGAACGGGACGGGGACGCCGATCAGCCAGCCGGCCACGAGGAGCTGCTTGCGGCGGAACCGGGCCGTCAGGGCGCCGGCGGCCAGGTTGGTGAACGCCTTGGTGAGGCCGAAGGCGACGATGAAGGAGAAGACGGCGAGGTCGCTGGTCAGGCCGAAGGTGTGGGCGCCGATGAGCGGCACGGTGGTGCGTTCGAGGCCGACCAGGCCGCCGACGGCGACGTTGACGACGACCAGCAGGGAGAACTGGACGGCGTTCGCCCGGAGCCCGAGACGTACGGGCGGGCGGCCGGTCGCGGCGGGCGCGGGATTGGTCTTCACGGGCGGAGGTCCTTCGCACCTGGAACGAGGTCGCGCCAGAGGGCGGCGGGGGCATTCGTCCAGGTCACCATACCCCCATAGGTATGCTGGGCGATACCCGGAGGGGTATTTGACATCCGCTTCACCCACAACCTACTGTCGGGTACAAGATACCCGGGGGGGTATGGACAGCCGCCGCCCCCACCGGTCGCGTTCCTCACGAAGGGATTGCCGTGTTCTTCACCCAGTACTACCTGGACTGCCTCTCGCAGGCGTCGTACATGATCGCCGACGAGGGCACCGGCCACGCGGTGGTCGTCGACCCCCGGCGGGACGTCTCCGAGTACCTGGCCGACGCCCGCGCGCACGGCTTCACCGTCGTCGGCGTCGTCAACACCCACTTCCACGCCGACTTCGTCGCCGGGCACCTGGAGATGGCCGACAGCACCGGCGCCTGGATCGGCTACGGCCGGCGCGCCGAGACCGAGTACCCGATCCGCAAGCTCGGCGAGGGCGAGCGCATCTCCCTGGGCGACGTCGCCCTGGAGATCATGGAGACGCCCGGCCACACGCCGGAGTCGATCAGCGTCCTGGTCTACGAACGCGCCGGGGACCGCGACCCGTACGGGGTGCTGACCGGCGACGCGCTGTTCATCGGGGACGTCGGCCGCCCCGACCTGCTCGCCTCCGTCGGCGTCACCCCCGAGGAGCTGGGCGCGATGTTGTACGACAGCGTGCAGAACAAGCTCATGGGCCTGGCCGACGAGGTGCGGGTCTTCCCCGCGCACGGCGCCGGCTCGGCCTGCGGCAAGAACCTCTCGACCGAGAAGCAGTCGACCATCGGCGAGCAGCGGGCCACCAACTACGCGTGCGCGCCGATGGACCGGGAGTCGTTCGTCGCGCTCGTCACCGCCGGGCAGCCGGCCGCGCCCGGCTACTTCGCCTACGACGCCGACCTCAACCGCAAGGAGCGCGCCCGCTACGACGCCTCTGCCGCCCCCAGGCCGCTGACCCTCGACGAGTTCACCGGGCTGCGCGCCGCCGGCACGGTCGTGGTGGACGCCCGCGACCCGCAGGACTTCGCCGCCGGCCACCTGCGCGGCGCCGTGAACGTGCCCGCCGACGGGCGCTTCGCCGAGCAGGCGGGGACCGTGCTCGACCCGGCCGGCGAGCTGGTCGTCATGGCGCCGCAGAACCGGGAGGAGGAAGTCGTCACCCGGCTGGCCCGGATCGGCTTCGACCGGGTCGCGGGCTACCTGCGCAACCCCGACGACGCCCTGGTCGAGCTCGCGGACGAGGTCGCCCCGGCCAGCCGCCTGACCGCCGCGCAGCTGCGCGCCGCCCTCGCCGGCGACGCCCCTCCCGTCGTCGTGGACGTCCGCACCTCCGGCGAGCGCGAGGCGAACGGCTTCATCGACGCTGCCGTGCACATCCCGCTGAGCGAACTGCCCGCCCGCAACCGCGAGCTGCCCGCCGACCGGCCCGTCGTCCTGCACTGCGCGGGCGGTCACCGCTCGTCCATCGCGGCGAGCCTGCTGCGGCACCGCGGCTTCCAGGACGTCTCCGACGTCCTGGGCGGCTACGCCGCGTGGGCCCTGTCGGCCGGCGTCTGACCCCATTTGCTGACGCACGTCCCCTCTATACCCCCCGTGGTATTCGAACCCGAAGGAAAGTCTCATGAGCACCGCCCCCACCTCCTCCCTCACCCCCGCCGTGCTGCGGCGGCTCGTCGCGGAAGGGCGGGCGCCGCGCCTGCTCGACGTGCGCACGCCCGGCGAGTTCCGTACGTCGCACATCGCGGGCTCGTACAACGTGCCGCTGAACACCCTGCGCGAGCACCGGGCCGAACTCCTGAGCCACCTCGACGAGGACGTCGTGCTCGTCTGCCGCTCCGGAGCGCGGGCCGCCCAGGCCGGGCAGGCCCTCGCCGAGGCCGGGCTGCCGAACCTGCGCGTCCTGGAGGGCGGGATCGTCGGGTGGGAGACGGCCGGCGCGCCCCTTGAGCGGGGGCCCGAGCGGTGGGACATCGAGCGTCAGGTCCGGCTGGTGGCCGGTTCGATCGTGCTGACCACCGGTCTGGCCGGGATCTTCGTGCCCGGCGCGCATCTGATCGGCACCGCGATCGGCGCCGGCCTGGTGTACGCGGCCGTCAGCAACTCCTGTGCCATGGGCGTCATGCTGTCCCGGCTGCCCTACAACCGCGGGCCGCGCCCGGACATCCGCACGGTGATCGCGCAGCTGCGGAAGACCCCGTGACCGTCCTGATCGTCGCGGCGTCCCTGCTCGTCGGCGTCAGCCTCGGCGTGCTGGGCGGCGGCGGGTCGATCCTGACCGTGCCGATCCTGGTCTACCTGGCCGGTCAGGACACCAAGGAGGCGATCGCCACCTCGCTGTTCGTGGTCGGCGTCACCAGTCTGGCCGCGCTGGTCCCGCACGCGCGGGCACGACGGATCCGCTGGCGCACCGGCCTGCTCTTCGGCGCGTTCAGCATGGCCGGCGCGTACGGCGGCGGACGCCTCGCCGAGTACGTCCCCGGCACGGCGCTGCTCGTCGCCTTCGCCCTGATGATGCTGGCCACGGCGGTCGCGATGCTCCGCAGGCCCCGGCACACCGGGAGGCAGGCGCGGCCCGCCCACGGCGAGCTGCCGCTGAAGCACATCGCGGCGGAAGGGCTCGTCGTCGGCGCCGTGACGGGGCTGGTCGGCTCCGGCGGCGGGTTCCTCGTCGTCCCGGCCCTGGCCCTGCTCGGCGGGCTGCCGATGGGCGTCGCGGTCGGCACGTCGCTGCTCGTCATCGCGATGAAGTCGTTCGCCGGGCTCGCGGGGCACCTGGCGGGCGTGGCGATCGACTGGCGGCTCGCCCTGACCGTCACGGCGGCCGCGGTGCTCGGCAGCCTGGTGGGCGGCCGGCTCGCGGGCCGCATCCCGCAGGACGCGCTGCGCACGGCGTTCGGCTGGTTCGTCGTCGTCATGGGCGTGTTCGTGCTGGTGCAGCAGATCGACACCGCCGTCTGGAGCCATCCGGTCACGTGGGCGGGGCTCGCGGCCGTGCTGGCCGCCGCGCTCGTCGCCCGGCGGTGGCGCGCCTCAGGCACCGGGTGACAGGTCAGGAGGCGGCGGCTCGTCGCGCACCTGGGCGGCCGTGACCGCGACGGTGGTGACGATGTCGGCCACGGTGGCGCCCCTGGACAGGTCGTTGACCGGCCTGCGCAGCCCCTGAAGCACCGGCCCCACCGCGACCGCCCCCGCGCTGCGCTGGACGGCCTTGTACAGGTTGTTGCCGGTGTTCAGGTCGGGCACCACGAAGACCGTGGCGTGTCCGGCCACCTGGCTGCCGGGCATCTTGGCCCGCGCGACGGCGGGGTCCACCGCGGCGTCGTACTGGATCGGCCCCTCCACCTGGAGGTCGGGACGGCGCTCACGGACCAGCTCGGTGGCGGCGCGCACCTTGTCGACCTCCGCCCCCGCCCCCGAGGCGCCCGTCGAGTACGACAACATCGCGATCCTCGGCTCGACCCCGAACATCGCCGCGGTGCGGGCCGAGGCGATCGCGATGTCGGCGAGCTGCCCGGCGGTGGGGTCGGGGTTGACGGCGCAGTCGCCGTACACCAGGACCCGGTCGGCCAGGCACATGAAGAACACGCTGGAGACCAGCCCCAGCCGCAGGATCTCGAACGCCGGCCTGATCGTGTGCGCCGTGGTGTGCGTCGCGCCGGAGACCATGCCGTCGGCCAGGCCGGTGTGGACCATCAGCGTGCCGAAGTAGGAGACGTCGGTGACGGTGTCGCGGGCCAGCTCGACGGTCATCCCCTTGTGCGCCCTGGCCTCGGCGTAGGCGTGGGCGAACCGCTCGCGCAGCTCAGGGTCGAACGGGCTGAGCACCCTGGCCGCGTCCAGGTCGAGGCCGAGCTGGGCGGCCTGGACCCTGATGCGGGCGGCGTCGCCGAGCAGGGTGAGGTCGGCCACGTCGCGGCGCAGCAGGATGTCGGCCGCGCGCAGGATGCGCGGCTCCTCGCCCTCGGGCAGCACGATGTGCCGGCGCCGGGCGCGCGCCCGGTCCAGCAGCTCGTACTCGAACATCAACGGCGTGACGACGTCGGTCTTGGCGATGTCCAGCCGGTCCAGCAGCAGCCGGCCGTCCACGTGCTCGGCGAACAGGCGCAGCGCCGTGTCGATCTTCCCGCCCGCCTCGGGCGTGAACCGCCCCTCCACGGCCGAGAGCCGGGTCGCGGTGTCGAAGGTGTCGTGACCGGTGGCGATCACCGGCAGCGGGATCGTCATGCCGCGCAGCAGCCGTTCCACGGAGGCGGGCAGGTCCGTGCCGCCGGTCAGCACCACCGCCGACAGGGACGGGAAGCCCGGCGCCTTGTGCGCGGCGATCAGGCCGGGCAGCAGCGCGGCGGCCCGATCGGACGGGATGATCACCGCCGCGCCCTCGGTGAGGCGCTCCAGGATGCCCGGCAGCGACATCGCGCCCACCATCAGCGCGCTCGCCTCCCGGCCGAGCCCGTCGCGCTCGCCGAGGAAGAACCGGCCTTCGCAGGCGTCCAGCAGGTCGGCCACCGTGGGCGCGCGCAGCGAAGGCGCCTCCGGCAGCACGAACACCGGCGTCGCGTGGCTGGGCGCGAGCGGCCCGCCGGCCGACCGGGTGACCACGACCGCGAGCTCCTGGGCGTGATGGTGGGCCAGCTCCCTGGACGACACCTCGACCGCCGCGGCGATCCGGGCGGCCGTCCGGCCCCGTCCGCTCACCACGTTGATCACGGGGGTGCCCAGGTCGGCGGCCAGACGGGCGTTGAACCCGAACTCCGTCGGCGCCCCCACGTCGGTGTAGTCGGTGCCGACCACCACGACCGCGTCGCACCGCCGGGCCAGCGCGCGGAAGCGGGCCACGACGTCCCCGGCCGCGCGCTCGACGTCGGCGTGCACCTCGTCGTAGGTGACACCCGCGCACGCCGCGTAGGGCAGGGCGAGCTGGAACCGGCTGCGGATGGTGTTGATCAGGCCGTCCTCGCGGCCGGCCCGTACCACCGGCCGGAACACGCCCACGGTCCCCACCTGCCGGGACAGCAGCTCCACCAGCCCCAGGGCGACGGTCCCCTTGTTGCTCCCCGCCTCGCCCGCGGCGACATACACAGCACGTGTCATGACACTCATTCTCGATGTCCTGGTACGTCGGAAACGCCACGGGCCCACCCCGTCGAGGGATGGGCCCGTGGCCGGAGGCCGGTCACCTGAGCCAGGCGTTGCGGCGGACGATCGGCAGGTTGCCGAGTCCGAGGGTGGTGCCGGCGCCGGTCAGGGCCAGGCCGATGAGGACGATGGCGTAGATGATGTGCTCGTCCAGGAAGGGGTTGGTGGCCAGGGGCAGTTCGGCGGCCCACATCATGGCGAGCAGGAGGGTGCCGGTGACAGCGGCGACGCGGGTTCCGACGCCCAGCACCAGGGCCGCGCCGATGCCCAGCAGGCCGGCCATGAACAGCCAGTCCACCCACGCCTGGCCGGCCAGGCCGGCGAACAGGCCGCCGAGCGCGTTCTCGCCGGTGCCCTTGAGGAAGCCGGTCGTGGGGCTGCCGCCCGCCAGCCACGCCTTGTTCGCCGGGGTGGCGAACCCCCAGCCGAACGTCTTGTCCAGGAACGCCCACAGGAAGACCCAGCCGATCGCGATCCGGGCCAGCGCCCAGACGTAGTCGACCGGGGTGCGCTCCGCCTTGGCGGCGGCGACGTCCGTCACAGGGCGGTGAATGGTGGTGGCCATGGCGGGCCTTCCTTTCGGTGGGGGGTGTGTCCTTGTTCGCACTTCCATTCCACTGGTTCCGCCGGCCCGCGATCAGTGTCGTACGCCCCTCGCTCGAAGGACCTTGGTCCTCTCATTCCAGGACGTCGGACAGCGGGCGCCGGGGCGTGCCCTTGCCCTCGTGGGTGACGCCGAGCCTCATGAGCATCTGCGGGTACTCCCCCGAGAACAGCTCCAGCCGCAGGAACTCGCGCAACAGGTCCAGCTCAAGGGCCTGGGTGTGGAAGGCGGCGCTCACCCCGTGCGCCGAGGCGTGCAACAACATCCGTTGCAGCGCCTGCCCGGTGGCCAGCCACTCCTTGCGGCCGTCCTCCCGCGTCGTGATCACGGCCACCACCCCGGTGGCCGTCTCCTCCTGACCGCCCGGCGCGCCCCAGCCGTGCCGCCACGAGTAGTGACGCTGAGGGAACTCCGCCTCCGTCGGCGCCGCCTCCCGCGGATAGCTCCCGGCGGGCACGCCGTCGGCACGCGTGCTGCCCGGCGGCCTGGCCCACCCGACGATCTCCAGGCTGAACCGCTGATCGGCGGCCTGAACGCCCTGCGCCGCCCGCGTGAGCGCCGCCAGCACCTCCACCGCCTCCCCGGACCGGACCGGCGTCAGCTTCACGCCCTCACCCAGCGCCCCCGCCACCAGCGACTCCACCAGCCGGTCGGGAACCGGGACGTCGGCGAACCCCGCCCGATGCGTGTGACGGCGCTCGATCTCACCGCCCAGCGACCGCGTCTCCTCGTCGGGCTCGCACTCCTGCCCCGGCCTGATCGTCGCCAGCAGCCCCGGCCGATCGGGATCGGGAAGAACCCGCACCACCGGCTCGAAGCCCGCGCACCGCATCGCCGTACGCATCGTGAACAGCGCCGCACCACAACTGATCACCAGTTCCCGGCCGGACACGTCACCTGCCGAGAGCTTCCGGGAGGTGTCGGCCTTCAGCCCGATCTCCTCGTCGGAGACCGAGAAGACCCACGGCTGGGTGTTGTGCACGGAAGGAGCCCAACGCCCGGCCTCGACCGCCGCGTCCATGGCCTGCCTCGGCGAGCGCGCGCTCATGGTCCACCTCCAGAAGACGATGAGCACAGCGCATCACATCGGCGACCCTCAGTGAAGCAGCCCCGCCCGATCAAAGGACCAACGGCCCTGTCTTGGGGGTCGGGCAGCTGGGTAGCGTCACCGACATGGCCGCCCTTGACCTGCACCGGCTCCCAGCCGCGGTCCGCGACACCGACCGGGACGGGCGCGTCCGCGCGGGGTCGCCGTGAACCCGTGGACGCTCACGTACGAGGGCTTCGCCCCGGCCTCGGTCAGGCTGCGCGAGGCGCTGTGCACCCTCGGCAACGGCCGCTTCGCCACGCGCGGCGCCACGCCCGACGGCCGCATCCGCACGCCCGGCACCTACCACGCGGGCTGCTACGACCGGCTGGCGTCCGAGGTGGGCGGCCGGACGGTCGTCAACGAGGACCTGGTCAACCTGCCCGACTGGCTGCCGCTCACCTTCGCCACGCCCGGCCAGGACTGGTTCGGCCCGGAGCTGGCCGAGCTGCTGGACTACACCCAGGAGCTCGACCTGCGCCACGGGGTGCTGCTGCGGGAGCTGCGCTGGCGGGACGGGCAGGGCCGGGTCACCCGGGTGCGGCAGCGCCGCCTGGTCTCCATGGCCGACCCCGCCCTGGCCGCCCTGGAGACGACCTTCACGGCGGAGAACTGGTCGGGGCCGCTGCGCGTCCGCGCCGGGCTGGACGGGCGGGTCGCCAACGACGGCGTCGAACGCTACCGCGACCTGCGCGGCGACCACCTGACGGAACACGCCACGGGCCGCCACGACGAGCTGACCTGGCTGACCGCGACGACCCGCTCCTCCCGCGTCACCGTCGCGCTCGCCGCCCGCGCCGACGGCCCCGCCCCCGGCTCGGGCTCCGTCTCCGTGGCGCCCGACCACGTCGCCGTCGAGTACGTGCTTGCGGCCGTCGAGGGCGTGCCGGTGACGTTCACGAAGGTCGTCGCCCTGCTGACCTCGCGCGACCCCGCCGTGCACGACCCGCTGTCGGCCGCCCTGCGGCGCGCGGGGACTGCGCCGGGCTTCGCCGAGCTGCTGGCGGCGCACGCCGCGGCCTGGGAGCGGCTGTGGGAACGGGCCGAGCTGAACGTGGACGGGCCGGAGCTGTCGCAGATCGTCCACCTGCACATCTTCCACCTGCTCCAGACCCTGTCCCCGCACACGGCCGACCTCGACGCCGGGGTGCCCGCGCGGGGCCTGCACGGCGAGGCGTACCGGGGGCACGTGTTCTGGGACGAGCTGTTCGTCCTGCCCTGGCTCAACCTGCGCTTTCCCGAGATCTCCCGCGGCCTGCTGCGCTACCGGTGGCGCCGCCTGCCCGAGGCCCGCGCGGCGGCCCGGTCGGCCGGGTACGACGGCGCGATGTTCCCCTGGCAGAGCGGCAGCGACGGCAGCGAGGAGACCCAGACCTTCCACCTCAATCCCGACTCCGGACGCTGGCTGCCGGACGTCTCCCACCTCCAGCGCCACGTCGGCCTCGCCGTCGCCTACAACGTGTGGCAGTACCGCCTGGCCACCGGCTCCCTGCCGTCGTGGTGCGCCGACCTGATGATCGCCATCGCGCGGTTCTTCGCCTCGCTGGCCGTGCTCGACCCCGGCTCCGGCCGGTACGAGATCCGCGGCGTCATGGGCCCCGACGAGTACCACACCGCCTACCCCGGCGCCGCCGGACCCGGCCTGGCCAACAACGCCTACACCAACGTCATGACCGTGTGGCTGCTGCGGCACGCCCTCCAGTTGGGCGCTGTGGACGGGCCGGAGGCGGCGCGGTGGGAGGACATCACCCGCCGCATGCGGGTCGACTTCCACGAGGGCGTCATCAGCCAGTTCACCGGTTACGCCGAGCTGGCCGAGCTCGACTGGCAGCGGTACGGGGGCGTGCGCCGCCTCGACCGCGCGCTCGAAGCGGACGGCGACGACGTCAATCGCTACAAGGCGTCCAAGCAGGCCGACACGCTGATGTTGTTCTACCTGCTCGACGCCGGCGAACTGCTGGCGATCCTGGACCGGCTCGGCTATCCGGCCGACCCCGGCCTGATCCCGCGCACGATCGAGTACTACCTCGACCGCACCAGCCACGGCTCCACCCTCAGCGCCGTCGTGCACGCCTGGGTGCTGTCGCGCTCCGACCGGGCGCGCTCCTGGCAGTTCTTCGCCGAGGCGCTGGTCGGCGACGTGCACGACGTCCAGGGCGGCACCACGGCGGAGGGCATCCACCTGGGCGCCATGGCCGGGACCGTGGACATGCTGCAACGCTGTTACCTGGGCCTGGAGCCGAGGCCCGAGGGCCTGCTGCTCAACCCGCTGGTGCCCGCACGGCTGGGCACGCTGTCGCTGCCGGTCCTGTTCCGCGGGCGCCGGATCACCGTCGAGGCCGACCACGACGGCACGCGGGTGGATGGCGTCCCCGTGCCGGGCGGCGTCGGCCTCGTCCTCACGGAGAAGGAGATGATCATGACGAACAGTGGTGACTTCGGACGCAGGGTGACCCACCACCGCGACCGGCTCGGTCTCACGATCGACCAGCTCGCCGAGCGGGCCGACATGTCCCCGGGCTATGTCACGTACCTGGAGGGCCATCTCGGCGTCCCCGACAGGAACACGGTGACCCGCCTGGCCACGGCCCTGGAGACGACCCCGCAGGACCTGCTCGGCGGTGGCCGTGACCGTCCGCCGGGCCCCGGCGCCGGGCCGGAGGAGCCGGTCATGGACGTCCTCGACCCCGAGGAGTGCCTGCGCCTGGTCGCGCCGGGCGGCATCGGGCGGATCGCGTTCAACGGCTCCCACGGGCCCACGGTGCTGCCCGTCAACTACCGGCTGCACGAGGGCGCCGTGCTGTTCCGGACCGCCCGCGGCGGCCCCATGGACCAGGACCTGCGCACCGGCCTGGAGGGCGTGGACATCATGATCGGCTTCCAGGTGGACCGGATCGACGAGGTGCGCAAGGAGGGCTGGAGCGTCCTGATCCAGGGCCCGGCCCACCACGTGCCCGAGGACGAGGTCGCCAAGCTGGCCGAGGCGGGCGTCACGCCCTGGGCGGGCGGGGAGCGCCATCTGTTCATCCGGATCGTCCCGCACCAGGTCACGGGCCGCCGCGTGCACGGCCTGTAGCGACGGCCTGTAGCGACGGCCTGTAGCGACGGCGTCAGACGGTCGCGGCGGGCCGCAGCAGCGCCTGTTGCAGCGTCCTGCCGAGGTCCGCGTCCGTGATCATGCCGGTGACGAGGCCGTCCTCGACGACCACGGCACGCAGGCCGCCCGTCCGCGAGGGGCGCTCCAGCAGGGCGGTGGCGTCGTCGTCCGGCGACAGGACGCGTGGCGGCGTCTGGGTCGCGACCAGCGCCTCCACCCTGGTCTCCCCCCTGCGTTCGGCGGGCACGGCGAGCAGGGACTCCAGCGACACCGCGCCGAGCGGGGCCCCGTCGAAGCCCACGACGGGGAAGACGGACTGGTGGGAGCCGAGCACCACCGCGTCGACCAGCCCCTGCACGGTCAGCCAGGCGGGCGCCAGGTCCGGCGTGGCCGTCATGACGTCCCGTACCGACACTCCGCCGAGGCCGCGCCGGGCCGCCCTGCTCATGATCTCGCCGCGGGCGGCTCCCGCGATGTACCAGCCGGTGATCACCAGCCACATCCCGCCCAGCGGGCTCCACACCCAGATCACCGCGAACCCGGCGAAGGTCAGGGTGAGACCGATGCCGTAACCGGCCCTCGCGGCGCCGACGTCGGCGCGGTGGCGATCCCCGTATCGGCTCCACAACAGCCCGTGCAGCACCCGCCCGCCGTCGAGCGGGCTGCCCGGCAGCAGGTTGAACACGCCCAGGATCAGGTTCATCATGGCGAGCCAGGCCGCGGCGGCCCTGGGCACGCCCGGCGGCAGCACCGCCGCGGCGGCGTAGGCCAGGCCGCCGAGGAGCAGGCTCGCGACGGGGCCCGCGGCCGCCGTCGCCACCTCGCTCGCGGGCGTCCTCGCCTCCTCGCGGAACTCCGTGACGCCTCCCAGCGCCCAGAGCGTGACGCACTCCACCTCCATGCCGCACCGCTTGGCCGTCAGCGCGTGCGCCAGTTCGTGCGCGAGCAGGGACGCCATGAGCAGCAGCCCGATGACGACCCCGGCCACCCAGTACGCCGCCCTTCCCGCCCCCGGGGCGGCGGCGGCCAGGACTCCGGAGCCCAGCGCCACCACCACGAGCGCGACGATGCCCAACGCGGACCAGTGAGCGCCGACGGGGATTCCCGCCACCCGTCCGAAGCGCAGGGTTTGCCTCATACTTCCAGCTTGCACGCTTCTCCACCCTTCTGACCAGCGACGTTCCGCCCGAGCCCCTCCGGCACGCCCCTCAGGGACGGACCACCGCGACGGGACAGCGGGCATGGTGCAGCACTCCCCTGCTGACCGAGCCGAGGAGCAGCGACCCGAACGTGCCCCGCCCATGTGAGCCGACCACGACCAGGTCGCACGGGACGCCGGTGAGCGCCTCGACCGGATGCGCGCTCTGGACGTCCTCGATCACGTTCACGTCGGGACATCTCTCCCTCCAGCCGGCGGTCCGGCCGCGGACCGTCTCGTGCTGGGCGGCCCGGACCTCGTCCAGGTCGTAGGCGATCTCGGGGGCGAAGGCGTGCACGGGCAGTTGCCAGGCGTGGACCAGGCGCAGCGTGGCGCCGCGCAACCTGGCCTGCTCGAAGGCGTAGCCGATCGCCGGTTCGCAGGTGCCGGAGCCGTCGACGCCGACCGCGATCTCACCGACCGGCTCCCGGCCCTCGGCGCGCACCACCACGACCGGGCAGGCGGCGTGCCCGGCCACGTGCACGGTCACCGACCCGAGCAGGGCTCCGGCGAACCCGCCCAGCCCCCGGTTGCCGATGACCAGCTCGTCGGCCTGCCGCGCCTGCTCCTGGAGCACGGCGGCGGGCGTCCCCTCGACGACCTCGGCGCGCGTCCTGAGCGACGGCTGACGGGCGCGCGCGACCGCCTCCGCGGCCTCCAGCACCCTGGACGCCGCCACCAGCAGGTAGTTGCCCTGGCCGTAGTCGGGGAACCTGGTGACGGCGTACGGCTGCCGGTCCAGGGCGTGCACGATCCGCAGTTCGGCGCCCGTGCGGGCCGCGTCGTCGGCGGCCCATTCGACCGCCGCGGCGCCGGGGGCCGAACCGTCGGCCCCCACCACGATCAGACCGGTCACAACGCCTCCTCCTCCGCGTGCGGCCGCACCACCGCCACCGGGCAGGCCGCGTGGTGCAGCACGCCGTGGCTGACGGAGCCGAGCACCGCGGAGGAGAAGCCGCCCCGTCCGCGCGAGCCGACCACGACGAGGTCCGCGGCGGCGGCGGCCTCGGCGAGCGCGGCCACGGGATGGCTCCGCACCTGCTCGTCGGTGATCTCGACGTCGGGGTTCTCGTTCCTCCAGGGGATCACCCGCGCGCGGGCCGACCTCGACTCCTCCTGGAAGGAGTCGGCCAGCAGATGGCTGTAGGCCGCCCAGTACGGCGACACCGCGGGCGTCTGCCAGGCGTAGACCACGTGCAGGCGGGCGCGGCGCGCACGGGCCTGCTCGACGGCGTACGCCATGGCCTGGCGCGACCCCGCCGAGCCGTCGTCACCGGCCACCACCAGGTCGTGCCGGACGGCGACGACCCCGCGGACGACCACGACGGTGCCCGCGGCATGCCCGGCCACGGCCCTGCCGACCGATCCGAGCACCATGCCGGCGAACCCGCCCATGCCCCTGCTGCCCAGCACCAGGCTGTCGGCGTCGGCCGATTCGCGGATCAGCACGTCGATCACGTTGCCCGTCAGCATCTCGGCGCGGACCTCGACGTCCCCGCTGATCGCGCGGGCCCGGTCGGCGGCGGCCTCCAGCGCGCCCGCGCAGTACCGGGCGTCGTCCACGCCGAGCACCCACTGTTCACAGACGTGCACGACGCGTAGCGGGAGCCCTCTGCGCTGGGCGTCGCCGGCGGCCCATTCCACCGCGGCGGTCGATGACGCGGAGCCGTCCACCGCGGCCACGATCCGTCCGCGCATCATCCCTCCTTCGCCGTCAATATCCGCATTCCCTCCCATAGGGGACGGAAAGCAGCAAAAACCTCAAAAGACGTCAAGTTTCGGGAGGAACCGCATGACGGGCAAGCAGGTTAGGCCAAGAGTTTCCTCCCCTGTGGGGCTCATCGCGCGGGCCCCGGGAAGGCTCATCCGCGCAGGTACCCGGACGAATCACCTCCCGGAGGCGGCATTGATCGACGAACGCGCCGGCCGGCCCGTGCTCGTCGGCTACGACGACTCGATCGAGAGCCGGCACGCGTTGCACTGGGCGGTCGCCGACGCGCGGCTGCGCGGGCTGCCCGTCCTCGTCTGCCACGCCCTGCACTGGCCCTACGCCCCCAGGCCCGTCGCCCAGGAGATCATGGAGCACATCGAGCCGATGGCCCTCGGCGTCGTGGACGAAGGCGTCCGGCGGGCCAGGGAGCTGGCCCCGGAGCTGGACATCCAGCCGCTGCTGGGGCGGGGCACCCCCTCGGCGGTGCTGCTGGAGGCCGCGCGGGACGCCGAGCTGACCGTGCTCGGATCCCGCGGGCAGGGCGGGTTCGAGGGCCTTCAGGTGGGGTCGGCCGCCGTCCAGGTGCCCGCGCACAGCGTCACGCCGGTCGTGGTCGTACGGCCGCCCCTCCAGCCGCCCACCCGGCAGGACGTCAGGATCGTGGTCGGCCTCGACGGCTCACCCGCCAGCCTGGCGGCCTTCGACCTCGCCCTGGACGAGGCCGCCCTGCGCGAGGGCACCGTGACCGCCCTGTGCTGCTGGGCGGACTGCGGGTCGTCGTCCTGGCAGGAGCCGCTGCCCTTCGTGGACTCGCACGCGCTGCGCAGAGGCGCGGAGAACCGCTTCCGCGAGGTCGTCTCCCACCTGGCCCGCAGGCGCACCGAGGTGACGGTGGTCACCGAGTTCCTGACCGAACGCCCCCAGCGCGTCCTGGTCGACGCCTCCAAGGACGCCACGCTCCTCGTGCTCGGCAACCGGGGCAACGAGGCCCCTCCCTGCCTGCTGCTCGGAGCGGTGACCCAGGCCGCGCTGCTGGAGGCCAGGTGCCCGGTCGCGGTGACCCCCGGGGCCGTCCTGAGCCCGCGGCTGCCGCCGGGATGACACGAGAGGAGACGGACGAGATGGCCGGACGGATCGTCGCGGGGGTGGACGGGTCGCCGCCTTCGCTGGCGGCGGTCGAGTGGGCCGCCGCGGACGCCCGCAGGCGTTCACTGGACCTGCGCCTGGTGCACGTGTGCGAGCAGTGGTCGCGGGACGCCGGGATCGTCGAGTACTGCGCCGGGATGCTGGAGGCGGCGGCCGACCGGGCGCGCGGCCTGGCGCCCGGCATCGGGATCGGCACCGAGATGCTGCCCGGCCCGGTGGTGGCCGACCTGGTACGGGAGTCGGCCGAGGCCGACAGCCTGGTGGTGGGCAGCAGGGGGGTGGGCAGCTTCGCCGGCATGGTGCTCGGCTCGACGAGCCTGGCGCTGGCCGGGCACGCCGCGCGGCCGGTCGTCGTCGTCCGCGAGGCCGCCACCGTGCGGCACGGCAGAGTCGTGGTCGGGTACGACGGGCCGCACTCCCGCCCGGCCATGGAGTACGCCGTGACGCAGGCGCGCGCCCAGGACGCCGAGCTCCTGGTGCTCTTCGCCTGGCAGCCGCCGATCCTGTCGTCGTACGCGGCCGCCTACAACATGCTGAACGAGGACTTCCAGGACCGGGCCCGGGTCGCCGCCCAGGAGACGGCTCCCTGGCGGGAGGCGCACCCGGACGTGCGGATCGTCGACGACCAGCGCTGCGACCATCCCGTGGCCGCGCTCAGGAACGCCTCCTCCTCGGCCGACCTGGTCGTGGTGGGCTCGCGTGGCCTGGGCAGGTTCGCCTCGGCGCTGCTGGGGTCGGTCAGCCACGGCGTGCTGCACCACGCGGTGTGCCCGGTGGCCGTGGTGCCGTCGCCGTCCGGCTGACTCACGGCCGGGGGTGGTCCCCCGGCACGACGGCGACGGGGCAGGGCGCGTGCTGCGGGAGGGAACTCGTGGTGCCGAGGTGCGCGGCCCGCGGCCGGCCCACGACGACGAGGGTGGCCCGCTCGTGGGCCTCGCCCGGCTCAATGCGGACGTCCGGGTGGCGGGCCGGCCACTCCCCCAGGTCGGCGGAGGCCACCAGGGACAGCCCGCGCAGGGCCGCCTCGGCGAACGCGAACTCGACGACCGGCGCCTCGGGCTCCCGCTCGGCCAGGACGACCGGGCCCGGCCGGGTGGCCTTGGGCAGCGGTCCCGGGCCGCGTACGACGATCACCGGGCACTCGGCGTGGGCGGCGGCGTACCCGGCCACCGAGCCGACCACCGCCCTGGGCAGCGCGCTCAGCCCCCGGGAGCCGACCACGAGGAGCGCGGCCCGGCCGGAGAGCTCCACCAGGCGCTGGGCGGCCGGGCCCTCGTACAGGTCGGTCTCCACGCGGATGCCCGAGCTGGTGGAGCGGGCGCACTCGGCGCCGTGCCACAGGACGTGCTCGGCCGCCTTGCGCAGGTGGGCCTTGGCCTCCTCGTCCGCGTCGCCGTACGGCCACTGCCAGGCGTGGACGACGGTCAGCGGCAGGTTCCTGAGCTCGGCCTCGTCCAGCGCCCAGTCCAGGGCCTGCACGGAGAAGTCCGAGCCGTCGTAGCCGAGCACGATGCGATCCAAGTCCGTGGTCCCTTCAGTCGTCCCCAGGGCTCATCTCCCCGCGAGCCGGCCGACCACGCTGGAGCGCCCCTGTTTGACGGGACCTTGGTCCTCCTTTTCCGGCCGCGCGGGTCCGGCGCCGCTCGCGGGCGGCCGTACTGAAACGGTGGGCCCTGCGGTGCGTGCGGTGGGCGGCGGTACGCCCGCCACCGGCGAGGGCCTGCGGCGCGGCCCGGTAGAAGCGGCGCTTGCCGAACTCGATGAGGGCCAGATAGGCGGCCACCATCAGGCCCAGCGCGACGAAGAAGGGGCCGGGCAGCGGCTGGAAGCCCAGGACGCCGGCGAGCGGGGTGGCCGGGATGACCGCGCCGAGGGCCACGACGCCGAGGGCCGCCATCAGCAGGGGGACGCTCGGACGGCTGCGGAAGAACGGCACGCGCCTGGTCCGGATGGCGAAGACCACCAGCACCTGGGTCGCCAGGGACTCGACGAACCAGCCGGTGCGGAACAGCGGCGGCCCGGCGTGGAAGACGCCGAGCATGACCGCGAAGGTGACGAAGTCGAACACCGAGCTGATCGGGCCGAAGAACAGCATGAACCGCCGGATCAACGACACGTCCCAGCGGGACGGGCGCCGCAACTGCTCGGGGTCGACGTTGTCGGTGGGGATGGCGAGCTGGCTGGAGTCGTAGAGCAGGTTGTTGAGCAGGATCTGGGAGGGCAGCATCGGCAGGAACGGCAGGAACGCCGAGGCAGCGGCGGCGGAGAACATGTTGCCGAAGTTGCTGGAAGTGCCCATCAGGACGTACTTCATGGTGTTGGCGAAGATCTGCCGGCCCTGCGTGACGCCGTCGGCCAGGATGTCGAGGTTCTTCTCCAGCAGCAGCACGTCGGCGGCGTCCTTGGCGACGTCGGTGGCCGCGTCGACGGAGATGCCCACGTCGGCGGCGTGCAGCGCGAGGGCGTCGTTGACGCCGTCGCCGAGGAAGGCCACGTCCAGGCCGTTGCGCCGCTGGACGCGCACGATCCGCGCCTTGTGCTCGGGGCTGACGCGGGCGAACACGACGGCCTGTTCGATGAGCGCGGCCAGCCGGACGTCGTCGGCGGCCTCGACGTCCTGCCCGGTCAGCACCCGGCCGCCGGGCAGGCCGAGGTCGGCGCACAGCTTGGCCGCGACCGCGGGGTTGTCGCCGGTGAGGACCTTGACGGTGATGCCGAGCCCGGCCAGGCGTTCCAGCGCCCGCGAGGCGCCGGCCTTGGGCGGGTCGAGGAAGACCAGCAGGCCGCGGAAGGTCAGGTCGTGCTCGTCGGCCGGGGTGAGGGTCGCCTGGCGGGCGGCGGCGCCGGACAGCCGCCGGGTGGCGACCGCGACCACGCGGTTGCCCGCGGCGAACTCGGCCTCCAGCACGGCCCCGGCCCGGTCGCCGACGGCGGCGCAGCGCGCCAGCACGGCCTCCGGGGCGCCCTTGGTGATGATCATCCGGCCGTCGTCGTCCTCGACCAGCACCGAGGCCGCCCGCCGTTCGTGGTCGAAGGGCACGACGGCCAGGCGACGGCTGGCCGGCCCGGGTCGGAGGACGGCGGCGGGCGCCTCCCACAGGGCGACGTCCAGGAAATTGCCGCTCGCCGTCCGGCCCGTCTCACCGTCCTGGCCGTCGAGGACGGCCTCGTTGCACAGCAGGCCCAGCTCCAGCACCTGGTCGTCGGGCCGGCCGTCCGGCCCGAGCGAGCGCATGAAGCTGATCCGGCCCTCGGTCAGGGTTCCGGTCTTGTCGGTGAACAGCACGTCGATGTCGCCCAGGTCCTCGATGCAGACCAGCCGTTTGACCAGCACCCGGTGCTGAGCCAGCCGGTGGGTGCCGGCGGCCAGGCTGGTCGAGACGACGGCGGGCAGGAGCTGGGGGGAGATGCCGACGGCGATCGCCAGCGAGAACAGCAGCGCGTCCAGCACCGGGCGGTGCAGGACGAGGTTGATGACGAAGATCCCGGCGGTGAGCGCGGCGGCGACGCGGACCAGCAGCATGGAGAACTTGCGCAGCCCGATCTGGAACTCGGTGTCCGGATGGCGTTCGCCGAGCTGGAGCGCGATGCGCCCGAACTCGGTCCGTCCGGCGGTGGCCACCACCACGCCGGTGCCGGACCCGGCGTGCACGACGGTGCCCATCAGCGCGCAAGCGGACAGCTCGGCCAGCGGCGTGCCCGGACCGACGGGCCGGACGGCCTTGGCCACGGGCAGCGACTCGCCCGTCAGCACCGACTCCTCGCACTCCAGCCCCGCCGTCGAGACCAGCCGCAGATCGGCCGGGACGATGTCCCCCAGCCGCAGCGTGACGACGTCGCCCGGGACCAGCGTGACCACGTCCACCAGCCGGGGACGGCCGTCCCGCAGGGCAAGGCAGCGGTGCCGGATCTGGGTGTGCAGCGCCTCGGCCGCTTTCTCCGCCCGGTACTCGTTGAAGAAGCCCAGCCCGACCGAGACCGCCAGGATCACGCCGATGATCAGCGCGTCCGACGACTCGCCGAGGAAGAACGACGCGGCGGCGGTGACGGCCAGCAGGATCAGCAGGGGCGAGCGCAGCTGGCGGGCCAGCACCGCGACGCGCCTGGCCCGGTGGGTGCGCAGGGAGTTGGGGCCCACCACCGCCAGGCGGCGCTCCGCCTCGGCCTGGGTCAGGCCGCCGGTCGTGCCGTCCAGCCGGGCCACGACCTCCTCGACCGGGAGCCCGGCCGCGGCCGTGACGTCCAGCGCGTCCTTCCCGTTCATGTTCCGGTCTTCCCGCTCGTCTCCTCCTGGTTCTGGGTTACCAGGCCCTCGCCCAAGACAACGGCAAACCCGTCCAACGCCGACGCCAACGCGGCGCCTCCCCGCCGGACCGGCACGTTTACGGCCCTGACCAGGGCGAAGACTAGATCCTGAGACACCTTGCAGCGACTCCGCCGACCCGAAGGCCACGGCGGGCAGGAAGGACACCCACGTGACGCCCTCGTCCTCTGGCCTGTCGTCGGCGGAGGCGGCCGTCCGCCTGGAACGCGACGGCCCCAACCTGCTGCCACGCAAACCGCCCACCCCCTTGTGGCGGCGCGTCGTCACGCAGCTCAGGGATCCGCTCATCATCGTGCTGCTGGTCGCGGCGGCGCTGACGATCAGCACCGGCGACTGGACCGACGCCGCGGTGATCGCGCTGGTGATCGTGGTCAACACCGCCGTCGGCCTGACGCAGGAGGTGCGCGCCGACCACGCCATCACGGCCCTGGCCGAGCTCGCCACCCCCGAGACGCGCGTCGTACGGGACGGCCACCAGCGGCAGATCCCCGCGGGCGACGTCGTGGTGGGAGATCTCCTGGTGCTCGCCGAGGGCGACATCGTCCCGGCCGACGCCGAGGTGGTGGAGTCGGCGGCGCTGCTGGTCGACGAGTCGGCCCTGACGGGCGAGTCGGTCCCGGTGGACAAGATCGCCGGCGCGGCGGTCTCCTCGGGAACCGTCGTGGCCCGCGGCAGGGGCCGGGCGGCGGTCACCGCGATCGGCGCGGCGAGCGCCAGCGGCCGCATCGCGGCGCTCATGGTCAAGGGGGCCGGCCTCACGCCGCTGCAACGCCGCCTGGCCGGGGTCGGACGGCTGCTGGCCGGGGTGGCGGTGCTGCTGTCGGCGCTGGTGCTGGTCCTGGGCCTGGTACGCGGCCAGCCGGTCGAGCTGATGGTGGTGACCGCGATCAGCCTGGTGGTCGCCGCCGTGCCCGAGTCGCTGCCCGCGGTGGTGACCCTGAGCCTGGCCCTGGGCGCCCGCCGGATGGCGGCCCGCGACGCGCTCGTCCGCAACCTGCCCGCCGTCGAGACGCTGGGCTCGGTGACCGTGCTCGCCACCGACAAGACGGGCACCCTCACCGAGGGCCGGATGGTCGCCCGGCACGTGTGGACCCCGGCGGCCGAGGCCGCCGTCACCGGTTCCGGCTACGCGCCCGACGGCGAACTCGTCACCGACCGGGACCCCGGCGCCTTCGCCGAGCTGCTGAGCGCCGCGGCGCTGTGCAACGACGCGCGCCTGCGCCCACCCCAGGAGGCGGGCGAGGAGTGGACGGCGCTGGGCGACCCCACCGAGGCCGCGCTGCTGGCCGCCGCCGCCCGCCTCGGCCTCGACCGCGAGCGCCTCCAGGAACGTCTCCCCAGAGTCGCCGAGCTGCCCTTCGACAGCGACCGCAAGCGGATGAGCACGGCGCACCTGCTGCCGCACGGACGCGTCCGCCTGATCTGCAAGGGCGCCCCGGAAGCGCTGCTGCGCCCGGACGTGCTGACCGACGATCCGGCGTCACGGGCGAGCGCCGCCGAACGCGCCGACCGGTACGCCCGGGACGGCTACCGCGTGCTGGCGGTCGCGAGCGCCGACCTGGACGCCCTCCCCCACCCCGTCCGGGAGGAGGGGCTGTCGCTGCTCGGGCTGGTCGCGATCCTGGACCCGCCGCGCCCCGCCGCGGCGGCGGCCGTGGCCGACTGCGAACGGGCCGGCATCAGGCCCGTCCTCATCACCGGCGACCATCCCGGCACCGCCCGCGCCGTCGCCGTCGACCTGGGCATCATCGGCCCCGCCGAGCGGGTGGTCGACTGCCGCGAGCCCGGCGCGCTCGCCGCGGGCCCGGCCGGCGTCTACGCGCGGGCCGCTCCCGAGCAGAAGCTCGACATCATCGAGGGCCTGCGCGGCCGGGGCGAGGTCCTGGCGATGACCGGCGACGGCGTCAACGACGGCCCGGCGCTGCGCCGCGCCGACATCGGGGTGGCCATGGGCAAACGTGGCACCGAGGTCGCCCGGCAGGCCGCCGACCTCGTGCTCGCCGACGACAACCTGGACACCGTCGTCGCGGCCGTCGAGGAGGGCCGCCGGGTCTACGCCAACATCCGCCGTTTCCTGGTCTACGGCCTGTCGGGCGGCACGGCCGAGATCGCGGTGATGGTGCTGGGCCCGTTCGTGGGGCTGCCGCTCCCGCTGCTGCCCGCCCAGATCCTCTGGATCAACCTGCTCACCCACGGCCTGCCCGGCGTGGCGCTGGGCGGGGAGCCGACCGTGCCGGGAACCATGTCGCAGCCGCCCAGGCCACCCGGCCAGAGCATCATGGGGGCGGGCCTGTGGCAGCGGGTCGTGCGCATCGCCGTCGTGCTCACCGCCGTCACACTGGGCGTGGCCGTCTGGGGGTCGCTGACCGGGCGGCACTGGCAGAGCATGGCCTTCTTCGCGCTCGGCGCCACCCAGCTCGGCGTGGCGCTGGGCACCCGGACCCGGCCCGGCACGCTGGCCAACCCGATGCTGCTGCTCGCCGTGGCGGGCGCGCTCGTCCTGCAACTGGCCGGGATCTACCTGCCGCCGCTGCGCGAGCTGCTCGGCACCCGGCCGCTGCCGCCGGGTGACCTGCTGATCGTCCTCGCGCTGTCCACGCTCGGCTACGCCGCCGCCCGCCTGGACCGCATCCTGCACCCGTCCCCGACGCCCGGGGCGGCGCCGCGCCGGTGACCCGGCGCCCGGCGGCTGGTCAGGAGGCCGGGACCCGGACGGACGCGGCCAGGCTCTCGCCCCACTGCCTGGCCCGCTCCAGCTCCCCCGGCACCAGCGGCCCCTGCGTGCCGGCCACGTAGAAGCCGCGCGGCGGCACGACGAGCCGGACCCCGAGGCGGCGCAGCCGCTTGGCCACCGCCCGGCCCGCCGAGCCCGGCAGTCGGGGTCTGGCCACGCGGGTGTCGAACGCCGCCGAGCAGAGCCCGGCCGACGACGTGCTCAGCGTGGCCAGCCACTCCCGCACGCCCCTGCCGCGCGACACCAGCGGCCCGCCCGCCTGCTGGGCGGCCGAGTCGCGGGTGGAGGCGCGGCTCATGGAGAAGGCGTGCGTCGGCCCGCCCACCACCAGCAGCGCGACCTCGCCGCCCACGTGCCCGGGGGCCGAGCCGACCTCCGCCACCTCGGCCCGCATCCGGGTGGCCAGCCCCTCGGCCACGGCCTGGGCGATCCGCTCGGTGTTGCCGTACATGGACTCGTAGACGACCAGGGCCTTCATCTCACGCCTCCCGCCAGCTCTTCGACGACCGGCACGATTCCCGCCGTTCCGGCAGGATCGGTTCGAGGTGGAACATCCCGGTCATCACCTCGGCCGGCTCGTGCGGCGGCTCGATCCGTCCGGCGACCGCGGCCAGGACGTCCCGGGCGGTGATCAGGCCGACCAGGCCGTCGTCGGACAGCACGGGCACCGCGTCCACGTCGGCGTCGAGCATGACGGCCGCGACCCTGCCCAGCGGCGTGCCCGGCCCGACCCTGGGCGTACGGACGCCGCCCAGCAGCTCCCGCACCTCACGCCCGGCCTGCTCCTGCGGCCCGCCGGACCAGGACGCGGCCAGTTGCTCACGCGTCAGGATGCCCAGCAGGTGCCCTCCGTCGACGACCGGCAGGTGGTGCACGCCGGCCCGGCGCATCAGCTCCCACGCCATCAGCGGGGACTCCTGGGGTTCGACGGCCACCAGGACGCGGCTCATGACCTGTCCCGCCGTCGTCAGGCTGTTCATGCCCGGTCTTCCTGGCGAGGGCGGACCACCGCGACCGGGCAGGTCACGTGGTGCAGCACGCCGTGGCCGACCGAGCCGAGCACGGCGGAGGCGAACCCGCCCCGGCCGCGCGAGCCCACCACGACCAGGTCGGCCGTCGCGGCCGCGTCCATCAGGGCCGAGACCGGGTGCGCGCACGGCTGCTCGTCGGTGATCATCAGGTCGGGGTTGGCCTGCCGCCAGGGCGTCACGCGCTCGCGCGCCGCCGCCTGCTCCTCGCGCACCACGTCCTCGACCAGGCCGCTGTAGGCGACGGCGTACGGCGAGAACACCGGCAGTTGCCAGGCCGAGACCACATGGAGCCGCGCGTGGCGGGCCCTGGCCTGCTCGACGGCGTACTCCATGGCCGCCCGCGAGTCGTCCGAGCCGTCGTGGCCCACCACCACCGTGCCGTGCCCGGACGCCCCGGCCGCACCGGACGCCTCGGCCGTGCGGACGACGACGACCGGCCCCGCCGCGTGCCCGGCCACCGCCAGGCTCACCGAACCGACCATCATCCCGGCGAACCCGCCGAGCCCCCGGCTGCCCAGCACCAGGGCGTCGGCCGCCGCCGACTCGCGGATCAGCTCCTCGACCACGTTCCCGGACAGCACCTCCGTCGTCACCTTGACGCCGTCCGCCACCGCGCGGGCCCGGCCGGCGGCCTCCTCCAGCGCGCGGGCGCAGTGCCCGGCGTCCCCCTCGTGCAACCATTGCGGGCCCACGTGCACGAGACGCAGGTCCAGGCCCCGCCGCCGCGCGTCGGCGGCCGCCCATTCCACCGCTTCGGTCGCCGGGACGGACCCGTCCACACCGACGACGACGTGAGTGCTCATCACGCATCTCCTTCACCGGTAGAAGCTCTCACCGCCACCCTCGTACAGGCGGCGGCGCGACGCCGGAGGAGGAAGTCCCGGACGGCAGGGCCATTGGTCCTTCGGCCGCGCGCCCGTCGTCAGGACGAGGTCAGCCGCGCGAACGTCTGGCGGGCGATCTCCCACTCCTCGTCGGTGGGGATGACCAGGACGGGCACCTCGGCGCCGGGGACGGACACCGCGCGCTCACCGGCCGAGCCCGCCGCGTTGAGCGCGGGGTCCACGGCGATGCCGAGCCGGTCGAGCCCGGCCAGGGAGGCGGCCCGGGTGGCGGCGTCGTGCTCGCCGACGCCGCCGGTGAACACGATCGCGTCCACCCGGCAGCCGAGCAGCGCGTGGTAGGCGCCGACGTACTTGCGGATCCGCCGGGCGTAGATCTCCAGGGCCAGCCGGGACTCGTCGTCGTCGCGGGCGCGCACCTCGCGCATGTCGCCGGACCCGGTGAGCGCGAGCAGGCCGCCCCGGTGGCTGAGCGCGTGCTCCACCTGCTGGGCGTCCAGGCCGCCGGTACGGGCGAGGTAGGCGGCCAGGGCCGGGTCCACGTCGCCTGATCGGGTGCCCATGACCAGCCCTTCCAGCGGCGTCATGCCCATGGACGTGTCGACGCTGCGCCCGCCGGAGACGGCGGTGACGCTGGCGCCGTTGCCCAGGTGGAGCACGATCAGGTTGAGGCCGGCGAGGTCGCGGCCCAGCACGGCGGCCGCTCGGCGGGAGACGTACGCGCACGAGGTGCCGTGGAAGCCGAAACGCCGCACGCCCTGCTCGCGCCACTCGCGCGGCACCGCGTACGTGTACGCCTCGGGCGGCAGCGTCCGGTGGAACGCGGTGTCGAACACGGCCACCTGCGGCACGTCGGGGAACACCTTGAGCGCCAGCCGGATGCCGGTCAGGTTGATCGGATTGTGAAGGGGGGCGAGCGGGGCCAGTTCCTCGATGGCGGCGATGACCTCGTCGTCGATGCGCGTGGCCGCGGCGAACCGGGTGCCGCCGTGCACCACCCGGTGCCCGACCGCGGTCGGAGCCAGGTCGGGGCCCGCGGCGGCGAACGCCTCCAGCATCGCCTCCAGCCCCTCGGCGTGGCCGGGGAAGGAACGCTCCAGGACGTACGGCGGGCCTTGCCCGTTGCGGTGCGTGAGCCGTCCGCGTTCCTCCCCGACTCGCTCGACCAGCCCTCTGGCGGCGCGCGTACGGGTGTGCGGGTCCACGAGTTCGTACTTGATGGAGGAGGATCCCGTGTTCAGCACGAGAATGGGGTCGGCCATGTCCCTGAGCCTAATTCCGGCCGACTCCGGCGAGGGACTCGGTGGCGTGCTCGGGACAGGGGTCGCCGTCGTACGGCCGCCAGTCGCCCAGCGGCACCAGCCCGGGGTCGAGGAGGGTGAACCGGACCTCGGCCTCCGTGCGCGCACGCACCGGGTTGGCCGTCCGGGCGTGGACGGCCTTCCCCGCTTCCTGCGCGGGCTCCGGGACGGTGTCCGCGCAGACATGGCTGATCGCCAGATGGCTGCCGGACCCGTGGGCAGCCGCGTCTTGAACGCCTCGGCCGCCTGCCGGTCCACCGGATGGTTGTCCGTGCATGCGTGCCCGGCTGATTCCCGGTGCGTACGGCGCCAGAACGAGGCCGGATTCCGGTCATGGGAGGAATAGCTGTTATTTCAACTATTTCCGGAAGAGGCGAACCCAAGTCCATGATCACACGGGCGCGGTCCGTCCGGCGAGAAGGGATCACGCCGGGCCGCCCGCGAGAGGCCGGTGAACTTAGCGTGACCATTCGATGAACGGCCTTCCAGTGCTGGTCAGGCCGTCTTTTCCGAGCCCGCCCGACCGGGCTCCCGCCTTGGGAACGTTCCGAATTCTCCGGCGGAAAAGCGGAGCGATCTTGTCTATTGACCCGGGTGATCGCGCATGTAAGGCTTCGCTCCGAATGATCAAGCGCGGCCCCGCGAACTGCCATGAAAGGCTAGGGCTTAATGGCGCATTTATCCTCTTTCCGGACCGTCAAGAACGCCTTCCTCCATCTTGAAGTCGAGGACTCCGAGGCCGCCTCGCTGGCCTCCTGGACCGGTCACGTCCGCTACACCCCCAAGTACGGGGCGCGGAAGACCACCGCGGAAACCTGGGGACTCGAACTGGCTCCCCTGTCCTCCCTGACCGCGGGCGTCAACTCGGTCCGCGGGCGAGAGCGTGAGCGCTTCTCGCTGGCCGGCGGAGAGGTCGTCGTCTACGACTGCGAGGACCCGTCCGACGCCAGGTGGGCGGCCTGGCTCGGCCCGTGGCACATGGCCCACGGGCTCTTCTACGCCCCCGAGTGGGAGTCGGCCGACATCGTCGACATGTTCAGCCGCGTGGCGTGGCACGACACCCCCGAGGGCATGACGACCGACGGAGGCCGGCGTTTCGACGTCTCCATGGAGCTCTACGCGATCTCGATCGCGGGCGTCGGCACCATGACGGTCGAGCCGAAGCAGGCGGGGATCAACCGGATCCCCAAGTGGCGGGGCTTCGGCGCACCGTCGGGCGAGCTGTGGCGGCTGCCCGCGCCTCCCACGGACCAGGCGACGCCGTTCCTGCTGGTCACCGACACCGCGATCGTCACCCTGCACCCCTGGAACGCCCCGAGCTACAACAAGGCCGGGCTGGCCGCCCGCGCCGCGGCGGGCACCCCCGAGACCGCCGCCGACTTCCTGAACAAGGTCAAGCGCGTCGAGTGGCGGGCCTGACGTGGAACCGATGACCGCAGTGGTCATCATCCTGGCCGTCCTGGTCGCCCTGCTGTTCGCGGCGGGCGCCGGACTCTACCGCCGGGTACGCGAACTCGAACTGGCCACCTACAACGGCGTCGGCGTACGCTTCGCCGCCGCGGGCCCCGAGGCCCGGGCGAACGCGCTGGCCGTCCCCGGTGCCACGACCATGGTCATCAAGGTCAACCGTCGCTGCCCCATCTGCGACGACGTCCTGCTTGCTGCCGCCGCGATGGCGGCCGGCCTTCCCTCGGACCTGTCGTTCACCGTGTTGTCCGACGACCCCGGGTTCGACAAGTCCCTTCCCGACTCGATCCGGGTCATCAAGGACCCGGCCATCTGGCGCGCGACGAGCGTGCCGTACGCCCCGGCCCTGCTCGTCGTGGACGAGAACGGCGTCGCGGTGTTCACGGCCCCGGTGGGGTCGGGAGAGGCGCTCACGGAGATCGTCGAGCGAGCGGTAGCGAACAAGAAGGAAGTGAAGCTGTGAAGGCAGAGAAGCGGACCTCGATACTCGACCAGATACCCAGCGCCGAGGAGATGCCCGAGCAGGCGTTGCCGACGCTCGTCGGCGCCAAGCGGGAAGGCTGGAGCAGGCGGCGCGTGCTCGGCCTGGCCACCGGCGCCGCGGTGGCGACGGGGCTGGGCGTTCTCGACCTGCTGCCCTGGTCGAAGCCGCGCGGCGCGACGGCCGCCGCCTACGCCGTGTGGGAGACCTGCCACGGCTTCGCCGACGCCGGTTCCGTCTGCGTGCCCTCGTCCGCGCTCTACTCGGGCAACTGCTCCGGCTCGTGGCACCGCAACGACGGCGCGTCCGGCACCTGCTACAACCTCCGGTACACCCACAACCCCTCCAGCTGTGACGGCAACAACGCCTGGAAGTGGTACGGCGGTGGCACCACCAGCACCCGCCGCATGTGCTCCGACGGCTGGTATGAGTACCACGACTGCGGCGGCGGCAACGTCTCCCGCTTCTCCATCTGCCGCACGGCCATCTGACCCGGGTCCATGAGCGACTCCGCCACCAGAACGTCCGTCCGCCTGCTGGTGCCCGGTCTGGCACTGATCGCGGCGGCGGAGGCCCTGGTGCTGTATTCGAGGGTTGTGGGCGGGGACACGAAGGGCTTCACCTGGCTGGTGGCCGCCCTCGTCGCCGGCTTCTCCCTCTCGGGCTCCGTTTGAAGCCTGAACAGCGCCTGGGTGCTGTCCTCGTCGGTCCGGCGGGGTGCTGATGTCGCCGGCTTCATCGCCGGATTGTTCGTGGGAGCGGGCGCCGTCACGTTCGTGCTGGTGGTCCTCGGCTCCGTGCTGCGGGCTCCGTTCCCGGCAGTGGCTCTGCAGATCCTGGTCGCCGTGACCGCGATGATCTTCCTGCTGCGCGAGCTGGACGTGTTGTCCTTCCCCTTGCTCCAGAACGCGCGGCTCGTGCCGCAGTTCGTCACCAGAATTCCCTTCTGGGGCGCCGTGCAGTTCGGCGCCGAGATGGGCACGGGGATGCGCACGTACTCTCCGACGGGGCTGCCGCACATCATGGCGGTCGCGATCCTGTTCCTGGCGTCCTGGGAGGAGGCGCTCCTCGCGGGCGTCGGCTTCGCGGCGGCGCGGGCGATGATGCTCCTGACCTTCGCCCTGGCACGGGACAGGATGCAGGCGGACACGGCGTTCTCCTTCACGCTGCCGAAGATGAAGGTCCTGTTCGTCGTTCTCGCGCTGCCCATGGTGGCGTTGCTGGTGATCGGGTGACCGGGTGATCGCCTTCGTCGCCCGCTACGGGTTGGGCGTCGTCCTGGCGCTGGCGGTGCTCGGGAAGGCGCGCGACTTCGGCGCCTTCCGGAGCAGCCTGGCGACCTTCGGGCTGCATGGACGGACCGCCCAGGTGGGCGCCTTCACGGTGGTGACCGTGGAGGCGCTCGCCGCGCTGGCCGCCTTCTCCTTCCTCGCCGACGACCTGGTCGTGGGCGTGGCGGGGACGTGCCTGGGCCTGTCGTTCACGGCGGCCCAGACGTATCTCCTGGTCATGGGCGAGCAGGCGGCTCCCTGCCTGTGCTTCGGCTCGGCGGAGCGGGCCTCGGCCCGCACGTTCGGCAGGGCCGCCCTGGTCCTGCTGCTGGGGCTGGCACTGTGGGGTGCCGCGGTCTGAAGCGGAGGCGTGCGCTCATGAACCGGGCTCTCGGCGGGGCCTCGGCCGCCCTCATGATGATCGTCGGCGGGGTCGCCGCCTGTCAGGCGCGTTCCCCCGCCGAGCCGGACGCCGCGGTGATCGTGGCGTCACCGGCGTACGCCGTCGAGCCGCCCGACCAGGCGCCGACGCTGCCCTCCACCGGCCCGGTCGGCCGGGGCGCCTTGGTGTACACCGCCTGCCCGTCGCGGTGCCCCACCTTCCTGCTGCTCGCGGACGGCCGGCAGTACCTGCTGGGCGAGCGGACCGTCAGCCCGCCGGGCAACCTCACGCTCTCCCCCGACGGCCGCTGGCTCGGACGGCCCGCCGACGGCGGGTACGAGGTCAGGGACCTGCTGGGCGGCGCGGTGCACAGACTCGAACCGCCGACCGGCGGCGACGCGGACAGCGCGTACAGCCCATGGGCCTGGTCCGCGGACTCCCGGCGGCTGATCGTCGGGTACCACGCCAGCGGGGACGTCCGTTCGTATCAGGCGCTGGAGTTCCCCGGCGGCCGCACCGGCGCGCTCGACCTGCCGCGCGGGCAGGAGCCGGTCGGCCTGCTGCCCTCCGGCGAGCCGCTCCTCCTCGACGTCGCCCGTCACGACAGGCGGCCACTCAAACGCGTCACGCTGACGCAAGCGGACACCGGCCGCGCCCTCACCCTGACGTCCGGGGCTGGAGTGCTCGCCGACGCGGACCACGGGTTGACCGTCCAGGTGCGCGGCGAGCGCGTCTACACCCTGGAGTACTCCGGCGACCGGATCGCGGTCCTGGAGTTCGACGTCACGGGCAGGCAGGTGGGCCGCCTGCCGCTGCCGTCCGGCCAGTTCCCGGTCGGACCGGTGGACGGCGGCTTCGCCGTCGTCCAGGTTCCCCAGGACCAGGCCCGTGGGCGGCAGAAGCTGGGGGCCGTCTCCCCTTCGGGCCGCCGTCCGCTGTTCGACGTCCCGGGCCTGGCGGCCGTCGTCCTGCCGGGAGGAGCCCGCCACTAGCCGGCGGCTGCTCCCTACAATGGCCGGGTGAATCGGGATCGGGTCGTGAGCGGCACATGCTGAGCGCGGCGGGGCTGGGCGCGGAGGAGGAAGCCGCCTACCGGCTGCTGGTCAGGACCACCGAGGTCGAGTCCGACGCCCTGGCCGAGGAGCTGGGCGTGGCGGTCGAGGTCGCGCGGCAGGCGCTCGGCTCGCTGCTGGCCAAGGGGCTGGCGCGGGCCGTGCCGGGAGATCCGGGCCGGTTCACGGCGGTCGCGCCCGACGTCGCGCTCGCGGCCCGGCTGCACCGGCGGCAGGCCGAGATCGACCGGGCGCGCCACGTCATGGAGCAGCTCACGGGAGAGTATCTCGCGCACGCGCGGCGCCGCGAGGCGGCGCAGCTCATCGAGGTGATCACCAGCCGTACGGCCCTGCGCGAGCAGCTCCGCCTGCTCCAGGACGGCGCCCGCCACGAGGTGCTCAGCCTCTGCCGGGCCGGGCACGTGGCGATGACCTCGCAGGAGAACACCGAGGAGCTGGCGGCGCTGCGGCGCGGCGTCGGCTTCCGCGTCATCTACGAAGGGGCGTTGCTGGAGGAACCCGGCATGCTGGTCAACCTCGCCGACGGCATCACGCTGGGCGAGCAGGCCCGCGCGCTGCCCGTCCTGCCGGTACGGATGATCATCGCGGACGGCGAGCTCGGGGTGCTCCCGCTCATCCAGCACACCGACGGCCTGACCCAGCTCACCGCCGCGCTGATCAGGCCCAGCAGCCTGCTCGACGCCCTCAAGGCCCTGTTCGAGAGCCTGTGGGAGCGGGCCACGCCGATCAGCCTCACCAACCCGGGCAGCCCGCTCGACGCCGACCATCTCTACCTGCTGTCGCTGCTGGTCGCCGGCGTTCCGGACAAGTCGATCGCCACCCAGCTCAAGATCTCGCAGCGTACGGTGCAACGCAGGATCGCCTACCTGATGGAGCGGGCGGGTGCGCAGACCCGGATGCAACTGGCCTGGCACGCCGCCCGCGAGAACTGGCTCTGACCGATCAGTAGGCCTTGATCACCGTCTGGCGGACCGAGTTGCCGGCCGAGTCGGTGGCGGTGACCCGCAGCGACGGGTGCTGACGCAGGACGACCGCGGTGTAGCGTCCGCCGCCGAGCGCGACCACCGGCTGCGCCCGCCACGTCGCGCCGTCGTCGTACGACAGCTCCAGCTTCAGGTCCTTCGCGCGCGCTCCGCTGACGCCCCCCTGATGCCGTACGGCGAAGCCCACCAGACCGGGGCGCTCCGGACGCACGTCGTAGTCGATCTGCAGCAGCGGCAGCACCCCGTCGCCCGGCTTGGAGCGGAACGTCCAGGCCGTCTCGGTCGCGGTCGCCGTGGTCCACTCCTCCGAGGTGCGCCTGGTGGACAGCTCCAGCCGGTAGGCGGCCTCCTGCGGCGCGGCGGGGAACGCGCCCCAGGCGGCGTCACCCTCCGCCACCAGCTTGCCGTCCCGGTAGAACCGGGCCGACGCGGTGTCGTTGTCGACACCCGCGCGGGAGACGTGCCCGGAGGAGTCCACGAACTCGGGGATCCGGATGTCCATCGCGTCGCCCTCGCGGGTGGAGGGCTTGAGCCAGGCGGGGATCGCCGGGCGGACCACCGGGGCGTGCCAGCTCTCGCCGGTCCGCGTGCCCGGCTGGTAGGTGCGCGGCTGCTCGGTCATGCCGTCGAGCAGCCGGCCCATGTCGTCCCAGACGTACTGGTGGTTGACGAGGTGCTGCCAGTAGGAGCCGTTGGCGCTGACGTACTCGGTGCGGCGCAGCGGGGTCTTGACGATCCGCTGGGTCTCCATCTGCTGGCCGAGCGAGTACGACTGCCAGGGCCGCCAGCCGAAGCGCTGCTCCTTGGCCCAGGCGAAGCCCCCGTTGTCGGCATATGTCGTGTCGACACGGGCGGTATTTCGATCGTTCACCTCATACACGATCTTGTCCGGCACGCGCCCCTCGGAGACCTGCATGACGTCGTAGAGGTAGGGCGAGTCCATCTGCCCGGTGACCTCCAGTTTGGCGTTGCCCTTCGTCATCCGCTCCAGCATCCGCCGCCCGTCGTCGTTCGCGACCACCAGCGCCGGGATCGGCAGGTCGGCGCCGAGCGGCCGCCACCCGTGCCCGAACGCGTCGTCGGGGGACAGCACCAGGACCACGGCGGCCGCACCCGCCTTGATCGCGGCCCCGGACGGGTCGGCCCAGTCGATGTCCTCGCTGCGGATGACGGCGGCCTTGCCCTTGGACCCGGCCGCCCCGTCGGAGAGCCGCCACATGTGCCGCCCGTCCACGCCCGGCGACCTGCCCAGGAACCCCATCGGGAACGACTCCGCACCGGGCACCCGGGCGGTGAGCTTCGGCGCGACGAGCTGCCAGCGCGAGGCGAACTCGAACGACCCGTCACGTACCGGCTGGGTCGGCGAGACGTTGAGCCCCTCGATGACGTCGAAGTTCATGACGCCCTGGGAGATCTTGCGCGAGCCGAACGCGCGATAGGTGAAGTAGGTGTAGATGCCCACCTGCTCGGTGGGTTCCTTCGTCCTGATGGTGACCGGGGTGGTCTTGCGGAAGTCGAGCACCACGTCCAGGTCGCGGTCGACCTTGAGCTCGGGGATGACGACCATGCCGTCACGCGGGTGCATCCGGCCCCAGCCGCTGCCCAGGTTGAGCGACTGCGTCATGTACGTGCCCTCGGACACCTCCACCGTCAGCCCGTCCTCGGGCAGCCAGGTGAAGACGTCGTCCAGCTGCGACGCGCCGAACATCGACAGCGTGTCGGCGCCGGTCCGGTCGCCCGCGGCGTCGATGGCGGTGAAGCGGACCTTGTGCTGCGGTCCCTTCCAGGTCAGCGCCAGCGTGGTGTGCACCTGCTCCGCGCCCCCGGTGGCGGCGGCCGTGGCGGTGACCAGCCCGCCGTACCGGCCGAAGGAGAGCGCCGCCAGGTTCACCGTGACCTTGACGTCGGCGGTGCCGCCCGCCGCGACCGTCACGGACCTGGCGCTGAGCTCGGCCCCTTCGAGGGTGGCGGCCAGCTCCAGCGTGACCGGCGCGGCCGTGCCGTTGGTGTACGTGATCGTGCCCCCGGCCGTGGCCGGGCCGTCGCCCTGCTGGTGCTTGCCGAGGTCGACCACGCCGGTCGCGGTCACGCCCTGGCGCACCGCGCGGGCCACGTCCAGGCGGCCGGCGCCGGCGTCGTCGATCGGCTGGCCCGCGATGGGCTTGGCCGAGCCGACCAGCGCGTCCTTGATCTGCCTGGCCGTCCAGTCGGGGTGGCGCTGCTTGACGATCGCGGCGGCCCCGGCCACGTGTGGCGTGGCCATCGAGGTGCCGGAGGCGGCCGTGTAACGCTCGTCCACCGGCTCGCCCATGCTGGTGCCCGCCGCGCGGGCCGCGACGATGGCCACGCCGGGGGCGGTGAGGTCGGGCTTGGGCGCGTCGTCCAGGCGCGGGCCCCGGCTGGAGAACTCCGCGAGCGCGTCCTTGCCGTCGACCGCGCCGACGGTCAGCGCCGAGGTCGCCGCGCCGGGCGTGCCGATGGAGTAGGCCGCGCCGTCGTTGCCCGCCGCGACCACGAACAGCACGCCGGTGCGCTCGGTGAGGGTGTCGACGGCGAGGCTGAGCGGGTCGGTGCCGTCGGTCGCGCCGCCGCCGAGGCTCATGTTGATCACCGACGCGCCTTCGGCGGCGGCCCACTCCATGCCCTCGATGACGCCGGACAACATGCCCGAGCCGTCGTCGCCGAGCACCTTGCCGACCATCAGCTCGGCGCCGGGGGCGACGCCCTTCCTGCCGTCGCCGCCCGCGATGGTGGCGGCCACGTGCGTGCCGTGCCCGTTGCCGTCCTGGACGCTCGGCTCGCCGGTGAACACCTTGCTCTGCTTGACGCGTCCGGCCAGGTCGGGGTGGGTGGCGTCGACGCCGGTGTCCAGCACGGCGACCTTGACGCCCTTGCCGTCGAACCCGGCCTGCCACGCCTCCGGCGCGCCCACCTGCGGCACGCTGTGGTCGAGCGTGGCCTTGACCTTGGCGTCCAGCCAGATCTTCGTCACGCCCTGCGACAGGGTGGCCCGCGGCTCGTCGAGCGACTTCCACAACTGCCCGATCGTGCGCTTGTCGGCGGCGACGGCCCGGCCGTTGACGCTCTCCAGCTCGGGCGCGGTCGCGGTCTTGGGCGCGGAGCCGTCGTAGAGGAACAGCAGCGGCAGCTTGTCCGTCTTCGCGTCGTCGTACCCCTGGGCGATCAGCCGGGTGACCGAGAACAGGCTCGGGTCCAGCCGCTTGGCCGCCAGGAAGGGGACGATGTCGCTGGGCAGGACCCGCAGCTCACCGTTCTCCTCGGTGGTGCTGAACGCCATGCGTTCCCGGCCCGGCCCGGGCTTCACCTCGACCGCGCGCCGGCCCGCCTCGGCCTCCCTGACGGTCACCACGTCCCCGGTGATCAGCGTGACGCGGTGGACGCTCCCGCCGGCGGGCTCGGGCGCGGATAACGGGGAGCTCAGCAGGGCTGCGGTGGTGACTCCTGCCACCGTCACATGGGCGGACCAGTGCATGGGGGTGAAACCTCTCGTAGCAACAACTAGTGCACACGAGAGTGGGTGACGGGGTGTCCGGCGCGCCAGGTGTCGGACGTGCCGTTTGTCCGCCATGTCGCGATTACGACACCGGACACCTCCCGCCGGACCTTGACCCGGGCGGCCCCGAACGTCCTGCCCGGTATTTCCGATATGTTCTCTTTATCGTGTCTTTGCACTGTCTTGGGGAAATTCTCGGTGCGCGCAATACCGCTGATCGCGGCTCTCGTCCTGAGCCTGGCCGGCTGCGGCGCGATCCCCGGACTGCCACTCCGGCCCGCCCCCACGCCGCCGCCCGCCGCCTCACCGGCCCCGACGCCGAGCGCCGCCCCTTCCGTGAGCGGCAGCCCCACCCCCTCCGCGACCAGGGCCGCCCTCACCGTCCCCCAGGCCCGCCAGGCGCTGCGGACGTGGCTGGGCACGTACAACGCGACGCTCGGGAAGCGCAAGTGGTGGCGGTCGAACGCCCGGCTCGACGCGCTGTTCATGGAGGGCGCCCTGTACGAGGGCGTGCTCGAACGCAGCCGGGAGGACCTCGGATGGCGGCCGGCCCACAAGCCGATCAACCCGGCCGGCACCCCGGTGATCTACCTGCCCAGACCGGAGCGGCAGCCCTCGGCCGGTGACTGGTTCATCGCGCAGGCCACCTACCAGGACACCAAGGGCCACAGCCGCCCGCACGTGCTCGCGTTCTTCCGCTCCCCCGGGCAGTCCTTCAGGCTGGCCGTCGTGACGCCGCTGCACTGGGGGCAGCGGATGCCCAGGCCGCTGCTCGACGCCGACGGGTACGTCACCGACATGGACGACGCCGTGGCGGGCGCCGTGGCCGAGGAGTACCGGAACTTCTGGAACGGCGAGAAGAAGAAGGAAGGCGACTCCGGCTACCGCCTGGCCAGGAACAGCTACAGCCGCCAGGCGTTCCCCCGGGTCAACAAGGGGATGTACGTCGGTTTCGCCGGCCACGGCTCCGTCTTCGGCTTCCGATCGGCGGACGGCGGCATGTTCTTCCTCTTCGCGCTGCTCAACGACGCCAAGAGCGTCAACAACGTACTGAGCGAGGCGCTGCTCGTCCCCAAGGGCAGCAGGACCATCCAGGAGCTCGGCGGCAGCTGGTTCTCCTGACGTCGCCGCCTCAACGGGCCAGGAAGGCGTCACCTTCTCGATAGGCCACTCTAGGTAATCGCACGCCTACTTTGTGTATGCACTACCGGCCCGCAAACGTGGAGGAGTCCCCATGCCCGTCAGTCCCCTCGCCCGCCTTCTGGCCACGTCCGCAGTCGCCGTGGTGGCCGTGGCCGTCGCCCCGGCCGCCGCCTCCACGGCTCACGCCGCCCAGGCCGGCCCACCCGTGTGCCTCGACGCCACCAACAGCCGCGCCGACAACACCGTCGTCCGCCTGTGGACCTGCCTCGACCACCCCAACCAGAAGTGGGTCATCCAGAACGGCCACATCAAGGTCGAGGACACCATCGGCACCGGACGCGAAGTCTGCCTCGACGCCACCAACAGCCGCGCCAACAACACCAACGTCCGCCTCTGGACCTGTCTCAACCACCCCAACCAGAAGTGGGTCATCCAGAACGGCCACATCAAGGTCGAGGACACCATCGGCACCGGACGCGAAGTCTGCCTCGACGCCACCAACAGCCGCGCCAACAACACCAACGTCCGCCTCTGGACCTGCCTCGACCACCCCAACCAGAGGTGGGTCGTCCAAGGCGGCCAGATCAAGGTCGAGGACACCCTGACCTGACCCTGCGCCCCCGCCGACGGCGGGCGGCACGGAGGAGCAGCCGACCGGGCCCCGGCGCGGGTCCGGCGGCAAGGCTCCGACCCGGGTGCTTCGCCATGACGACGACCTGCGGCGGGCGACCGGCTCACCGGTCCGGGGAGGACCCCGTCAGCCCGTCGCGGAAGGCGATGGCCGCCGCCTCCGTGCGGGTGGTCGCGCCCAGTTTCGCCAGGATGTGGGAGACGTGCACACCCGCCGTACTCGGCGAAATGTGCAGCCGGGCGGCGATCTGCCGGTTGCTCAGCCCCTCGGCGATCAGGGTGAGCACGTCGCGTTCGCGCTCGGTGAGCCCGTCCCGGGCCGGCCTGGGCCGTCCGAGCAGGGCGATCTCGCGGGCGAGCGGCGCGGCCCCCAGGTCCTCGGCCAGCCGCCCGGCCTCCCTGAGAAGGGCCGTTCCGCCGGGCCGGTCGCCCGCCGCCAGCGCGGCCCGCGCGCCGTGGAACAGGCTCAGCGCCAGCTCGTACGGCTGCCGCAGTTCCCGCCAGGCGGCCGCCGCGCCGTCCCAGCCGTCGTCCTCGACCAGCGCGCGCAACATCACCTGCCAGCCTCGGTCGAACGGCCCCTCCACGCCGAGCCGATCATCGACGGCGACGAGTTCGGCCTGCCAGGCCGCGACCCGCTCGCCGGGCGCGCCGCGGTCGAGCCGGGCCCGCTGCACCAGGGCGCCGGCGACCAGGACCGGCCGGGCGTCGCTGCTGTAGACCCGGGTGAGCGCCGGGTCGGCCAGCGCCCGGCCCAGCAGCAGGTCGGCCCGTTCCGGGTCGCCCTGGGCGACGGCGAGCAGGCAGAACAACTGGTGGCGGGAGAACAGGCTGCCGCTCCCCGCGTGCTCGACCGCCGCGGCGGCGTCGGCGGCGGCGGCCAGGTCCCCGCGCAGCAGCGCCAGGTGCCCGGCCAGGACGCGCAGGGCCTGGCGCGACAGCGGCGGCGGATCCTGCTGGAGGCTCTCCGCCAGCAGGGCGGACGCCTCGTCCCACCGCCCGGCCAGGATCAGGCCGTGCGCGGCGTGGCGGGCGAGTTCGGCGCCGCGGCTGCGGCCCAGCCCGTACCGGCGGGCGTGGCGGATGCCGTCGCCGGCCGCCTCGACGGCACGATGCTGGTCGCCGGCCTTGGTGTGCAGCGTGGCCTCGTACATGGGGACGGTCATGAGCAGGTCGGGGCTGTCCAGCCGCTCGGCCAGCGTACGGGCCTCGGCCAGCATCCCGAGGTCGCGCGTCATGGACCCGACCCCCAGCAGCCCGCGGACGGTGACCGTCGCGTCGCCGGTACGCCGGCCGATGCCGAGCGCCTCCACGAACAGGTCGCGCGCCCTGTCCACCTCGGGCAGCAGGCCCATGGCCAGCACCCCGAGCAGCCGCCCCCGCTGGACGCCACCGGGTGCGGCGGCCAGCAGGTCCAGGGCGCGTTCCCAGTCGGAGACGCCGGTCGCGTTCAGCCGGTGCGACAGCCTGCCCCGAAGCTCCAGGAGGCGGGCGGCCCGCTCGGGTTCGCGCCGTTCGTCCACGGCGGCCAGTCCCGCGGTGGCGTGGTCGATGCCGCGGGCGTACTCGCCGCTGAGCATGGCGGCCTCGGCCGCGTCGGTCAGGACGCCGACCCGGTCGACGCCCAGCCGCGCCCGCGGGTCCCACAGTTCGAGGACCTGGTCGAGCATGCGGACCTGTTCCTGGTAGGCGTAGGACCTGCGCGCCTGCCCCGCGGCCAGGTAGGCGGCGGACAGCGCCAGCCTGCGGTCACCGGCGGCGTAGGCGTGCGCGGCCAGCTCGGCGTGGGCGTTGCCGTCGCGCAGGGCCTCGGCGTAACGCGCGTGCAGGCGTGCCCGCTCGCCGGGCAGCAGATCCTCGTAGACGGCGTGCCGGATCAGCGCATGGCGGAAGTCGTAGCCGTCCCCTGCCGTGACGATCAGGCTGCGGTCCACGAGCTCGCGCAGCAGGGCGTCCAGCTCGGTCCCGTCCTGCCCGGCGACCTCCGCCAGCAGCCGGTGGGCGACCCGCCCGCCCGCCACCGAGGCCAGGCGCAGCAGCTCACGGGCCGGGCCCGGCAGTGAACGCGGGCCGTGCAGCAGCAGGTCGCGCAGGCTGTCCGGGGTGCGCTCGCCGGCGCGCGCGAGCGCCTCGACGAACAGCGGATTGCCGTCGCTGCGTTCGTGGACGCGGAGCACGGCGTCGGCGTCCGGTTCGGCGCCGAGGATGGCGGCCAGCTGGCGGCCCACGTCCTGCCGGTCCAGGCGGTCCAGCCGCAACGCGGTGGCGCGCGGGCGGCGGGCGAGCTCGGACAGCAGCGGCCCGTCGGCGGTCTCGTGCGGCCGTTAGGTGATCAGCAGGAGCACGCCGGGCCGGGTCAGGTTCCTGGCCAGGAAGCCGAGCAGCTCGCGGGTGGCGGCGTCGGCCCAGTGCAGGTCCTCGACTGCGAGGACGACCGGCTGGTCCGCGGCCGCCCGCTCGACCAGCGTCAGGACCTCCTCGTACAGCCGGTGCTTGCCGCCCTCCGCCTCACCGGCCTCCCCCAGCTCGGGGAACCAGCGGGCCAGCTGCCGGTACGGCCCGGGCAGCACCCCCTCGACGCGGATGAGCCGGCGCAGCACCGTCACGAACGGCGCGTACAGCAGGCCGTCGCTGCCCAGCTCGGCGCAGGCGCCCTCGACCACCCGCGCCCCCGGGCCCAGCGACCGCGCGAACTCGGCGAGCAGCCGCGACTTGCCGATCCCGGCCTCCCCGGCCACCAGCGCCACCGCGGGCCCCTGCTCGACGGCGGTGTCCAGGGCCGCCACCAGGGCCGCCAGCTCCTCGCCCCGGCCGACGAACACCGGGCTGACCACACGCTCCGCCACCACCGCGCCAGCATATAAATACCTGGATCACCCGATATGCGGCGCCTGTTTACCCGGCCACCCTCGAAACATGACAGCCACCTACCCGCTGCGGACCATCGCCGCCCACGAGCTCGACACCTGGGCCCGCATGATCACCACGACGTACGGCCAGAACTGGCGCGAGGGCGGCCTCCGGAACGCCGCCGTCTCCATCGAGCCCGAACGCACGATCGCGGCCTTCGACGGCGAGGAGATCGTCGGCGGCGCGTCGATCTACGGCCGCGTCATGACGATCCCCGGCGCGGCCGTCCCCGTCGCCGGCATCACGCTCGTCGCGGTCCTGCCCACGCACCGGCGCCGCGGCATCCTCACCGCGATGATGCGCAAGCAGCTCACCGACCTGCACGAGTCGGGCGGTGAACCGATCACCGCGCTCAACGCCGCCGAGGCCACCATCTACGGCCGGTTCGGGTACGGCATCGCCAGCCACGTCGCCGAGATCCAGGCGGACAAGAGGCTCATGGCCCTGCGGCCCGGCACGGACCTCGGTGACGGGAGGATCCGTCTGCTCGGCCGCCAGGAGGCCCGCCCGCTGCTGGAGAAGGTCTACGACACCGTCCGCCGCGGCGCGGTCGGCTGGGTGGACCGCACGGAGAAGTTCTGGCAGGCGCGCCTGGCGGACGGCGAACGCGTCCGCGACGGCGGGACGGAGCTGCGCTTCGCCGTCCACGCCGAGCCCGGCGGCGAGGTCACCGGCTACGTCCTCTACCGCTCCAGGCAGGCGCTGGTGCAGGTCATCGAGGTCGCGGCCACCACCAGGCAGTCCTACGCCGCCCTGTGGCGCTACCTGATCGACCTCGACGCGCACTCCGGCCTCACCTACGACGGCGCCGTCGACGAACCGCTGAAGCACCTGCTGACCGACCCGCGCGCCGCCCGCACCGCCTTGATCGACAACCTCTGGGTCCGCCTGGTGGACGTCGACCGGGCTCTGACGGCACGCCGCTACTCGACCCCGCTGGACCTCGTCCTGGAGGTCCAGGACCCGTTCTGCCCGTGGAACGCCGGACGCCACCACCTGCGGGCCGACGGCGACTCCGTCACCTGCGAACGCACCGAGGCCCGGCCCGACCTGCGGCTGACCTCCGCCGAACTCGGCGCGGCCTATCTGGGCGGCACCACCCTGTCGTCCCTGGCCGCCACCGGCCGGGTCGAGGAACTGCGCCCCGGCGCGGTCATCGCCGCCTCGCTCGCCTTCCGCGGCGAGCGCGCGCCCTTCCACCCCTCGGGCTGGGCCTTCCCCGCCTTCTGAAGGGGCCGCCAGGTGGGTGCGGCGGCTTCCGAGGCCGCGCGGCGGTGAGGGGGAGCGGCCAGAATCGAGGCATGCCCGATGCCACGCTTCTCCCGGCCGTCGTCTCCGCACTCGGTGGCGTGATCGGCGCCCTCAGCGCCCTGGGCGGCGTCACCCTGACCAACCGCGCCGCCGCCCGCAAGGAGGAGCGGGAGGCCCGCCGCCGCCGCGAGGAGCAGCGGGAACAGCAGCGCGACGAAGCCTGCGCCAACCTGCTGGGCGGCGCCCGGAAGCTCCGGCTGCAGATCGAGGTCGCCGCCCACCGCCCCTGGGAGGACATGAACCAGCGGCTGGCCGCCATCGAGACCCAGGCGGCCCTGCTCGGCGACCTCGCCGCCCGCGTCGCCGTGCTCTCCCCCGGCCCGGCCGCCACCGCCGCCCGCAGGCTCGCCGACGCCACCTACGAACAGGCCAGCCGCGCCGCCCAGGCGACGAAGCTGACCTACGACGTCGAGGGCCAGTTCCTGAAGGGGGAGATGGTCGGGCCGCTGGCCTTCGAGGAGCTGGACGCGAGCTGGGAGGCCTTCAACCGGGCGACGTCGGACCGGGAACCGTCGGATCAGAAGGCGCTGGACCCGCCGCCCAGGAGCTGAAGCGCCGCCTGGTGCTGGTGGGGCGCCAGCGCCGGCGCGGTGGCGGCCAGCGAGAGCCGGGCGAGGTCGGCGGCGCCGGTGCGGTTGCCGCCCAGCTCGCGGACCCGGGCGGCGTACAGGAGGGCGGGCCCGTTGCCCGAGCCGGCGGACAGCGCGGCCTGCACGTCCTCCTCGGCCTCGCCGGGCCGCCCCATGGTGCTGAGTGCGAGCGCGCGGGCGGCGCGGCCCTCCGGGCGCAGATGGCGCCCGACCTGGTTCAGGTCGCGCAGCGCCGCCTCGGGCTGGCCGAGGTCGGCGAGCATCTCCCCGCGCGTGCGCAGGGCCTCGGGGGCCCGGGAGTCGGCGTTGAGGACGTCCGTGAGCACCGTCACCCCGGCGCGTGCCTGGCCGACCAGCCACAGGACGCGGCCCAGCTCGGTCTGCAGGGCGGAGTCGGCCGGCGTGCGGTCGACGGCCGACCGCATGGTCTCCACGGCCTCGGCGTCCTTGCCCTTGGCCAGCAGCGAACGCCCGATGGCCGCCAGCAGCCGGGCCACGGCCGAGTTCTCCTGCACGGCCTCGAACAGCGCGGCCGCCGTGCGGTAGTGGTCGACGGCCTGGGCGGGATGGCGGCGCAGGTGCGCGACGTCGCCGAGCCGCGACTCGGCCACGGCCCGGATCGACAGGTCGTCCTCCTCGGCGGTGGCCAGGGCGGCGTTGGCCAGGCGTTCGGCGGCGGTGAGATCGAGCCTGGACAGCGCGGACTCGGCCGACTCCAGATACCGCTCTGGGGTGATCTCGCCGGTCTGGAGCTCGGGCACGTCCACCCGCATCAGGGGGGCGGCCAGCAGCTCGTGCCGCAGCCGGTACGCCGTGCCGCCTTTGAGCACATGTTCGTCCTCCAGGGCCCGGAGCACCGCGGCGGAGAGCTCCTCGCGCGTGATCCCGCCGGTGCGCCCGGGTGCGAAGGCGCGCTGCAACGCCGAGGTCAGCCGCAGGGCCGACACGTTGTGGTCCCTGGCGACCTCCCTGATCGCCCGCCCGCACAACAGCGTGAGCGACCGCTCGACGCCCGGCCGGGTGCGCACGTCCTGGACGGTGATGCCCGGCGTGTCGGCGGGCAACGACGCCCACAGGTCCGAACACGCCGCCTGGAGCAGCACCGGATCGACCCCGCCCGGCCCTCCCGTGCGGGAGACGATCTCCTCGGCCGCGCCTTCGGCGAACCACCGCCCGCTGCCCCGGATCGGGCCCTCCACGGCCTCCAGCGCCTGCCGCTCCGTCAGCGGCCCCAGCCGGTACGGCTCCAGAGGCCCCAGCGCGCTCTCCAGATCACCGAGACGCTCCTCGCGGATGGACACCAGCATCCGCAGATCCGGCATCTCCTCGATGACCTCGCGCATCTGGGCGAGGAAGTCGTCGCGGTGGGCGCTCAGCTGCGGCGGCCCCTCGAACACCTGCTCAACCCGGTCGACGACCACGGACCGCACGGCGTTCCCGCGCAGGAACTCGTAGATCGACAGGCCCACGAGCCGATGCGGCGGCACGGCCGGGGACCACGTGGACAGCAGCGCCAGCGCGTAGGGATTGTGCTCGGGTACGGCGCCGAGCGGGAGCGGAGGTGCGCTCAGCGGGCTCCCGACGGGCACGGCGGCGGACACGATCCTCGCGTTGATCAGCGAGGTCTTCCCCACCCCCGACGCCCCGGCGAGGACGGTGACGCGATGCCGCGCCCAATGCCGGGAGAGCTCGGCCGCCACCTCGTCCCGCCCGAAGAATTGACTGGCCTCATCCGCACGAAAGGGACGACCGCCAACATATGGATGCCTATCGACATCATGGGACATCATGCTGATGGTCATCCCGATGGCCTCATTCGAATCCGGCGGGCGGCGCCCGGTTCGGCGTACGAGGCGATTTTAGGGTGGCCGAGAGAGTGGAAATGGCGCGACCCACCGCGCGGGACGCGGACGGTGTCCTGCATGGCGGTCGCCTCCCAAACGCAGTCGGCGAACAAAACGGGTCATATGGATTGATTGAACCCAGGGAGGAATCCACTCTGGGCGATCGCCCTCTTGACCGCCTCCGCGAAGACGGACGGGTCGTCGTCCGAGAGGGCCGCGATGTCTCGTAGTGACGCCTCAGAGAGGTCGAACGAGCCCTCGCCGCCTTCCTCTGGACTCTTGTGCACACCTTCCTCCTGTGTCCCCGCCGGGCGGACGGCCGCAAAGCTCACCCGCTACAGCATCGCCCATTGGGCGATCCTTGCCTAGATAGACGTAACCTTCCGGGCGAAAGATAAATATATCAGAAGGTTATACCGAGATGTCCTTTTTGCCGACACTGGTGTGGCGGTGCGCTCCACAAGCGGGTTATTGCTACGATCGGAAGCGTGACGGGTTCGCGGGCTGCGGCCATGCCCAAAATTTGGGGCGACAAGATACCACCGCGCAATAAGAATTTCACGGGCCGAGAAGCCCTTCTTGAACAACTTCACGCTGGAATCGCCTCAGATGTCACAGCGGTCGTGCCGCACGCCCTGCACGGCATGGGCGGCGTCGGCAAGACCCAGGTGGCGGTGGAGTACGCCTGGCGCTACGCGGCCGACTACGACATCGTCTGGTGGATCGCCGCCGACCAGGCCCTTCTGGTGCCCGCCGCCCTGGCCGCCCTCGCCCCGCGGCTGGATCTCCCGCCGGTCAAGGCCGTCGGCATCGAGGACACCGCGGCCGCCGTTCTCGACGCGTTGCGCCGGGGCGAGCCCTCCGACCGCTGGCTGCTCATCTTCGACAACGCCGACCAGCCCGAAGACATCAACAGGCTGATCCCGCGCGGTCCGGGCCATGTGCTGATCACCTCGCGCAACCAGGAATGGCGCAGCGTCGTGGACACCGTCCCGGTCGACGTCTTCACCAAGGGCGAGAGCGTCCAGTTCCTCCACAAGCGGGTGTCGAACAAGTTGCAGGAGGCCGACGCCCGGCGCCTCGCCGAGGAGCTGGGGCACCTGCCGCTCGCCCTTGAGCAGGCCGGCGCGCTGCAGGCCGAGGCGGGAATGTCGGTGGAGGAGTACCTCCAGCAGCTCGCCCGGCACATGCCCGACACCCTCCAGGACCCCAAGCCGCTCGACTACCCGCGCTCGATGACGGCCGCCTGGAGACTGTCGGTCTCCCAGCTGGAGCAGCAGATGGCCGAGGCGGTCGACCTCCTGCGCTGCTGCGCCTTCTTCGGCCCCGACCCCATTCCGGTCGACGTCTTCCGCTGGGGCGCCGAAGGAGCCGGCCCGGGTCTGCAGGATCTCCTCGACAAGCCGCTGATGCGCAGCAAGGCGATCCGGGTCATCGGCCGCTACGCCCTCGCCGGGCTCGACCCGGAGAACCGCACGCTCCAGGTGCACCGGCTGATCCAGGCGCTGCTGCGCGCCGACCTGAACGACGAGGAGCAGGACCGCTTCAGGAAGGTGGTCCACCGGCTGCTGGCCAGCGCCCGGCCCGGAGACCCGGAGAACGAGGCCAACTGGCCGCGTTACAGCGAACTGGTGCGCCACATCGTGCCCTCGGAGGTGGCCTTCACCCGCGACCCCGAAGTGCGTGACTTCGCCCTGAACATGGTCCGCTACCTCTACCGGTCCGGGCAGCACCAGCTGGGCCTGTCCTTCGCCGGCGACTTCCTGCGGCAGTGGACCATCGACTCCGGCCCCGACGACCGCCATGTGATCGCCGCCCAGGCCCAGATGGGAAGCGTGCAGCGCGAGCTCGGCGACTACCCGGGGGCCTACGAGACCGACAGCGCGGCGTGGGAACGCGCGAAGCAGGTCCTCGGCGACGAGCACGAGATGTCGTTGTTCATCGCCCAGGGCCTCGGGGCCGACCTGCGCGCGCGGGGCGACTTCGCCGACGCGACCCGGCACGAGGAACAGGTCCTCCAGGCGCACGTCTCCGCCCTGGGCCGCACCCACCTCGAAGTGCTCAACGCCACCAACAACCTGGCGCTCGACTACGCCCTGATCAGCAACTACACCCGGGCCCGCTCGATGCACGAGGACGTCTACAACGCCTCCAGCAAGCGCACCGACGTGAGCAAGGTCTCGCACCTGATCTTCTGGGGCAACCTCGTCCGGGTGGTCCGGCTCTGCGGCGACTACGAGGAGGCCTGCGACCTCGCCGAGGAGGCGCACGCCTTCGGCGTCAAGGAGCTCGACGTCGAGCACTGGGTGACGCTGCGCACGGCCAAGGACTGGTCGATCGCGCTACGGCGCTCAGGCCGCTACGACGAGGCCAGCGCCCTGGCCCAGGACGTGCTCGAACGCAGCACCCGGCTGTTCGGCCCGAGCCATCCCGACACCCTGGCCGCCGCCATGAACAACGCCAACGCCATGCGCACCACCGGCCGGATCAACGCGGCGTTCGACCTGGCCGCGCAGACCATGGAGCGCTACCCGGGGGCCTACCGTCCCGAGCACCCCTACAACCACGGCTGCGCCGGCAACCTGGCCCTCATGCACCGCGTGCGCGGCGACGCCGCCAGCGCCCGCAAGCTCAACGAGCAGTGCCTGGAGGCGCTCGACGCCAGGCTCACCCGCGACCACCACTATTCCCTCACCGTCGCCATCAACCTGGCCAGCGACCTGACCGCGCTCGGCGAGCTGCCCCTCGCGCAGCGACTCGGCGACGACACCCACAAACGAACCAGGCAGCTCCTCGGGGAGAGCCACCCGCTGACCCTGGGCTGCGCCGCCAACCTCTCCGTGATCCTGCGGCGGACCGGGTCCGAGGAGGAGGCCGACGCCCTCCTGTCCAGCACGCTCGTGCACTACGACCGCGTGCTCGGCCCCAACCACCCCGACGCGGTGGTGGCCAGGGAACAACGGCAGCTCGACTTCGACTTCGACCCGCCGCCGATCTAGACCCGCGGCTCGCCGTTCGCCAGCCGCCACCGGGTGAGGTGCCGCTCGGCCTGGTGGCGGGCGTTGGCCATGGCGGGTGCGGGCACGGGCTCGCCGAGCCAGGAGAGCAGCACCCGGCCCATGCCGGTGACGAAGCGCCGGCCTGCCGGGGTGAGCAGGCCGCTGTCCATCAGCGTGTCCACCGCCTTGCTGGTGCCGTCGCGCCAGCGCGCGAACTCGGCGTCGGCGTACAGGGCTATCTGCTGGTGCCGGCGCTGTCGCCGCCAGAACCCGCTGACGCCCAGGAACGCGTACGCGCCCTGGAGCAGCGCGGCCACGGGCCGTGGATCGTCGCGCCAGGGGGCGTAGAAGCGGCTGCGGTCGTCCGGCTCGGTCAGGCGGACGACCTCCTGCAGCGCGCCGAGCTTGGCGTGCTGGACCTCGTGGGCGAGCGCGGCGGCGAGCGTCAGGCCGTCCGGTGGGGCCGACACGCCGACGGCGCCGAAGGTCTCCGACGCCGTCCCGCTCACCTGCCCTCCTCGTTCGGGTTCGCGCAGCGGAGTGACCACGCGGTAGGCGAGCCGGATCTCGTCCGCCGTGGCGGGATGGTGGGCGGTGAGGATCTGCCACGCCTCGCGCAGCGCGGCCCGCCACCAGGGGAGCTCCTCGTCCGGCAACCGGCCCGCCACGTCGGCGGCCATCCGGTGCGGGTCGAGGTCGTCGACCATCAGTTCGAGCGTGTGGCCGTTCGCGGAAGCGGTCAGCCGGCGCAGCCCCCGCCAGCCCGGGGCGTCGCCGGAGGGCATGATCACGACATCTCCGACCCGCGCCCCCTCGGGCGTGGAACGCACCGTCACCCTGTCCTCCGCCACGGACGCCACGCCCAGCGACGGGAGCACCAGGGAACCGTCATCGGTGCTCACCTCGACGGACAGCGGGGCCCGCGCCCTGATCGCCGCGGCCGCCGCCAGCGCCGCCAGGCCGTCCGGACGGGCCCGCGCCGGGTCCCGTTCCAGCTCCATCACGGTCGTCCGCAACCAGGCTCCCACGGACGGGTAGCACAACACCGCCTCGACGGCCGCGGGCGCCTTGTCCTGGACGGCGGCCAGCAGCTCGTAGGCGTCTGCGGCGTCGCGCGCGCCCGGATGGCCGGCGGTCCGGGCGCCGAGCACGACTCCGCGCAGCAGCAACAGGTGTTTACTGCGTTCGATGGCGGCCAATTGGCGCATGGCCTCGGCCCCGCCTCCGCCGGACGCCATCAACGTGAACAGCTCGTCGGATATGCGATGCCTCCTGAAGCTCATCTGAACCTTTCCAGATCGGCTGCCACGGCTTTCCTGACGTGCCCGATGAGTTTCAACAAGTCAGGGCAGTAGACGGACGGATTCGCAAAACCCCGGCCCCGGTCGTAACGATGCGCGTAATAACCGCCGCCGCAAACGCTGCGCACCCGGCAGGAACGGCATTCCGGCGCCAGCGCCCGCTCCCCGATCTGCCGGGCGGCGGCGTCGGGCAGGAGCAGCGCCTCGTCGAAGGTGTTCCTGGAGACGTGCAGCCCTGTCGCGGGCGAGTCCGGGCGCAGGGATTTGACGGTGTCGGACAGCTCGATCGCGCCGTCGGTGTCTATCACCACGACGGTCACCGGCATCAGCCCGATGGACTCGTTGACCGACCGCCCGCCGAGCAGGAGCTGGATGATCTCGCTGAACAGGCGGATCTCGGTGTCCTTCCGGGGGGCGGCGTACCAGCGGTCGAAGACGGCGACGAGCCAGTCGGCGTACGGCGTGCGCGCGGATCCGCGGACCCGCCCCGGCGGCGGGGACGACCAGTCGCCCAGGGGCAGCAGGAAGTCCATCTTCGGCGGCTCGTGGCCGAGCAGCGCCTCGTAGGTGGTGACCGGGTCGTTCGCGAGGTCGACGGTGCACAGCAGGCCGCTGAACAGGTGCGGGAACGAGCCGCGCAGCAGGGCCAGCGAGCGGGCGACGGCGTCGTGGCTGCCCTTGCCGTTGGCGTACCGGCGGTGACGGTCGTGGGCGGCCCGGTCGCCGTCCAGGCTGACCGCCACCTTGATGTCCAGCTCGTCGAACGCGCGAAGGGATCGGGCGTCTAGCCGGACGCCGTTCGTCTGCACGCGGGCGTTCACCCGGGCCGTCCCGCCGACGGCCTCGCGCACGCCGGCGACGACGGCGCACAGGCGGTCGGGGCCGGCCAGGAGCGGTTCGCCTCCGTGCAGGATCAGCTCGACCGAGCGCAGCCCGTGGGTCTCGGCGTGCTCGGCGATCCGGTGGGCCGTCCAGGCCGCCGTCGAGGTGGACATGCGCATCGGCTGGTCACGCCAGCTCTGGTCGGCCATCTCGTACACGTAGCAGTAGTCGCACGCCAGGTCGCACCTGCTGTTGACCTTGACCACGAACTCGCCGAACGGGGTGGGCGTCCATCCGCCGGCGACGAGCGCGGGCACGTTCAGCGTCGCGGGCCACTCGGGTCGGCCGTCGCGCGGCATCGATCCGGAGTCCACTGCCACGCCTCGATCAACTCCCGAAGTGAGCATCCGGCCGCCGTCGCGCATTTGACCGACGTGCATAACCACTATGAGCGGGTAAAGCTGCGCAGTCAAACGATGTCACGGTCCATCCGGCACCCCGGAATACGGTGGCGAATTTGGAAAAGGAGGGCACGGGAGCGCGATTTGGCGCGGCGAAAGTCGCCGCGAAAGGCCCGGCCCGGCGGCGGGCCCAAGGCGGCGCTCGGCACAGGAATCGATCTCACCTCGCTAGGTGACTTCAGCACATACTGTACCGACTTACTTACCGTACGTGTGCATCTCTTGCTATACCGGACACCGTGGGCCCGGATGACACCTTCGACAGCGTCCGCGCGATCGCCGACGCGATCCTGTACGAGGGGTACCTGCTGTACCCCTACCGCCGCTCCTCCGGCAAGAACCGGGTCCGGTGGCAGTTCGGCGTGCTGCTGCCGCCCGCCTGGGCGCGGGCCCGGGGGCTCATCGGCGCGGGCGTGGCGGGCTCGGCCGAGTCGTGGTGCCAGCAGACGGAGTGCCTGCTCGAAGCGGCCGGTGAGGCCGCGGTCGAGCTGCGCGTCCGGTTCTTGCACCAGCAGCGGCGGCAGGTGCAGCGCCGGGACGCCGACGGCGCCTGGCAGCCGGTCGACTCCCTGGGGGACGGCCCCGCGCTGGAGCTGAGCTTCGACGAGGCCGTGCCGCGCGAGTTCGAGCTGCGTACCGGGACGGCGGAGCTGCTCGAAGGCGAGAGGCGGATCACCGTCGAAGTGCCGGCGGGCGAGGAGATCCGGCCGCTGGACGGCGGCCGGGTCCACGTCAGCCGGTCGGCGATCCGGGCGACGGTCGTCGTCTCGGTCACCCCGTGCGCGACGGCGTCCCCGCTCCTGCGCCTGCGCTGCCGCGTCGAGAACGACGACCCGGCCACCCCGGCCGACGCCTCCCGCGAGGACGCGCTGCGCGCCTCGCTCCTGGGCTGCCACACCCTGCTCGCCACGCGCGGCGGCTCGTTCGTCTCGCTGCTCGACCCGCCGGAGTGGGCCGCGGCGGCGGCCCGCGGCTGCGTCAACGCGGGCACGTTCCCCGTGCTGGCCGGTGAGCCGGGCGGGCGGGACGTGGTGCTGTCCTCCCCGATCATCCTGTACGACCACCCGCGTGTGGCCCCCGAGAGCCCCGGCGACCTGCACGACGCCACGGAGATCGACGAGATCCTGTCACTGCGCACCCTCACGCTGACCGACGCCGAGAAGCGGGAGGCCCGCGCCACCGACGCGCGGGCCGCGGAGATCATCGACCGGGTCGACTCCATGCCGCCCGCCGCGCTGTCGCGGCTGCACGGCGCGGTCCGCTCCCGCCGTCCCGCGGCGGGCGCCCACGGCGTGACGGTCGCCGGGGTGGAGGTCTCGAAGGGCAGCCGGGTCAGGCTCCGGCCGCGACGGTCGGGCACCGACCCCCAGGACATGTTCCTCGACGGCAGGACCGGCCTGGTCGAGGACGTCCTGCAGGACGTGGACGACAGCTGGCACCTGGCCGTCACCGTCGAGGACGACCCGGGCGCCGACCTGAACCGCTGGTACGGGCGCTACCGCTACTTCACCCTCGACGAGGTCGAACCTCTGGAGACGACATGAGCATGGAGGCGACATGAGCGCCGACGGCTCCCGGAACGTGCTGGTGGCCGGCATCGGGAACGTGTTCCTGGGCGACGACGGCTTCGGCGTCGAGGTGGTCAGGCGTCTGGACCGGGCGGAGCTGCCCGTGACGGCCGACGTCGCCGACTACGGCATCCGCGGCGTGCACCTCGCCTACGAGCTGCTGGACGGCCGCTACGACACCCTGATCCTGGTCGACGCCGTCCCGCTCGACGGCCCGCCGGGGACGCTGGCCGTCATCGAGGCCGACGACCGGCCGGCCGGGGGCGACGTGGCGATCGACGGGCACGGGCTGCACCCGGACGCCGTGATCCGGCTGCTGAACCACCTCGGCGGCGGCGTCGAGCGGGTCCTGATCGTGGGCTGCCGGCCCGCGGTCCTGGACGAGGTGATGGGGCTGTCCGAACCGGTGGCCGCCGCCGTGGAGGAGGCCGTCCGCCTCGTCGCGGAGCTGGCCCGGCAGGAGGCGGCGGGAAAGATCGAGAAGGAGACCACCGATGCATGAACTGGGACTGTGCGACGCGATCGTGGAGGCCGCGCTGGGACGGGCCGGCGGACGCCGGGTGGACGCGGTGCGCGTCCGCGTCGGCGGGCACCCGGTGGACCCGCGGGTCATCGACACGGGCTTCCGCCTGGCCGCCGCGGGCACCCTCGTCCAGGACGCGACCGTCGAACTCGTCACCGCGCCGTACGTGGTGCGCTGCGCGGGATGCGAGGCCGAGCAGGAGGCCCGGACCGCCACGGACCTGCTCGCCTGCCGGAGCTGCGGCGGGATGGACGTGGAGAGCGTCACGGACGAGAGCGTCGTGGTGGAGTCGATCACGTTCGCACCGGCCCCCGGGACCGCCTGACGGGCCTGCCGGCACCGGCCGGTGAACAGGCCGCCGACGTGAAGGAGAGAGGCGACATGGCCGACCAGACCAACGGATTCGACGAGATGCACATCTTGTGGATCTCCGAGGGCATGAGCTGCGACGGCGACACCGTCTCCGTGACGGCCGCGTCCCAGCCCGCCATCGAGGACGTCGTCACCGGACTCGTGCCGGGGCTGCCGAAGGTGCATCTGCACAACAAGGTCCTGTCGCCCACCGTGGGCGGGGAGGACTTCCTGGCCCCGTTCCGGGCCGCGGCGCGCGGCGAGCTGGAGCCGTTCATCTTCGTGCTGGAGGGGTCCGTCCCCAACGAGAGGATCAACGGAGAGGGCTACTGGACGTCGTTCGGCAACGACCCGGACACGGGCGAGCCGATGACCCTCAACACCTGGATCGACCTGCTCGCGCCCAACGCCTGGGCGGTCGTCGCGATCGGGACCTGCGCCACCTACGGCGGCATCCACGCCATGGCGGGCAACCCGACCGGCGCCATGGGCCTGGCCGACTACCTGGGCTGGGACTTCCGGTCGGCCGGCGGGCTGCCCATCGTCAACGTGCCGGGCTGCCCGGTGCAGCCGGAGAACTTCATGGAGACCCTCACCTGGGTCCTGCAGCACGCGGCCGGTTCGGCGCCGCCGCCGCCGCTGGACGCGCTGCTGCGTCCCCAGTGGCTGTTCGGCAGGACCGTGCACGAGGGCTGTGACCGGGCCGCGTACTACGAGCAGGCCGACTTCGCCAAGGACTACAACTCGCCCAAGTGCCAGGTGAAGGTCGGCTGCTGGGGCCCGGTCGTCAACTGCAACGTGCCCAAGCGCGGCTGGATGAACGGCGTGGGCGGCTGCCCGAACGTCGGCGGGATCTGCATCGGCTGCACGATGCCGGGCTTCCCCGACAAGTTCATGCCGTTCATGGACATGCCGCCGGGCAGCAGCCTGTCGTCGATGCTGATCAAGCCCTACGGGGCCTTCATCCGCCGCATGCGCGGCATCACCAACAACACCGCGAACGCCGAGCCGCGCTGGCGGCACAACCGTGACGCGCTGACCAGCGGCTTCGATCCGCGGTGGCGCCCGTAAGGGCCCACGACGCCAGAGAGGACACATCAGCACATGGCCATCTCCGAGCAGGAAGCGCCCGACCGGCGACCACCGGGGGAGCTCGTCGAGATGTCGTGGGATCCCATCACACGCATCATCGGCAACCTGGGCATCTACACGAAGATCGACTTCGCCAACCGGCGGGTCGCCGAGTGCCACAGCACCTCGTCGCTGTTCCGCGGCTACTCGGTGTTCATGAAGGGCAAGGACCCCAGGGACGCGGGCTTCATCACCAGCCGGATCTGCGGCATCTGCGGTGACAACCACACCACCTGCTCGGTGTACGCCCAGAACATGGCGTACGGCATCAAGACGCCGCCGATGGCCGAATGGATCGTCAACCTCGGCGAGGCGGCCGAGTACATGTTCGACCACACGATCTTCCAGGACAACCTCGTCTTCGTGGACTTCTGCGAGGCGATGGTCAAGGAGACCAACCCGACGCTGCTGGCGCGGGCCAGGACCACCGAGGCGCCCGGGGCGGCGATCCACGGCAAGCGCACGATCGCCGACATCATGGAAGCGTTCAACCCGTTCGAGGGCGACATCTACAAGGAGGCGCTGCGGGTCAGCCGCGTCACGCGGGAGATGTTCTGCCTGATGGAGGGGCGGCACGTGCACCCGTCGACGGTCTATCCGGGCGGGGTCGGCACGATGCCGGAGCCGACGTTGTTCACCGACTACCTCTCGCGGCTGCTCGGCGTGGTGGACTTCGTCAAGAAGGCCGTCGCTCTGAACAACGACGTGTTCGACTTCTTCTACGAGGCGCTGCCCGGCTACGAGGAGGTCGGCCGCCGCCGGATCCTGCTCGGCTGCTGGGGCGCCTTCCAGGACCCGGCCGTGGTCGACTACCGCTACGAGACGATGAACGACTGGGGCAAGGCCATGTTCGTCACCCCGGGCATCGTGGTGGACGGCGAGCTGGTCACCAACAACCTCGTCGACATCAACCTCGGCATCCGCATCCTGCTCGGCAGCTCGTACTACGAGGACTGGACCGGCGAGGAGCCGTTCGTCACCCACGACCCGCTCGGCAACCCGGTCGACATGCGGCACCCGTGGAACCAGACGACCCTGCCGGCGCCGCAGAAACGCGACTTCGACGGCAACTACAGCTGGGTCATGAGCCCCCGGTGGTTCGACCGGCGCACCGGCGACCACCTGGCGCTCGACACCGGCGGCGGCGCCTTCGCCCGGCTGTACGTCACCGCCCTGTCGGGCATCGTGGACACCCCGTATGTGAAGGCGACGGGCTCGTCGGTGCAGATCTCGCTGCCGAAGGGCCGCGACCTGCCGGAGACGACCCTGGAGTGGCGCATCCCGCCCTGGTCCAACGCCCTGGAGCGCAACCGGGCCCGGGTGTACTTCGTGGCCTACGCCGCGGCCATGGCGGTGTACTTCGTCGAGCAGGCCATGGAACGCATGCGCGCCGGGGACACCAAGGTGTTCACCGACTTCGCCGTGCCGGAGGAGGGCATCGGCGTCGGGTTCCACGAGGCGGTGCGCGGCGTGCTCTCCCACCACATGGTCATCCGGGACGGGAAGATCGCCAACTACCACCCGTACCCGCCCACGCCCTGGAACGGCAGCCCGCGTGACAGCTTCGGCACGCCCGGCCCGTACGAGGACGCCGTCCAGGACATGCCGATCTTCGAGGAGAACGGCCCGGACGACTTCAAGGGCGTCGACATCATGCGCGCGGTGCGCAGCTTCGACCCCTGCCTGCCCTGCGGCGTGCACATGTACGTCGGCAAGGGACGCACGGTGAAGAAGCTGCACTCGCCGATGTTCGGCGCGAGCCATGGCTGAGCCGGACCGCCTGGACGACCAGGCGGTGGCCCGCCTGCTGGAGCGGCTGGAGGAGACCCTGGGGCGGCTGGAGGGCACGCCCGGCCCGACGGCGGAGACGGCGCTCGACGCCGTCGCGATCCTCGCCGAGGTCTACGGCGAGGCCCTGGCCCGGGTCATGGACCGGGCCCCGGCCGGGTCCGCGGTCGCCGCCGCCCTGGCCGACGACGAGCTGCTCGGCCACCTGCTGGTCCTGCACGACATCCACCCCGAGCCGCTCCGGCGGCGGGTCGAGCGCGCGCTCGACGGCCTGGCCGGCGCCCTGCGCGCCCAGGGGGTGGAGGCGCGGCTCGCCGACGTGACGGACGACGTCGCGCGGGTGCGGCTGACGGGCGGCTGCTCGTCCGGGTCGGAGCCCGTACGGCGGGCCGTCGAGCAGGCGGTGCGCGCCGTCGCGCCGGAGGTGGGGACGGTCGAGGTGAGCCGCGCCGCGCCGGTCGCCTTCGTCCCCGCCGACGCGCTGCTGGTCCGGCCCGGCGGCGCCGCGTGAGCACGTCCGCGCACGGCCGGCTGCTCAGGCGGACCGCGCGCCGCCGGGACGCGGGCGCGCGCTGCGAGCTGTGCGAGGCGCCGGTCCAGGGCGGGCACGGGCACGTCGTGGACACGCGTTCGGCGGAGGTGCTGTGCGCGTGCCGGGCGTGCGCGCTGCTGTTCGAGCCGGACGGCGACGGCCACTTCCTGCGGGTGCCCGAACGGCGGCTGCGGCTGACCGGGGTGCGGCCGGCCGACCTCGGCATCCCGGTCAGCCTGGCGTTCTTCGTGACCGCGCCCGACGGCTCGGCCACCGCGCACTACCCGAGCCCGCTGGGCGGCACCCGCAATGACCTGGACGCCGCGGCCTGGCAGGCGGTCGCCGCCCGCGCCGCGGAGCTGGGCACCATGCGGCCGATGGTCGAGGCGCTGCTCGTCAACGGCGTACGGGGGGCCGGTGAGTGCTGGCTGGTACCGATCGACGACTGCTACCGGCTGATGGCCCTGGTACGAGGTGAATGGACCGGTATGTCAGGCGGCGATCAGGTATGGGCAAAGATCGCGCAGTATTTCGCCCAGCTCGACGACGCAGGGCATCGCCGGGGGTAGGACCCGCACCATGGCACACATCAAGGTGGGCAAGCCCGACGTCGCACCCGACGCGACGGCGCACGTCAAGGGTGTCGAGCAGGGCAACCGGCCCGGCGCGTACGAGCAGCAGGCGGGACACCACCGGGACGGCACGGCCGACGCCCGGCGCTCGACGGGGATCAGCCCCAAGAAGCACGACCCGATCCTGCCCGTCATGCCCAACCTCCCGCCAGGCTGAGAAAGAGGGAACAGACATGCGGCGACCACGTACGACGCTGCTGGCCGGGCTGGCCGGGGCGGTGCTCCTGGGGATGTTCTGGAAGGAACTCCCGGCGCTGAGGCGCTACATCAAGATCAAGCAGATGTGATCCCGGAACGATGTGTCTTGGCATCCCCGGAGAGATCGTCGAGCTGCTGCCGGACCGGGCCGACCTGGCCACCGTCGAGGTCGCCGGCGTACGCCGCGCGATCAGCGTCGGCCTGCTGGACGGGCCGGTCCGGCCCGGTGACTGGGTCCTGGTGCACGTGGGCTTCGCGATGTCCAGGATCGACGAGAGCGAGGCCGCGGCGACGCTGGCGCTGCTGAACGGCCTCGGCCCCGCCTACACCGACGAGCTCCAGGCGCTCGCCGAATCCGACATCACGTGAAAGGCGCCGGCATGCGCTTCGTCGACGAGTACCGCGACGCCCGGACGGCACGGGCCCTGGCCGCGCGGATCGCGGAGCTGTGCGAGCCCGGCCGCCGCTACACCTTCATGGAGGTGTGCGGCGGGCACACCCACACGATCTACAAGCACGGCGTCGAGGACCACCTGCCGCCGAACGTGAACCTCGTCCACGGGCCCGGCTGTCCCGTCTGCGTGATCCCCATGGGACGCGTCGACGACGCGATCGCCATCGCCCGCGAACCGGACGTGATCATGACCTCGTTCGGCGACATGATGCGGGTGCCCGGCGGCGAGGGCTCCTTCCTGGACGCCAAGGCCGCCGGCGCGGACATCCGCATGGTGTACTCCCCGCTCGACGCGCTGCGGATCGCCCGCCAGAACCCCGGCCGCCGGGTCGTCTTCATGGCGATCGGCTTCGAGACCACCGCGCCGTCCACGGCGATGACCGTGCTGCGGGCCGCGGCCGAAGGGCTCGCCAACTTCTCCGTCTTCTGCAACCACGTCATGATCATTCCGGCGATCAAGGCGATCCTGGACTCGCCGGACCTGCGGCTCGACGGCTTCATCGGGCCGGGCCACGTCTCCACCGTGATCGGCTGCCGGCCGTACGCGTTCATCGCCGAGGAGCACGGCAAGCCGCTCGTCTGCTGCGGGTTCGAGCCGCTGGACGTGCTGCAGTCGATCCACATGCTGCTGCGGCAGCTCGCCGAGGGGCGGGCCGAGGTGGAGAACCAGTACACGCGGGTGGTGCCCTGGGAGGGCAACGGCCGGGCGCTGGAGGCGATCGGGAAGGTGATGGAGCTGCGCCCGTACTTCGAGTGGCGCGGCCTCGGCTTCATCTCCCACTCCGCGCTGCGCCTGCGCGACGCCTACGCGGCCCACGACGCCGAACGCATCTTCCAGGTGCCGGGCGTACGGGTGGCCGACCCGAAGGCGTGCCAGTGCGGCGAGGTGCTCAAGGGCGTGCTCAAGCCGTGGGAGTGCAAGGTGTTCGGCACCGCGTGCACGCCGGAGACGCCGATCGGCACCTGCATGGTGTCCTCCGAGGGCGCCTGCGCCGCGTACTACAACTTCGGCCGGTTCACCCGCTCGCGGGCCAAGGAGGCGACCACGGCATGACGACCGAGCGCACCGCCGGATGGGCCGAACGAGCCGTCCGCGAGGCGGGCGGGCCCGCCGGCACGGCGACCCGCGAGGAAGAGGTGCTGCTGCGCATCGAGCGTGCCCGGGGACGCCGGGCCCGGGTGCGGGAGGAGCGCATCACGCTGGCCCACGGCGCGGGCGGGAGCGCCTCGCACACGCTGGTCGAGGCCGTGTTCGTGGACGCGTTCCGCAACCCGATCCTGGAACCGCTCGGCGACGGTGCCGTGCTGGAGGTCGGCGGCGGGCGGCTGGCCTTCAGCACCGACTCCTTCGTGGTCTTCCCGCTGTTCTTCTCCGGCGGCGACATCGGCGACCTGGCCGTCAACGGCACGGTCAACGACCTGGCCGTCTGCGGGGCCCGGCCGCTGTACCTGTCGGCCGGGTTCATCCTGGAGGAGGGCTTCCCGGTCGCCGACCTGCGGCGGATCGCCGGCTCGATGGCCGCCGCCGCGGCCCGGGCCGGCGTCCATGTGGTGACCGGGGACACCAAGGTCGTGGAACGCGGCAAGGCGGACGGCTGCTACGTCACCACCGCCGGCGTGGGCGTCCTGGAGCGGGAGACGGAGCTGACGCCGTCGGCGATCAGGCCGGGCGACGCCGTCATCGTGTCGGGGCCGATCGGCGAGCACGGCGTCACCATCATGATCTCCCGTGGGGAGCTGGACATCGAGGCCGACCTGGCCTCCGACACCGCGCCGCTCAACGGCGTCGTCGCCGCGCTGCTCGACGCCGTCCCCGGGGTGCGGGTGCTGCGGGACGCCACGCGCGGAGGGGTGGCGACGGTGCTCAACGAGCTCGCCCGCGCCGCGCGGCTCGGCATCGTGCTGGAGGAGTCGGCGGTGCCGGTCCGGCCGGTGGTGAACGGCGCCTGCGAGCTGCTCGGCATCGACCCCCTGTACGTCGCCTGCGAGGGGCGGTTCGTCGCCGTGGTCGACGGCGAGCAGGCCGGGAGGGCGCTGGAGGCGCTGCGCGGCCATCCTCTCGGCGCGGAGGCCGCCGTCGTCGGCCGGGTGCGGGCCGAGGCCCCTGGGCTCGTGCTGCTCGACACGGCGTTCGGTGGCACCCGGATCGTCGACATGCTCGTCGGCGACCCGCTGCCGCGCATCTGCTGAGGTCCCGATTGTTGCGATGCGGCCCGTCCGGTGCGGCGGGGCTCATCCGGCGGGGTCGAGGGCGGCGGCGACGGCGGCCTGGCCCAGGCTGAGGCCGCCGTCGTTGGGCGGCACCCGTGAGTGCAGCAGCACCCGCAGGCCCGCCTCCCGCAGGCCCGTCTCCATCCGCTCCAGCAGGACGACGTTCTGGAAGACGCCGCCGGACAGCGCCACGTCCCGCAGCCCCGTCCGCTCGCGCAGCGCCTGCACCGCCCGCAGCAGGGCCCGGGCCAGGCCGTTGTGGAAGCGCGCGGCCACCAGCGGCGTCGGCACGCCCGCCAGCAGGTCCTCGACCGCGCCGCGGACCAGGTCGGTCCCGGACACGACCAGCTCCGGCCCGGTGGACAGCGCCGCCGGGTAGGCGGCCCGCTCGCCCGGATCGGCGAGCTGCTCCAGTTCGATCGCGGCCTGCCCCTCGAAGAGCACCCGGTCGCGCAGCCCGGCGATCGCCGCCACGGCGTCGAACAGCCGGCCCGCGCTCGACGTGACGGGCGCGTTCGTCCCGGTGCGGGCCAGCGCCGCCACCGCCGCCCACCGGTCCCGGTGCCGCCGGACGAAGGGCAGGTCCGGGGGCTCGTCGCCGTAGATCGCGTCGAGGTAGGACACGCCCATGCGCCACGGCTGCCGTACGGCCGCCGCCCCGCCGGGCATCGGCAGCGCCTCCAGGTGTCCCGCCCGCTCGAACCCCCGCAGGTCGGCGACCAGCAGCTCGCCGCCCCACAGGGTGCCGTCGGAGCCCAGGCCCAGGCCGTCCAGGGCGACGCCGATCACCGGGCCCTCCTCACCGTTGTCGGCCAGGCAGGAGGCGATGTGGGCGTGATGGTGCTGCACGCCGACGAGTTCGACGTCGTCGAGGCCGAGCGCGTACTTGGTGGACAGGTACTCCGGGTGCAGGTCGTGGGCGACGAGCCGGGGCCGGACGCCGAACAGCCGGCTCAGCCGGTCGATCCCCTCCGCGTACGAGCGCAGCGTCTCGTAGCCCTCCAGGTCGCCGATGTGCTGCGACAGGACCGCGTGGCGGCCCTTGACCAGGCAGAAGGTGTTCTTCAGCTCGCCGCCGCAGGCCAGCACGTGCCGGGACGGCGGCCGTCGCAGCGGCACGGGGGCGGGCACGTACCCGCGCGAGCGGCGTACGGGCAGCTCCCGGCCGCGGAACAGGCGCACCACCGAGTCGTCGGCCCGGACGTGGATGCGCCGGTCGTGGACGAGGAAGCCGTCGGCGATGCCGGACAGCCGTTCCAGGGCGTCGTCGTCCCGGTGCGCGATCGGCTCGTCCGACCGGTTCCCGCTGGTCAGGACCATGGGACGGCCGAGCCGTACGGCCAGGAGGTGGTGCAGCGGCGTCGCGGGCAACATCACCCCCAGCTCGCGGTTGCCCGGCGCGACCGCCTCGGCGACCGGCGCCCCGTCCCGGCGCGGCAGCAGGACGACGGGCCGCCGCGGACCGCTCAGGACGCCCTCGGCGGCCGGGCCGAGCAGGACCAGCTCGCGCGCCGCGGCCAGGTCGGCGGCCAGCACCGCGAACGGCTTGCCCTCCCTGCGCTTGCGGGCCCGCAGCGTGCCGACCGCCTCCTCGTCCCCGGCCACGGCCGCCAGGTGGTATCCGCCGACGCCCTTGACGGCCAGGATCCTGCCCTGCGCCAGCCAGAGCGCCGCCGTCCCGACCGGGTCGCCCGGTCGGGGCCGGCCGTCGGCGTCCAGCAGCCGCAGCGACGGCCCGCAGGCGGGGCAGCACACCGGCTGCGCGTGGAAGCGCCGGTCGCCGGGGTCGCGGTACTCCCGCGAGCAATGGGCGCACATCGCGAACGGGGCCATCGTGGTGTTGGGCCGGTCGTAGGGCAGGTCGGTGACGATGGTGAACCGGGGTCCGCAGTCCGTGCAGTTGGTGAAGGCGTAGCCGTGGCGGCGCGCGGCCGGGTCGGCGATCTCCGCCGCGCAGGCGTCGCACGGGGCCGTGTCCGGCGGCACGCACACCTGGCGGGCGCCCTCGCCGCGGCTGGGCACGATCCGGAAGCCCGACTCCGCGACGGGCTCGGCGTCCGCCACGGTGACGCTCTCGACCAGCGCCGCGGGCGGCGCCCGCCGTTCCAGCTCGGCGACGAAGGCCCGCAGCGCCGACGGCTCGCCCTGGGCCTCGATGAACACGCCGCGCGGATCGTTGCCCACGAACCCGGCCAGCTCGTGCCGTCCGGCCAGACCGCTGACGAAGGGCCGGAAGCCGACGCCCTGGACCAGCCCCTCGACCCGGACCCGGATGCGGCCGGGCCCCTCAGCCGTCACCGGTCAGCGCCCGCTGCACCAGCTCCCACAGGACGTGGTAGAGGGTCACCTGGGCCTCCTGGATCCGGTGCACCGACGGCGACGGCACGACGAACAGGTGATCGACCAGGCCGTCCGCGGCCATCCGTCCGCCGTCGCCGCCGGCCAGGCCGACGGTCAGCGCGCCGCGGCGGCGCGCCTCGGCCAGGGCGTGCAGCACGTTCGCCGAGCCGCCGCTGGTCGACAGGCCCACCACGACGTCGCCGGGCCCGGCGAAGGCGGCGACCTGACGGGCGAAGGCCAGGTCGTAGCCGACATCGTTGGACAGGGCGGTGACGACGGCGGCGTCCACGGCCAGGCAGGTCGCCGCGAGCGCCCGGCCGCGCGGCGGGTGGGCGAAGAGCTGGGCGAGCGCCTGCGCGTCCGTGGCGCTGCCGCCATTGCCGACGGCGAACAGCCTGCCGCCGGACTCGAAGGCCGCCGCCGTCCGCGCAGCGCAGCGCGCCAGCTCCTCGCCGTGCAGCCCGGCGACGGTCTCCCGCAGGGCGACGATCTCGTACGCCTTGTCCGCGCAGGAGCGGCGCACCTCCGCCAGGAGGGCGTCCGGGTCGGTGGGCCGGACGTACAGGAAGGGGTAGAGGGCCTCGACGCCGGTGCCTTCTGTCGTGCTCATCCGCATTCTCCTCCCACCGCGATGGCCTCCCCGGCGTGCACCAGGACGACGTCGCCCGGCCCGGCCTCGACCAGGGCCACGCTGATCTCCTGGGGACCGCCGGCGTCCGCCCGCGCGATCGCCATCCCGTCGCCGAGCAGCTCGACGACGCGCATGGGCACGGCGAGGTCGGAACAGGTCAGGCACACCGGCTCCGCCGGCTCCATCGGCTTCTCGGTCATCGGGCCTCCTCCGGCTGGTCGAGGAAGACGTGCACCAGCTCCCACAGCAGGTGGTAGACCGTCATGTGGATCTCCCGGACCACGCACGGGTCGCCGGACCGGGCGGCGAGCACGTGGTCCACGGCCGGGCTGCGGCCGATCGCGCCGCCGTCCCCGCCGCCGTCCCCGCCCACGAGCGCGACGGTCAGCAGTCCGAGCCCGCGGGCCGCCTCCAGCCCGCGCAGCACGTCCGCGCAGCCGCCGTCCCAGGAGAACCCGAGCGCCATGTCGTGTTCGGCGGCCAGCAGGCGCACCTGCTCGGCGTAGATCTCCTCGAACCCCCTGCGCGCGGCGACGGCGGTCAGCCGGGCGGCGTCGTGGCTCAGGGAGAGGGCGGGCAGGGCCCTCTTGCCGACGATGACCGGATGGACGAACTCCACGGCCACGTGCTGGGCGTCCGCCGAGGCACCGCCGTCGCCGAAGACCAGCAGCCGGCCGCCCCGTGCGAACCGCAGGGCCATGGCCCGGCAGGCCAGGGCGATCGGGGCGGCCTCCTCGGCGAGCGCCCGTCCTGGCGCGACCCGGCGCTCGAAGGCTGTCGACACAAGCGTCATCTCACCTCTCCTTGCCACGCCTCTCCCTGCCATGGGGCGGCGTCATGGGACGGCGGCCGGTGCCCCTCGTCCCACAGGGACGCGCAGGCGCGGAGGACGTCCTCCAGGTCCCGCAGCCGGATCATGGCGGCCTTCAGCTCGCTCAGGCCCGAAGCGGTGATCTCGTACCTCCTGCGCGGCGGTCCCGTACGCGAGGCGGTCCACGAGGAGACCAGGCACCGGTCGCGTTCGAGGGCGCGCAGCAGCCGGTAGACATGGCCGGGCTCCGCCCCCGCAACGCCCAGCTCCGCCAGCCGGTCGATCAGGTCGTAGCCGTGGCCGGGCCGCTGCCAGACCAGGAGAAGCAGGAGCGGGGACAACAATCCTCGCCTCTCGCCGCCTTCCATACGATCTCCCCCGCCGGCGGAACGCACACTCCAAGGGGTAGTAGAACGTGCACAGGGGGCGATTCCGTAGCTCCGCACGCCGTCCTTGCCAACTTCTGACAGAAGCCAAGCCAAGGGTTAGGTCTCCGGCGGTCGGCACCGCGCCGAGCCGACGGTCTCAGCGCCGCTGTCAGGGAGACGTCGGCCGCGAAGTAACACGAGTAGTTCAAGTAGTTCGTGCTGCGGAACGGATGATCACGGTAAGTCGGATTTGCCGTCCGACACCGTCGCCCGGGCCATTCCTTCAGTCGGAATGGATGACCCGACACCCTGGACCACCCGTCCCACCAGGGCTTTCGCGGCGTCCCGCCGCAGGACTGCGCCTGTTCGCCGTCCTCGCACTCGCGCCGACGAATAAGTGATCGGCCGTGTTTCGTCGAATCCGTCAAAACGATGAGCGCCGCCGGAATGGGGGGCGCCCCACCCTCACGGCCTCCGTCGTCGTCCGGACGCGGGACGGCGGCTGTCAGGAGGGCGCAAGGCCGGCTGTCAGCCGGATCGCCGCAGATCTGACCCTTATACCGAATCGGTCTCGACTCAATCCGTCAATAGGGACAGACACCCCTGCCGATCGGATGACCGAAACCCTGATTACGGGCATTCCATAGAGGGACAAGATCATCACGCAGAGTGGCAAAACCCCAGCATGCGCGGGGCGACGGAGATCATCCGCCCAGCGGGAGCGCCCTACCGGCCGCCGGCGGCCCCGCAGGTGACGGGTTTTTTCGATGCCCGAAACCAGGCTTCCAACGTTGGTTTAAATTTCATCCCTTGACTGACTTTCGGACAAAATAATAGGAATGGCGTGGCCTCAGCCGAGAGCCGCCCCTCGCCAGGCCGAACCCTGACGAGCGGCCCATACTTCCTGCTGCCCGCGTGACGACCTCGCCCGGAGCAGTGGACCTGCCGGGGGGGTGACTTCGCGTGGCGATGCCGGATGAACACATGCCGTCCGAGACACCGTTCGCCTCGCTGACGCGATACCCGCCCGGCGCCCGGACCCTCTTCTGCCTCCCCTACGCCGGTGGGGACGTCACCGCCTTCTGGGCGTGGCGGCAGGCGTTCGACGGCGTCCTCGACGTGCGGGTGGCGATGCTCCCCGGACGTGAGGGCCGGATCGCCGAACCCGGAGCCCTCTCCCCCGAGCTGATCGCCCGGTCCATCGCCGCCCACCAGCGCACGTCGTACTCGATCTACGGGCACAGCATGGGCGGCCGGGTCGCCTTCGAGGTGGTCCGCGAGCTGCGGCGGCTCGGCGTACGGGCGCCCGAATGCCTCTACGTCGGCGCCGCGCACCCGCCGGAGCGCCAGGAGACGCTGGGACGGTGGACGGGCCTGGGCGACGAGGACCTCCTCGACGAGGTGATCGCCCGGCTGGGCGCGCCCGCGGAGTTACGGACGCAGCCCGAGATCAAGGCCCTGCTCCTCCCCGCCCTGCGGACGGACATGGAGTGGCTGCGCCGCTACCGCTTCACCCGGCAGGAGCCCCTCGACGTCCCCATCGTCGCCTTCGCCGGCGCGCACGACCAAGAGGTCACCCACCCCACCATGCTCGGCTGGGCCCGCCACACCTCCTCGACCTTCCGCCTGCACACGCTCGACGCCGCCCACCTCTTCCTCGCCACGCACGGCGACCAGGTGGCGCGGACGATCGCGGCGGCCCCCCGGCCGAGCGTGACCGCGGACGAGGTGCACGTGTGGCTGGCCGACCTGGACGAGCTGCCCGAGATGTGCGCGGCCGTGGACGAGCTGTCGCCGCGGGAGGCGGCACGGGCGGCCAGGTTCCGGCAGGAGGACCACCGGCGCGGGTTCGTCGGCGGGTCGGTGCTGCTGCGGCGGCTGCTCGCGGAGTACGGGGTCGAGCCGGGCGTCGCGCCCGCCCGGTCCGGCGGCGTGCCGTACGCCGGGACCGAGCTCGCCTACAGCCTCAGCCGATCGGGCGGCCTGGTGCTGGTCGCGCTGACGGCGGGCCGCGAGGTGGGCGCCGACCTGGAGCGCTTCCGCCCGCCGGCCGACGAGCAGGCGTTCTTCGAGCGGGTGCTGGACGAGCGGGAGCGCGACGAGTACGCCGCGCTGCCCGAGGAACTGCGGTTGCACAGCGCGCTGCGCACCTGGACGGCCAAGGAGGCGCTGCTGAAGGCGATCGGTGACGGGCCGCGGGTGGATCCGGCGCTGTTCGGGTTCGCCGGGCAGCGTCCGGGCGCGACCTGGGTGCCCGAGGCGGCCCCAGAGGCCGCGCATACGGCGGAGTGGCAGGCGGAACGGCTGGCAGAGTGGCGGGTGACGCACCTGCCGCTGGGTCGGGCGCTCGCCGCGATCGCCGTCCGCGCGCCGCGCTTCCTGCTGCGTTTCGAGACGGTACGGCAAGGCCGGCTGGTACGGCCGGGTGTGGAGGCCGCAGGATGACACTCCTCAGCAGTCTGATCACGGCTCAGGCCGCGAGGACTCCGGACGCCCCGGCGGTCCGGCAGTGGGAGAACGTGCTCACCTACGCCGAGCTGGTCGAGCGGGCGTGGGCGCTGGCGGGACGGCTCCGCGAGCTCGGCGTCGGGCCGGAGGCGCGGGTGGGACTGTGCACCCGCCGTACACCGCTGATGCCGGTGGCGTTGCTGGCCATCCATCTGGCGGGCGGCGCGTACGTGCCGCTGGATCCCGGGCATCCGCGGCAACGGCTGGACGAGGTGCTGGAGGACGCCGGGATCGCGGTGGTCGTCGTGGACGAGCGCGGCCAGGAGCTCCTGGACGGCTGCGCCGCCGCGCTCGTGCACGCCTTCCAGCCGGGGCCGGCGGAGCGGCGGGACGGCGACGCCGTGGCGGGCAACGCGGCGTGGGTGATCTACACCTCCGGTTCCACCGGACGGCCCAAGGGCGTGGTCGTGAGCCACGCCAACGCGGTCTTCTTCGTCACCTCGACCGTCGCGCACTTCGGCCTGGACGCGAGCTGCAGCTCGATGGCCTTCTCCGCGCTGGGCTTCGACGCCTCGATCATGGACATGGTGCTCCCGCTGACCATCGGCGGCTGCGTGCAGCTGGTGCCGGACGAGGACCGCGTCGACCCGGCCCGGTTGCAGCACTTCCTGGAGGAGCACGACGTCACCTGGGGGTACCTCCCGCCCGCGCTGCTCCCGTTGGTGGACCCGAGCCGCCTGCCGTACCTGAGGGACGTGGTGACGGCGGGCGAGCCGCCCCCGCCCGAGCAGGTGGCGCGGTGGTCGGCGCACACGCGTTTCCACAACCTGTACGGCCCGACCGAGCTGACCGTCGTCGTCGTGGGCGGCGAGTTCCACGGCGTGTGGGAGCGGCCGCTGCCGATCGGCCGGCCGCTGCGCGGCTGCCGGGCCTACATCGTCGACGAGGACATGAACCCGTGCCCGCCGGGCGTCCCCGGCGAGCTGCTCATCGGCGGCCCGCAGGTCAGCCGCGGGTACCTGGGCCGTCCCGGGCTGACGGCCGAGCGGTTCGTGCCCGACCCGTTCTCGGACGAGCCGGGAGCGCGGCTGTACCGGACCGGCGATCACGTGGCGTGGCAGGAGGACGGCCAGATCGCGTTCATGGGCCGCCTGGACCGCCAGGTGAAGGTCCAGGGGCAGCGCGTGGAGATCGGTGAGGTGGAGACGACGCTGCGCGCGCATCCGCGGGTGCGGCAGGCGGTGGTGGACTTCGCGGGCGAGCTGGTCGCCTACGTGACGCCCGAGGACGCGCCCGACCTGGCCGAGCTGCGCGAGGACCTGGCGGTGCGGCTGCCGCCGTACATGCTGCCGACCAAGCTGGTACGGCTGGCCCTCCTCCCGCTGAACGCCTCGGGCAAGGTCGACCTCGCCGTCCTGCGGGCGGGGTCCCGGCGGGAGCAGGGGACGGGGACCGGGCTGGCCGGGATCTGGGCGCGGGTGCTGGAGGCGCCCGTCCCGGACGACGAGGACGACTTCTTCCAGCGCGGCGGCCACTCACTGCGGGCGATGCGCCTGGTGGCCGCGATACGCGCGGAGCTCGGCCGGGTCGTGTCGGTCCAGGACGTGTACGAGGGGAGGACCTACGGCGCGCTGCGCGCGCTCGTGGAGGGCGCGCGGCGGGCGACCACCGCCGCGCCGCCCACCGGGAGCCCGGCCGCCTTCTCCCCCGCCCAGCGCCGGATGTGGTTCGTCGAGCAACTGGCGCCCGAGTCGGCCGCGCACAACATCGCGATGGCCGAGCGGATCCGCGGCCCGCTGGACGTCGCCGCGCTCCGGCGCGCGCTGACCGCCGTCGTGGCGGCGCACGAGGCGTTGCGCTGGCGGGTGGGCTCGCGCGACGGCATCCCCGACGTGACGGTCGCGCCGCCGGATGAGGTGCCGCTGCCGGTGGACGACCTCTCCCCCGCCGACCTGGCCGCGGCGCTGCAGAAGGAGGCGCGGGAACGGTTCGACCTGGCCGCCGGGCCGCTGTTCCGGGCGCGGCTGATCCGGCTGGCGCCCGACGAGCACGTGCTCTGCCTGACCGCGCACCACCTGGTGTTCGACGGCTGGTCGCAGGACGTGCTCTACCGGGGCCTGTCCGCCGCCTACCGCGGCGAGCCGGTCGAGGTGAGCGAGCACACGTTCGCCGACTACGTGCGCTGGCTGCGCGGCAACGGCGACGCCGAGGCGCTGGGCTGGTGGCGGGAGCGCCTGCGCGACGCGCCGCTGGTGCTGGACCTGCCCAGGGACGCGGCCAGGCCGCCCGCGCAGACCTTCAACGGCGCCGCCTGCCAGGGCGAGCTGGACGCGGCACTGGCCGGCCGGGTGGCCGAGCTGGCTGCGCGGCTGGGCACCACGCCGTACGCGGTGCTGCTGGGCGCCTTCGGACGCCTGCTGGCCGGGCTGGCGGGACGTGACGACCTGGTGGTGGGGTCGGCCTACGCGGACCGGCCGCACGTCGCGTTCGAGTCGATGGTGGGGATGTGCGTGCAGGTCCTGCCGGTGCGGCTGCGCCCCCGGGGGGACTTCGCCGAGCAGGTGACGGCGTGCGCGGCCGAGCTGAACGCGGCGATCAGGCACCGGGACGTGCCGCTCGGGCAGCTCCTGGAGTCGCTGCGGCTGCCGCGCGACCTGAGCCGCAACCCGATCACTCAGGTCATGTTCAACATGTACAACTTCGCCCAGGCCCGGCTGGACCTGGCCGGTTGCGCGAGTGAGACGTTGCGCCCCGGGCTGCCGGGAGCGCTGTTCGACCTGACCATGTACGTCGGCGAGCAGCGCGGCGGTTACGCGCTGGAGCTGGTCTACAACCCCGACCTCTACACCGCCGAACGCATGGCGGCGCTGGTCGACGGCTATGTCGAGCTGCTCGACGAGCTGCTGACCGGACGGGCCGAACCCGACGCGCCCGACGAGGAGCTCCCGGCCTGGGACGGGCCGGGACTGCTGGAGCTCGTCGGCGACGCGTACGCGGGGGCACGGCGGCGGACCGAGGCGACGCTCAGGCGGGCGGGTGTCGGGCCGGGGTCCGTGGTGGCCGTCGTCGCCTCCCGGGTGCCCGAGCTGCCGGGGACCCTGCTCGGCGTGCTGGCGGCGGGCGCGCGGTGGGCGGTGATCGACTCGACGTATCCGCCTGCCGTGCAGGAGAGGCAGATCGCCGCCGCGGGAGCCCGGGCGGTGCTCCGGGACGGCGAGGTCGAGCTGCGCGAGGGCGGCGTCGAGGTGCCGGGGACCGGCTATCTGTCGATGACCTCGGGCACCACGGGCGATCCCAAGGCGGTCGTCACCGCCGACAGGCCGCTGGCCCACTTCGTCTCCTGGTACGTCCGCACCTTCGCCGTCGAGCCGCACGACCGGTTCGCGCTGCTGTCCGGGCCGGCCCACGATCCGGCGCTGCGCGACATGTTCGTCCCGGCCGCGGCGGGCGCCGAGTTGTTCGTGCCCGAGCAGGAGCTGGTGCGCGACCCGGGCAAGCTCGTCACCTGGCTGCGCGAGCACGCCATCACCGTCCTCCATCTGACGCCGCAGCTCGCGACGATGCTGGCGGACACCGGCGCCACGCTGCCCGACGTGCGGCTGGCCGGCGTGGGCGGCGACCTGTTCACCGGCGCCCAGGCGGCCCGGCTGCGCGCGCTCGTGCCCGGCGCCCGGCTCGTCGCCTTCTACGGCACGACCGAGACGCCACAGGCGCACGCCTGGCACGAGCTGACCGAGCCGTACCCGGAGATCGTGCCGATCGGGCGGCCCGTCGAGGGCAGCGAGATCATCGTGCTGGCGCCGGACGGCGGGCGGGCCGGGGTGGGCGAGCTCGGCGAGGTGGTCGTCCGCAGCCGCCACCTGGCCTCCGGCTACCTGGACCCGGCGCTGACCGGCCGGCGCTTCGCCGGTGACCGCTTCCACACCGGGGACCTCGGCCGGCGCAACCCCGACGGCACGGTCACCCCGGCGGGGCGCGGGGACGACCAGGTGAAGGTGCGCGGATTCCGGGTCGAGCTGGGCGAGGTGGAGGCCGCGCTGGCCGCCTGCCGGGACGTGCGCGCCGCCGCGGCCAGGGTCGAGGGCGGCACCCTCGTCGGCTACGTGGTGCCCGCCGGGCCGGGGGCGGCGGCGCACCGGATCTTGGAGGACCTGCGCCGCGCGCTGCCCGAGCACGCCGTCCCCACCGAGGTGGTGACGCTGCCCGCGCTGCCGCTGACGCCCAACGGCAAGGTGGACCGCGCCGCGCTGCGCGGGCGGCCGGTGGAGCAGCCGAAGGCCGTCGGCGGCCTCGACGGCCCCACGCAGAAGACGGTCGCCCAGGTGTGGCGCGCCGTGCTGGGCGTGCCACGGCTGGGCCCCGACGACAACTTCTTCGAGATCGGCGGCCATTCGCTGGCCGTGGCGGCCGTGCAGGCACGGCTGAAGGCGGCGACCGGCCGCGAGATCCCGATCACGGAGCTGTTCAGGCATCCCACCATCCGGACGCTCGCCGCCCACCTCGACGGCGCGGGCGGCAGTCCGGGACTGGACCGGGCGGCACGCCGCCTGGCTTCACGACGAGACAGGTTGAGGAACCGTAACGAGAAGGGGATTGCCCCATGACGGACGAGCCCACGGCCGAGCCGATCGCGATCATCGGCCTGTCGTGCCGGGTTCCGGGAGCGGGTGACGCGCAGCAGTTCTGGCGCAACCTCGCCGACGGCGTCGAGTCGCTGACCACGTACACCCTGGAGGAGCAACGGGCGCTGGGCACGGCGGAGAGCCTGCTGGCCGACCCGAACTTCGTGCCGGCCGCCATGGCGCTGGACGACTACGAGGGTTTCGACGCGGCGTTCTTCGGCATGTCGATCAGGGAGGCCGAGGTCCGCGATCCGCAACATCGGCTGTTCCTGGAGCTGTCGCACACGGCGTTGGAGGACGCGGGCTACGACCCGTTCCGCTACCCGGGCGAGATCGGGGTCTACGCCGGCACCGGGACGGACACGTACCAGTGGCGGAACATCCGCAGCAACTCCCAGGCCCACAAGAACGCCGGCTGGCTGGCGGTCATGGTGGGCAACCACGTCGACTACTGCGCGACGCTCACCTCCTACAAGCTCGACCTGCGCGGCCCCAGCTACACCGTGCACACGGCGTGCTCGACCGCGCTGGTGGCCTTCCACATCGCGTGCGAGGCGCTGCGCAACGGCGAATGTGACATGGCGCTGGCCGGCGCGGCCATGCTGGACCTCCCGCAGGGCGAGGGGTACATCTACGACCAGGACGGCATCGTCTCCCCCGACGGGCACACCCGCTCCTTCGACGCCGACGCCGGCGGCACGACCTGGGGCAGCGGCGGCGGCGTCCTCGTGCTGAAGCGGCTGTCGGAGGCGATCGAGGACCGCGACAACATCCGCGCGGTGGTCCTGGGCAACGCGATCAACAACGACGGCGCGGGCAAGGTCGGCTTCTCCGCGCCCAGCCTGGACGGCCAGGCCGCGGTCATCGCGCAGGCGCTGGGCGTCGGCGGCGTGGACCCGCGGACGGTGACCTACGTCGAGGCGCACGGCACCGGCACGGCGCTCGGCGACCCGATCGAGGTGGCCGCGCTGTCCAGCGTGTTCGCCCAGCACACGAGCGACACCCAGTGGTGCGGCATCGGCTCGGTCAAGAGCAACATCGGCCACCTCGGCCAGTCGGCCGGCGTGCCCAGCCTGATCAAGGCGGTGCTGTCGCTGGAGAACAAGCTGATCCCGCCGACGTTGCACTTCAAGAGCCCCAACCCGAAGATCGACTTCCCGGCGAGCCCGTTCTACGTCGTCTCCTCGCCGACGAAGTGGGAGCGCGAGGACTTCCCGCGCCGCGCGGGGGTCAGCTCGTTCGGCATCGGCGGCACGAACGCGCACGCCGTGCTGGAGGAGGCGCCGCCGCGTCCGCCGCTGCCCCGCGAGCGGCCCGCACACCTGCTGAAGCTCTCGGCCAGGACGGAGTCGGCGCTGGCCGCGGCGCGGGAACGGCTGGCCGCGCACCTGGCCGCGCACCCCGAGACGGACCTGGCCGACGCGGCCTTCACCCTGCGCGTGGGCCGCCGGGAGCTCAAGCACCGGGCCACGGTCGTCGCCACCTCACCGGGCGACGCGGTGGCCGCGCTGTCCGACCCCAAGCGGATCGTCACCGGCGCCAAGCCGAAGCGCCCCGCGCAGGTGGCCTTCCTCTTCTCCGGTCAGGGCTCCCAGTACGGCGGCATGGCCGCCGAGCTGTACCGGAACGAGCCGATCTTCCGCGAGGCGGTCGACGAGTGCGCGGCCGTCCTGGACGTGCGCGAGCAGATCTTCGCCACCGGCGAGGAGGCCGACGAGGCGCTGCGGCAGACCTCGCTCACCCAGCCCGCCCTGTTCACCGTCGAGTACGCGCTGGCCAGGCTCTGGCTGTCGCTGGGCGTCGAGCCCGCCGCGATGATCGGCCACAGCATCGGCGAGTACGCGGCGGCCACCATCGCCGGCGTCTTCACGCTGCCCGACGCGTTGCGGCTGGTCGCGGCGCGCGGCCGGCTGATCCAGGCCCTGCCGCCCGGCTCCATGCTGGCCGTGCAGCTCATGCCCGACGAGATCGCGCCGATGCTGCCCGACGACGTCTCCGTGGCCACCGTCAACGGCCCCGGCACCTGCGTCGTGTCCGGCCCGTCGGAGTCGATCAGGGAACTGGCCGAGATGCTGGAGGAGGAGGGCATCGGCTGCACGCCGCTGCGCACCTCGCACGCCTTCCACTCGGCGATGATGGAGCCGATGCTGCGCGAGTTCCGCGAACTGGTCGCGGCAGCCGGGCCGGCCGCGCCGAGCCTGCCGTTCCTGTCCAACGTGACCGGCACCTGGATCACCGCCGCCGAGGCCACCGACCCGTCCTACTGGGCCAGGCACGTGCGCGAGCCCGTCCGTTTCGGCGACTGCGTCTCGACGCTCCTGGCCGACGGCGAATGGATCATGATCGAGTGCGGGCCGGGACGGCAGTTGTCCGGCCTGGCGAGCACCCAGCTGGCCACCGGTGCGATCGCCCCGTTGCCGTCGCTGCCCGGCCCGCGCGACCGGGCCGGTGACGTCGCGGTCTTCTCGCAGGCCGTGGGCGCGCTCTGGGTCCACGGCATCGAGCTGAACGACTTCGGCGCCCCCGGCTTCCGCGTCTCGCTGCCGGGTTACCCGTGGGAGCGGCAGCGTGCCTGGATCGACCCCGATCCGCAGGGCGCCTTCACCGGTGGCGTGGCCGCCCCGCGGCAGGCCGACGGGCCGCTGCCGCCCGAGCGGTGGTACGGCGTCCCCGTCTGGCACCAGGCGCCCGTCCGTCCGGCGGCGGCGTCGCCGATCGCCCGCTGCCTGGCCTTCGTGGACGAGGACTCGGCCGCGCTGGCCGACGCGCTGCGTGCCTCGGGGGCCGAGGTGCTGGAGGTGCGGCCGGGCACCGCGTTCGGCGCCTCCGACGGAGGTTTCACGGTGCGGCCGGCCGTCCGGGAGGACTACGACGCGCTGCTCGAAGCGATCGGCGACATCCCCGAGCGGATCGTGCACGCCTGGGCCCTCACGGGCGGCGACGAGACGTGGGCCGCACAGGACCGCGGCTTCTTCGGCGTCCTGGGGCTCGTGCAGGCGCTGTCGGCGGCCCAGCCTCCGGGCGGGGTGCAGCTCGACCTGGTGACCGCGGGCACGATGGACGTCGTCGGCGCCGACCTGACCAGGCCGGAGCACGCGACGCTGGCCGCCTTCGCCCGGGTCGTCCCGCTGGAGACGCCGTGGCTGCGCGTCCGCCACATCGACGCGGCCGACGGGGACGCCGTGCGTGGTGTCGCGACCGAGCTGGGCCGCGCGGCGGAGCCCGGCGAGGCCGGCCTGCTGGCCCCCGTCGCCCTGCGCGGCGGGAAGCGGTGGCTGCTCGGGTACGAGCAGGTGGAGGTGGCGAGCGAGCCGGGCGAGCCGCGCGACGGCCAGGTGTACGTGATCACCGGCGGTCTGGGCGGCATCGGCGTCTCGCTGGCCGAGGACCTGGCGGCGCGGGCCCGCGTCAACCTCGTCCTGCTGTCCAGGACCGGCCTGCCCGCCGGCCCGCCGCGGTCGGCCCGCGAGGCGCGCGCCGCCGAGGCGATCCGCCGGATGGAGGCCGCCGGGGCACGGGTGCTGACCCTGGCCGCCGACGTGACCGATCCGGCGGACATGCGCCGGGTCAGGGACGAGACGCTCGCCGCCTTCGGCCGGGTGGACGTGCTGGTGCACGCGGCCGGCCTGCCCGGCGGCGGCATGGCCCAGGTCAAGGAGAGGGAGGCGGCCGAGGCCGTACTCCGTCCCAAGGTGCTCGGCACGCTGGCGCTCCAGGAGGCGTTCGGCGACCTGGAGCTGGAGGCCGTGGTGCTCTGCTCGTCGATCACCGCGGTGGCCGGCGGGTTCGGGCAGATCGACTACTGCGCGGCCAACAACTTCCTCGACGCGCACGCCCGCGCCGGACGAGGCTGGAACGCCGCCCAGATCGTCAGCGTGAACTGGGGCAGGTGGCTGGAAGTCGGCATGGCGGCGGAGACCGCGGCGCCCGCCGGATTCGTCGCGTTGCAGCGCGGCGACCGGATCAAGGCGATGGACCACCCGGTCCTCGACGCGCGGCACGCCGCGGACGCGGTCAACGGCCTCGACTGGTGCAGCGGCACGCTCTCGCCCGGCACGCACTGGGTGCTGGACGAGCACCGCATCGCCGACGTGCCCGTGCTGCCCGGCACCGGCCACGTCGAGCTGGCCAGGACGGCCACCGAGGTGGTGCTGCCCGGCAGCGGGCTCGTCGAGCTGCGGGACGTGGTGTTCGTCGAACCGTTGTCGGTCGCCGACGGCGCGACCGCCGAGGTACGGGTGATCTTCACCCCGGAGGCGGACGGCGCCGAGTTCCAGGTGCAGAGCATCATCGGCGGATCGCACCGCACCCATGCCAGAGGCACGGCGGCCAAGGTGAGCCCGCCGCCCGCCGACCGCGTGGACCTGCGCGCGATCATGGACCGCTGCGTGTCCTCGGCGGACGAGCAGGGCGGCGTCCCGCTGTCGGGCCTGCTCACGCTGGGCGGGCACTGGCACCGGACCCTGACCGCCACGCATGTCGGTCAGCAGGAGGCGCTCGGCCTGTTCGAGGCCAACGACGTGCTGATGGTCGACCTCGACCGCTGGGGGCTGCACCCGGCGCTGCTCGACGCCGCCACCACCTTCAGCTGGGTCGCGGTCGAGGGCCACTACCTGCCGCTCGGCTACGGCCGCATCACCGTGTTCGGGAGCCTGCCCGAGGCGTTCTGGAGCCATCTGCGCATCACCAGCACCGACACCGACGAGGTGCTGGTCGTGGACGTCACGCTGATCGCCCCCGACGGCACGGTGCTGGTGCAGATCTCCGACTACGTCCTGCGCAGGATCGACACCGAGGCCGTGGTGTCCGGGGTCGTCACCAGCGCCGACTCACAGCGCGCCGCTCCGGCGTCGGCCGCGGCCGACGACGAGGTCGGCATCAGGCCGGCCGAAGGGGCCCTCTCCCTGCGCAGGCTGCTCGCCGCACCGCTCGGCCCCCAGGTCGTGGTGGCGGCCAGCACGGTGGCCGAGCTCGTCGCCGGGGTCGGCTCGCTGACCCAGGAGACCGTCGAGACCGAGCTCGACCCGGCGGCGGTCGCCGACCGGCAGGACAAGGCGCCCGCCGAGGGCTACGTCGCCCCGCGCAACGACGCCGAGGCCACGATCGCCCGCCTGTGGGGCGAGGTGCTCGGCGGCGACCACATCGGCGTCGACGACGACTTCTTCGAGCTGGGCGGCAACTCGCTCATCGCGGTCCAGCTCATCGCCCTCATCCGCAAGGAGCTGGGGGTACGGCTGCCGATGCGCAACCTCTTCGAGGAGCCGACCGTGGCCGGGGTCGCAGCCCTGCTGGACGCCGCCACCGCCGCCACCCCCGAGCCCGCCGCCGCTGGGCCCGCCACCCAGACCATCCCCCGTCTCCCCCGGAGTTCCGCATGAGCGCAGACACCAAGGTCGTACTGAACGACGAGGAGCAGTACTCCATCTGGCCCGCCGACCGGGACAATCCCTCCGGCTGGCACGACGCCGGCTTCTCCGGCACCAAGGACGCCTGCCTGGACCACATCGAGCAGGTGTGGACCGACATGCGGCCGAAGAGCCTGCGAGAGGCCATGGACAGTGAGTGATGCCTTCCCCGCATCCTCCGGCCAGGAGCGGATGTGGTTCCTTTCGCGCTTCGAGCCCGATCTGGCCGTCTACAACATCGGCATGATCATGCCGATGGCGGCCAGGCAGCCGGTGGACCCCCGCCGGCTGGAGCGGGCGATCGATCTGGTCGTGCGGCGCCATGAGGCGCTGCGCACCACGTTCGAGTTCCGGGACGGGCAGGTGGTGCAGATCATCAGCCCCGGCGCGCCGCCCACGGCGCTGACGGAGACGGACCTGTCCCACCTCCCGCGGGCCGCCGCCGAGGCGGAGCTGGCCCGCCTGGCCAGGGCGGACGCGGTGCTGCCGTTCGACATGGAACGGGCGCCGCTGTACCGGGGCCGGCACGTCAAGCTGGCCGAGGACGATCTGCGGCTGGCCGTCGTCTTCGACCACACGATCTTCGACGGCGTCTCGTCCATGGTCTTCATGGACGAGGTGGAGGAGTGCTACGACGCGCTCGGCGAGGACAGGCCGCCGAAGCTGCCCGACCTGCCGATCCAGTTCGCCGACTTCGCCGTGTGGCAGCGCGGCCGGTTGTCCGGCGAGTTCCTGGAGACCGAGCTCGTGCACTGGCGCGAGCGGCTGGCCGGAGTGCCCGCCGACCTCGCCCTGCCGGGTGACCGGCCGCGGCCGGCCCGCCGTACCTACCGGGGCGGGATCCGGCTCGGCGCCTACTCCCCCGAGTTGTCGGCGAGCGTCGAGCGGCTGGCCAAGGACCTCAACGCCACGCTGTTCACGGTGATGCTCACCGCGTACGCCGCCGTGCTGTCGCGCTGGTCCGGCATCGACGACATCGTGGTGGGCACGCCGGTCGCCGGACGGCTGCTGCCCGAGACCGAGCCGGTCATCGGCATGTTCGTCAACGCGGTGCCGCTGCGCGTGGACCTGTCGGGCGCGCCCAGTTTCCGCGAGGCCGCCGGCCGCGTGCGGGCGACGGTCGCCGAGGCGCTGGACCATCAGGAGCTGCCGTTCGAGCGGCTCGTGGAGGACCTGCAACCGGCCCGGGACCTGAGCGTGCCGCCCATCTACCAGGTGATGTTCAACCTGGCCATCCGCACCAACGAAGGGCAGATCGCCAACGGCACCGCGAAGGTGGACATCCAGCTCGACGTCAACATGCGCGACGGGCTGCTGCACACCCGGCTGGAGTACGCCACCGACCTGTTCGATCCGGAGACGATCGAACGCTTCGAGGCGAACCTGCGGACGCTGGTCGAGTCGGCCATCGCCGACCCCGACCGGCCGGTCGACCGGCTCCCCGTGCTCACGGCGGACGAGCGCGGACGCGTGCTGGCCCTCGGGACCGGCGCGCCCCAGGCCGCGCCCGGAACCCTGCACGCGCTGGTCGAGGAGCGGGCCGCGGCGACCCCTGAGGCCTCCGCGGTGCTCTTCGGCGACGTCACGCTCACCTACGCCGAGCTCAACGGCCGCGCCAACCGGCTCGCCCGGCGGTTGCGGCACCTCGGCGTGGGACGCGGCGAGCCCGTCGCGGTCTGCGCGGAACGATCGCCCGAGCTGGTCGTCGCGCTGCTCGCCGTCCTCAAGGCGGGCGGGGCGTACGTGCCGCTGGATCCGGAGTACCCGCGGGACCGGCTGGAGTTCATGCTCGCCGACTGCGGCGCGCGGGTGCTGCTCACCCAGCGCCACGTGCCGTCCCCCGGGACGATCGAGACGGTGCTGCTGGAGGACGACCACGACCTCGACTCCGGCGATCTCGACCCGGTGACCGGACCGGACGACGCCGCCTACCTCATCTACACCTCGGGCTCGACCGGCCGGCCGAAGGCGGTGGTCAACACCCACCGCGGCATCGTCAACCGGCTCGCCTGGATGCAGGACGCGTTCGGCCTGACGGCCGGCGACGTGGTGATGCAGAAGACGCCGACCAGCTTCGACGTGTCGGTGTGGGAGTTCTTCTGGCCGCTGCTGCAGGGCGCCTGCCTCGTCCCGGTACGGCCGGGCGGCCACCGCGACCCCGCCCACCAGCGTGACCTGATCAAGCGGCACGCGGTGACCACGATGCACTTCGTGCCGTCGATGCTCGCCCTCTTCCTGGAGGAGGCGAACATCGAGTCGTGCACATCCCTGCGTCGCGTGGTGTGCAGCGGCGAGGAGCTGCCCCCCAGGATGGCGGCCCGCTTCTTCGAGCGGCTGCCCGGCGTGGAGCTGCACAACCTCTACGGCCCCACCGAGGCGGCCGTGGACGTCTCCTGGCATGCCTGCCGGCCGGGCGAGACGGTGATCCCCATCGGCCGTCCGATGCCCGGCTGCCGCCTGCACGTCCTCGACGAGCAGCTTGAGCCGATGCCCATCGGGGTGCCCGGTCAGCTGCACATCGGCGGCGTCCAGGTGGCCCGCGGCTACGCGGGACGGCCGGGGCTGACGGCCGAGCGCTTCGTCCCCGACCCGTACGGCGCGCCGGGCGCGCGCCTGTACGCCACCGGCGACCTGGCCAGGCTACGCGCCGACGGAGAGCTGGAGTTCCTCGGCCGCATCGACGACCAGGTGAAGGTGCACGGCTGGCGGGTCGAGCTGGGCGAGGTCGAGACGGCGCTGGCCGCCGACCCCCGGGTGCGCCGGGTCGTGGTCGCGCTGCGCGACGACGCGCCGGGCGGCCGCGGGCTGGTGGCCTACGTGGACTGGACGGGCGAGCCGAGCCGGCTGTCGCACGAGATGCGCACCGGACCGGCGCGCACGTTGCCGGCGGCGCTGGTGCCGCAGGCGTTCGTGCAGGTCACCGAGTTCCCCTCGGGGCCGAGCGGGAAGCTCGACCGCGCCGCGCTGCCGCCGCCCACCGGGCCCGGCCGCGGCGACCTCGGCACCACCTACGTCGCGCCGGAGACGCCGCTGGAGGAGGAGCTGTGCGCGCTCTGGGGCGAACTGCTGGGCCGTGACCGGGTGGGCGTCGAGGACGACTTCTTCGCCCTCGGCGGGCACTCGCTGCTGGCCGTCCTGCTGATCACCCGGTACCGGGAGGCGTACGGGATCGAGATGGACCTGCGGGTCTGCTTCGAGGTCACCACCGTGGCCGAGCACGCGCTGGCCGTACTGGAGCTCCAGCTCGGCGACGTCGAGCTGGACGATCTCCTGGCGGAGGACGCGGACGGATGAGCGAGGTGAGAGGGCGGCTGGCCCGCCTCAGCCCGGAACAGCGTGCGGCGCTGGAGCGCAGGCTCCAGCGGCAGCCGAAGGCCCGGCCCGCCGGCATCCCCGCGCGCAGCGACCCGGACGCGCCGGCGCCGCTCTCCTACGGGCAGGAGCGGCTGTGGTTCCTGCAGCGGCTCGACCCCGCCGACGCCTCCTACAACATGTACATGGTGCAGCGGCTGCGCGGCGCGTTGTCCGTCCCGGACCTGGCCGGGGCGCTGAACGCCGTCGCGGCCCGGCACCCGATGCTGCGGGCCCGCTTCCCCGCCGTGGAAGGCAGCCCGGTCCAGGTCGTCGAGCCGGCGCTGACGCTCGATCCGGTGCTGGTGGACCTCGCGGACCTGCCCGCGGCCGAACGGGAGGCGCGCGCCACGGCGATCGTGGCCGAGCTGACCAACACGCCGTTCGACCTGGCCACGGGCCCGCTGGTGCGGGTGCACCTGATCACGCTGTCGCCGACCGATCACGTGCTCTGCCTGGTCCTGCATCACCTGGTGGCCGACGGCTGGTCGCTCAAGCTCGTCTTCTCCGAGCTGGTCGCCTGCTACACCGGGAACGCGGCCGGGCTGGGCACCCCCGCGGTCGACTACCGCGACTTCGCGGCCTGGCAGCGTGGCCGCGAGCCGTCACAGGAGTCCCTGGACTACTGGCGCGCCCGGCTCGACGGCGTGCAGCCGCTCGACCTGCCCACGGATCGGCCGCGGCCGGCCGTCCGGGTGCCCAGCGGCGACTACTGCGCGCGCCGCATCGGCCCCGAGCTGACGGCCCGCCTGGAGCAGCTGGCCAGGGACGAGCGCGGCACGCTCTTCATGGTCCTGCTGGCCGCCTACCAGCTCCTGCTGGGCGCGCACTGCGGCACCGACGACCTCACGGTCGGCTCGGTCATCGCCGGGCGCGACCGTCCGGAGCTCCAGGACGTCGTCGGCTTCTTCCCCGAGACGCTCGTGCTGCGCGGCGACCTGTCCGGCGACCCGTCCTTCCGCACGCTGCTCGCGCGGACCAGGGCGACGGTCCTGGACGCGTTCGCGCACCAGGACATCCCCTTCGAACGCCTGCTCAACGACCTCGGCATCCGCCGCGACCTGAGCACGACGCCGCTGTTCCAGGCGATGTTCGTGATCCAGGACAAGGAGGCCGCCGCCCTGCCGCTGCCCGGCATCGAGGCGGAGATGTTCGACCCCGGGGCGACGCAGGCGAAGTTCGACCTGATGCTGGACGTCACCCAGTTCGACGGCTCCCTCTGGGCGATGTTGTCCTACGCCCGCGACCTGTTCGAGGAGGAGACCGCGACGCGGTTGCTGCGACGGTGGGAGCGGGTGCTGGAGACGGTCGCGGGCGACCCGGACGCGCCGCTGTCCGCGCTGCGCGCGGCCATGCTGCTGCCCGAGGACCGGCCGCCGGTCCTCGACACCGCGCAACCGCCCGCGCGCGACGTGCTCGACCTCTTCCAGGAGCGCGTACGGCTGGCGCCCGGCGCGCCGGCGGTGAGCCACGGCGCCCGCCGGGTCACCTACGCCGAGCTGGACGCCCTGGTCGCCGCGCTGGCCGGTCGCCTGTCCGCGGCCGGGGTCGGCCCGGACACGGTCGTGGGCCTGCGGGCCGCGCGCTCGGTGGAGCTGATCGCCGGGATGCTCGCCGTCGGCCGGGCGGGCGGCGCCTACCTGCCGCTCGACCCGGCCTACCCGCCGGAGCGGCTGCGCCGGATGGCGGCGGACGCGGGCGCGGCCCTGGTGCTGGACGAGGACGATCTCCGCGAGCCGGGGCGGCCACCCGCGCTCGACGTCGCGGTGCCGGGCTCGCTGGCCTACGTGATCTACACCTCGGGCTCGACCGGGCGTCCCAAGGGCGTGGAGGTGCCGCGCGAGGCGCTCGCGTCGCGGGTGAGCTGGATGCGGGACCACTACGAGCTCGGCCCGGGGGACCGCGTCCTGCAGTTCGCCTCGCCGAGCTTCGACACGCACGCCGAGGAGGTCTACCCGGCGCTGACCGCCGGCGCCGAGCTGGTCCTGTGCCCGGACGAGCCGCTGCCCGACTTCCTGAAGACCCCGGAGGGCTCCGCGCTCACCGTGCTGGACCTGCCGACGTCGTACTGGCAGGAACTGGTGGCCATGGGCGTCGAATGGCCGGCCGGTCTCCGGCTGCTCATCCTGGGCGCCGACCTGCTGCCCGGCCCGGTCCTGGCCACCTGGTACGAGTCGGGCCCCCCGGGCGTCCGCCTGGTCAACAGCTACGGCCCCACCGAGGCCACGATCATCGCCGCCACCGCCGACATGGACCCCGCCGAGGCGCTGCGCCGCCCGACCGTGGGCGTCGCCCTGCCCGGCACCACGCTCCAGGTGCTCGCGCCCGACGGGCTGCCCGTCCCGCCCGGTGTCGCGGGCGAGCTCCACATCGGCGGCGTCGGCCTGGCCCGCGGCTACCGGGGCGCGCCGGCCCTCACGGCCGAACGCTTCGTGCCCGGCCCTGACGGCTCACGCCTCTACCGCAGCGGCGACCGGGCCCGCTTCCGCCTGGACGGCAGGCTGGAGATCCTCGGCCGCCTGGACCGGCAGGTGAAGGTGCGCGGATACCGCGTGGAGCCGGGCGAGGTGGAGTCCGTGTTGCTCGCCCATCCGTCCGTGCGGCAGGCGACCGTGGTGGTCCGCGACGACCGGCTGGTCGCCTACGCCGTCCACGACGCCGGGGACGCCTTACGCGATCACCTGGCCGCCGAGCTTCCCCCGCACATGATGCCCAGCGCGATCGTCCCGCTCGACCGCATCCCGCTGACGCCCGGCGGCAAGGTCGACCGGGACGCCCTGCCCGACCCGGGCCGGCCGCGGGGCGCGGCGTACGAGCCGCCGGCCAGTGCGGCCGAGGAGCTCGTCTGCATGGTCTGGGCCGAGGTCCTGGGGCTGGAGCGGGTGGGCGCGCTGGACGACTTCTTCCAGCTCGGCGGCCACTCGCTGCTGGCCACCAGGACCACGGCCCGCCTCGCCGCGGCCACCGAGCTGGAGGTGCCGCTCAAGCTGGCCTTCACCCGTCCGACGCCGCGCCTGCTGGCCGCGGCCCTGGAGCACCTGGCCGAGGAGGCCGACGAACGTGGATGAGCGGCAGGCCCGCGTGCAGGCCCGCTTCCGCAAGGCGATCGCGGGCCTGGGCGCCGCGGAGCAGATCCCGCGACGGGCCGAGGGCAGCGATCCGCCGCTGTCGTTCGCGCAGGAGCGGCTGTGGTTCATGGAGCAGTTCGCCCCGGGGACGAGCGCCTACGTGCTGCCCGCGTCGGCCAGGCTCCGGGGCCCGCTCGACGCCGAACGGCTGCGGCGCTCGCTCGACGCCGTGGTGGCCCGGCACGAGAGCCTGCGCATGACCTTCCCGGCCGGCCCCGACGGGCGGCCGGAGGTGCGGGTGGCGGACCGGGTACGCGTCCCGCTGCGCGTCGTGGAGGTGACGACGGAGGCGGCGGCCAGGCAGGTGCTCAGCGCCGACGCCGCGCAGCCCTTCGACCTGGCGGACGGTCCGCTGCTGCGCGCCACCCTGGTACGGCTGGCGCCCGACGACCACGCGCTGCTGATCGCCGTCCATCACATCGTCGCCGACGGCTGGTCGGCCGACCTCGTCCTGCGCGAACTCCTGACGCCGCCGCAGAGCGGACCGCCGCTCGGTTTCGGCGACTACGCGCTGTGGCAGCGGGAGCGGCTGAGCGGCGACCGGCTGGCCGGTGACCTGGCGTTCTGGCGCGCCGAGCTGGACGGGTTGCAGGTGCTCGAACTGCCCCTGGACCGGCCGCGTCCGCCCCGGCAGGGCTTCCGGGGCGGCTGGCACGACCTGGAGCTGGACGTCGCGGAGTTCGGCGAGCTGTGCCGGGCCGAGGGCGCGACGCTCTACATGGGGCTGCTCGCCGCCTTCCAGGTGCTGCTGGCCCGCTGGTCCGGCATGACCGGCTTCGCGGTGGGGTCGCCGGTGGCCGGGCGGACCAGGCCGGAGTTCGAGGAGATGGTCGGGCTGTTCGTCAACCTGCTCCCGCTGCGGGCGCGGCTGACGGGCGATCCCGGGTTCGCCGAGCTGCTGCGCCGTACGCGGGACGGCGCGATCGACGTCTACGGCCACCAGGAGCTGCCCTTCGAGAAGCTGGTCGCCGAGCTGGACCCCGAACGCGACGTCAGCCGCCCGCCGCTGGTGCAGGTGCTGTTCGCGTTGCAGAGCTACCGCGACGGCGGCGAGGGCTTCGAGCCGGACAGCACGACCACCCGCTTCGACCTGGAGCTCTACGCCACCGAGCGTGGCGAGCGGGTGGAGGGGCGGTTCGTCTACAACGCCGAGCTGTTCCGGCCGGAGACGATCGAGCGGCTGGCCCGGCGGTTCGCCGCGCTCCTGCGTGCGGTGGTGGCGGCGCCCGACGTGCCGGTGGGACGCCTGGACATCCTGCCGGCCGAAGAGCGGGAGCAGCTCTCGCGGTGGAACGCCACTGCCCGCGAGCATCCCGGCGGGCTTCTGCACGAGCTGGTCTTCGAGCAGGCCGAGCGCACCCCGGACGCGACGGCGCTGGTCTTCGAGGGCGACCGGCTGACCTACCGTGAGCTGGCCGAGCGGGCCCGCGGAGTGGCGGCCGCGCTGGGTCCCCGGGTGGACCAGCCGGTCGGCGTCCGCATGGAACGCGGGCTCGACCTTCCCGTCGTGCTCCTCGGCGTGCTGGCGGCCGGCGGCGCCTACCTGCCGCTCGACCCGGGCCATCCGGCGGAGCGGACCCGCGGCATGCTGGCCGACGCGGGCGCCGACCTGGTGCTGACGGCGGCGGACGTGCGTACGGGCCCGGCGCCCGTCGTACGGGTGCGCGAGGACAACCTGGCCTACGTCATCTTCACCTCGGGCTCCACCGGACGGCCCAAGGGCGTCGGCGTCTCCCACCGGGCGATCGTCAA
>NZ_JBEYTJ010000044.1:53504-86750 GCF_040642995.1 Nonomuraea sp. NPDC047529 | reverse complement strand
GACCCGGTCGAGCAGGGCGAGCGCGCCCGCGTTGTCGGCGAGCTGGGCCCTGCTCGTGACGCCGAACAGCACGCTGGCCACCGCCGGATGGGTGAGGCAGAACGCCACGCACACCTGCGCGGGCGTCGCCTCCAGCCCGGCCGCCACCTCGGCCAGCCCGGCGGCGGCCGTCGCCGCCCGCTCGCGCACGCCGCCGGGGTCGGGGAAGACCGGCCGGGCGGGCGTCTCCCTGCCCGCCAGCAGCCCGCCTTCGAGCACGTCGCTGGCCTGCAACGACACGCCCGCGTCGAACACCTCGGAGAACGGCACCCCCTCCGGGATCGAGCGGCGGCACGGGTTGTACTTGAGCTGGGCCAGCTGCGGCCCCGGCGAGCCGAGGTCGCGGGCGTGGTTGCGGATGGTCAGGATCGAGGTGGCCGACCAGTTGTTGACGCCCCAGCAGCCCAGCAGCCCCTCCGCCTCCAGCGCGGCCAGTTCGCGGGCCAGGCGGCGCAGGTCGAGGTCCTCGCGGTGGACGTCGCCGACCACGGCCAGGTCGGCGTGGTCGGTGCCGGCCCGCAGCAGCGCGCGTTCGAGCTGCTCGCGCAGCGGACGTCCGGGGTGGTCGTCGAGCCAGAGCTTGACCGAGAGCAGGTAGTCCTCGCGGGCCAGGCCGGCGGCCCTGACCATGGCCGAGAAGAGCACGTCGGTGAAGACCGGCCGCTGTCCCGGCAGGCCGTAGACGCCGACGTCGAACAGGTTGACCCCGATCTCCACGGCGTGCCGCAGCAGCTCGACGGCCGCGCCGAAGTCCATCCGGTCGTAGGTGTGCCAGGACCCCAGGGACAGCACCGACGCCTCGGGGCCGTGCGCGCCGATCTGGCGCTGGGGGACCTTGACGGTCATACGTTCGCCTCCGAGTCCCAGACCTGATGGCGGCTGCGCCACCACAACAACGCCACCATGACCAGGAACGGCAGCACCCCCCGGTACTGCTGGACCGCCTCCAGCGAGGCCGTCACCCCCTCCAGGCAGCCCAGCAGCAGCCCGCCCGCGAGCGTCAGCCACAGGCTGCTGAACGCCCCCACCATGGCCACCGCCAGCGCGGTCGTGACGAGGTTGCCGAGGGTGGAGAAGTCGCCGCCGAGCCGGGGCGCGACCAGGACGATGACCAGCGTGCTGACCGCCCCGATGGCCACCCACACGGCCAGGGCGAGCCGGGGGGCGGGGATGCCGACGACCTGCGCGGTGGCCGGGCGCTCCGACAGCGCCTGGAGCCGCAGCCCCACCCGGGTGCGCCCGAGCAGCAGCCCCACGCCGACGGTGATGAGCACCGCGAACGACAGCGACACCAGGACCGCCTGCGGCACGACCACCTCGCCCACGGTGAAGGCGGGCGCGTCGAAGGGCTGCGGGAAGCGCCGCGCGCCGCTGGTGTTGTTGCCGAACAGGCGCAACCCGACCGACATCAGCGCGACGAACACCGCCACGGTGACGGCCGCCTTCGTGCGCAGGTCGTGCTCGCCGAACCAGCGCACCAGGCCGAGGCCGAGCAGCGCCGAGACCAGCCCGCCGGCCAGCGCCCCGAGCGGGAGCGCGAGCCAGACGTTCAGACCGGCGTCGGTGAGGGTGACCATGACGAAGGCGCCCATCGCACCCACCGCCGCCATCGCGAAGTTGACCACGGCGACCAGCCGGTAGGTCAGGACCACGCAGAGCCCGAGCAGCGCGTACACGCCGCCGCTGGTCAGGCCCGCGACCACGGAGTCGAGCATCAGCCGTTCCGCTTCGGGACGATGAAGCCCTCGGGCAGCACCGTCCACTTGCCGTTCTCGGCCTTGACGAAGCGGCTGCCCTCGATGGGGTTGTGCGTCTGGCCGGGGCCGAACACCCAGGGCGTGCCGACCATGGGGTAGGTGATGGGCTGCATCTCCTTGAACGCCTTGGTCACCGACTCCCGGGTGATGTCCCCCTTGATCGTCTTGAGGACCTGGACGAACACGTCGGCCGCCATCACGCCGCCCTGGCTGAACGCGGTCTTCTGGATCTTGTTGTCGTTGACGATCTTCGCCCACCGGTCGTTGCCCGGCAGCGTCTCGTCGGTGTACGGCTGCCACTCGGTGCCCGCCTGGGCGTTCATGCCGGCCGGGATGAGGGCGGCGTTGGCGTCGGTGTAGGCGTTGGCCATGAGGATGAAGTCGACGTCCTGCATGCCCTGGGTCTTGGCCTGGGCGAACCACGGCCCGACCTGGGCGTTGTAGATGACCGCCTGGCAGCCGGCGCCCTTGAGCTTGACCAGGTACGGCGTCGGGTCGCCCTGCCCGACCGAGGTGTCCTTGACCGTCAGCGTCTTGCCGGTGATGTCGCTCCACTCCTTGACGGCCGCGTCGATGCCGCCGCCGCTGCCCGGCAGGACGGTGAAGGCCAGGCACACCTTGTCGCGCTTGAGCGTCTCGGAGGCGTAGTAGAGCATCGCGGTCAGCAGCTTGAACGGGCCGGGGTTGACCGGGGCGATGTTCGGGCTGGTGAAGCAGGCCGGGTCCACGCCGACGGCCGGGATGGACACGATCTGCGACTTGCTGTAGGTGGCGCGGTTGAGCCCGCAGTCCACGGCGCTGGAGGAGCCGACCAGCGCGACGACCTCCTCGGAGTCGATCAGGTCGCGCGCCGCCTCCGTGGAGCGCTGCGGGTTCATCGCGTCGTCCTTGCTGATCAGCTCGATCTTGCGGCCGTTGATCCCGCCGGCCTTGTTGACCTCCTCGAAGACGGCCTTGACCGCCTGCGGCACCTCGGGGGTCTGGAACAGCCCGGTGACGCCGTTGATCGCGCCCACCTTGATGGGGCCGTCGGTGCCCGAGCCGCCGGAACAGGCCGTCAGAGCGGTCAACAGGCCGAGGACGGGCAGAGCCACGAGTACGCGTTTCATGATGTCTCCTCCAAGACGGTCCCGAGGTAGGCGGCCCTGACGGCCGGTGCGTCCAAGACGTCGAGCGTCGGCCCCGAGGCGATCACGTGCCCGAAGTCCAGCACGGTGACCTGGCCGCAAGCGGCTCGTACGAGATCCATGTCGTGCTCCACCAGCAGGATCGACACGCCGAAGCGGGCCGGGACCTGGGCCAGGCGGCGGCCGAGCCGCAGCGACTCGGCGGCGGACTGGCCGGCGGCCGGCTCGTCGAGCAGCGCGACCTTCGGCCTGGCGGCGATCGCGGCGGCCACGTCGAGCAGCCTCCTGGTGCCCGCGTCGAGGATCGAGACCGGCACCTCGCCAGGCGGGCAGCCGAAGAAGCGCAGCACCTCCTCCGTCTCGGCGGCGGGCAGGCGCCGCCCGGCGACGATCGCCAGGTACTCCTCCTGCGTCAGCTCCGAGGCGATGGCGGTGGTCTGGAACGTGCGCCGCAGCCCGCGCCGGGCCCGGACGCTCGGGCTGAGCCGGTCGAGGGGCTGCCCGGCGAGCACGACCGAGCCCTCGTAGCGGGCGGCGAAGCCGGTGACCGCGGAGATCAGCGTGGACTTGCCGGCGCCGTTCGGGCCGATCAGGCCGCAGACGCCGAGCGCGGGCACGGTCAGGTCCACGCCGTCCAGGGCGACGACCTGGCCGAACCGCACGCTCAGCCCGCGCACCTCCAGCACGTTCCCCTCGCCGGTGGCCGGGGGAAGGGGGGCGGGCTCCTCGGCGGGGACGGCGGCCTCCAGCAGGGGGCGCGCGGCCCGTTCGCGCCTGCGGGCCCGGGTGAAGTCGGTCTGGCTCACCCCGCTGCGCAGGGCGAAGATCGCCATGACGCCGAACAGGATGCCGCCGAGGTCCTGCGGCAGGCGCAGCTTCTCCAGGATCGTGGCCATGACCGCGCCGAAGATGCCGCCCAGGACGGCGCCCTCGGTGTTGTGCGGCCCGATGAGCACGGCGACCGCGAACAGCGCCAGCGACTGCATCATCGCGAAATTTCCGGATACGACGAGGCCCAGCTGCCCCGCCATCAGCCCGCCCCCGATACCGGCGATGAACGCGCTGATGGCGAAGGCCGTGAGCTTGCTGCGCGCCACGGAGATGCCGTGCGCCGCCGCCGCCCGCTCGGAGTGCCGCAACTCCAGCCAGGACCGTCCGATCCTGGTCCGGTTGACCAGCGCGAGCCCGACGGCGATCAGCACGAAAACGGTCATGGCCAGCACGAAGTACGCGGCGTCGGAGGAGAAGGGCCCCGGCCGCACGACGGTCTTCAGCTCGGCCGTGCCGGGGAACTGGTTGGCGTTGAGCACGATGTCGGTGGAGACGGCGAAGCCGAGCGTGACGACGGCGAGGTTGACGCCCCGGATGCGCAGCGCGGGCAGCCCGATCGCGACGCCCACCGGCACGGCCGCCAGGCCGCCGAGCACCAGCCACAGCAGGAGGCCGCCGGGCGCGTCGGCCAGGTTCAGCCGCAGCACCACCCAGGCCCCGATTGCCGCGAACGACATCTGGCACAGCGACATGACCCCGGCCCGCCCGACGATCACGCCGTAGCTCTGCATGAGCACGCCGCTGACGACGGCCGCGATCGCCAGGTAGATCCAGTACGGCGGCAACACCCACGGCAGCACCGCGCACGCCGCCACGGCCAGCCCCAGCCCGGGACCCCAGGTTTTCAGCAGCGCGTTCATCAGCTCCCGCCTTCCGTGCCGGCCGCCCGCGCGAGGCCGTCGTCGGTGACGGCGCCGAAGTAGAACTCGTGCAGCCGGTCCTCGGCCCCGCGCAGCTCCTCGCACGGGCCCTCGAAGACGACCCGGCCCTTGCGCAGCACGTACGCGCGGGTGCCGATCTCCAGCGCCAGGTTGGCGAACTGCTCGACGAGCAGCACCCCGATGCCGCGCTCGGCCAGCTCCCGCACCGAGCCCATCAGGCGACGGACCACGACCGGCGCGAGCCCGAGCGACATCTCGTCGATGAGGACGACCTTGGGCCCGGCGATCAGCGCCCGGCCGATGACGAGCATCTGCTGCTCGCCGCCGGACAGGTTGGCGGCCGGCAGCGTGCGCCTGCGGTCCAGCTCGGGGAAGAGGTCGTAGACCATGGCCGGGTCGCCGTCGCCGGAGACCAGCAGGTTCTGCTCCAGCGTGAGGGTGCGGAACACGGTGCGGGCCTGCTCGGCGTACCCGAGTCCGGCCTGGGCGCGGCGGTAGGTGGGCAGGCCGGTCAGCGGCGTGCCGGCGAGCGTGACCGTTCCGGCGGCGGCGGGGGCCAGGCCCGCGATGCCGTCGAGCAGGGTGGTCTTGCCCGCGCCGTTCGCGCCGAGCAGCACGGTGACCGTGCCGGGCGCGACGCCCAGGCTGACCTCGTGCACGACGGGGACCTCTCCCCTGGAGACGCTGATGCCCCGCACGTCGAGGACATCGTCCGCGGGAGCGTTCATCAGCGGCTCCGGCGGCGGTCGCCGGCCGCGTCGGGCGACGGCGCGTGCGCCGGTCCGCGACGGGCCCGATCGATGATGCGCCGTGCCTCGAAAGGTAGAGGCATCGTCACCTCCCGGCACGAAATCGTATCTGATTCCATGTACGTTATGCGGATGGAAATGAGAGTGTCCAGAGCGGAGCGGATATGAAATCTGCGGCTGACAACAGGTCGGCGGATCTGGTCATGACCGGCGGCGTCGTCCACACGATGAACCCGGCCGGCCACCTCGCGTCCGGCATCGCGATCAAGGACGGGCGCATCGTCAGGGTCGGCACTCCACTGCAGGTCCAGGCCATGGTCGGCCCGGGGACGCGGGTCGTCCGCCTGCGCGGCAGATCGGTGCTGCCCGGCATCAACGACACCCACCTGCACGGCGCCTGGCTCGGCCTGCGCTGGCCCGACCTCCTGCTGGACCGCCTGACCGGCGCCGGCGACCTCGTGCCCGACTCCCGATTAGGAAAGGCGGAGGAACGCCGGGCGGCGATCCAGCGCGCCGGCGACCTGCTGGCCTCCCTCGGCATCACCAGTTACACCGAGCCCGGGCTCGGCCCCTGCGAGCACGAAGGCGGCGGGCGGTTCGGCGTCGAGGTCCTGCGCGAGTACGCCGGGATGGCCGCCCGGGGCGAGCTGAAGGCGCGGGTGAGCGCGTTGCTGCTCTTCGCCGAGGTGGGCGGGCGCAGCTCGCTGCCCGACCTGGTCTCCGGGCTGCGCGACCTGACGCCGCCCGCCGAGGTGCCGGGCTGGTTCAAGGTCGCCGGGGTGAAGATCTTCGCCGACGGCATCCCGCCGATGCGCACCGCCTGGAGCGACGAGCCGTACGAGGACGGCACGCACGGTGCCCCGCTGGTCGAGGGCGGCTCGGAGGACGAGCGCGAGACCGCGCTGACCACCATGATCAAGACCGCCGCCGCGGCCGGGCACCAGGTAGCGGTGCACGCCACCGGCAGCCGCGCGACCAGGACCGTCACCCGCGCCCTGGCCGGGGCCCCCGGGCGGCGCCACTACCTCGTCCACGGCGACGTCCTGCATCCGGACACCCTCAAGACGATGGCCGCGGCCGGCATCGGCCTGACCACCCAGCCGGGCATCGCCGCCGCCGCCTCCCCCATGCTCCGCGACGCCCTGGGCCAGGCCGCGCTCGGGCACGCCTGGCCGGTGCGGGACGCGCTGGCCGCCGGCGTACGGCTCAGCCTCAGCTCCGACGCCCCCATGCTCACCCCCGACTGGCGGCACGGCGTGGCGGCGGCCGCGACCCGGTGGGCCGTCGAGGGCGCCCGCGACCAGCGGCTCGCGCTCGACCAGGCGCTGCGCGCCTACACGGTCACCCCGGCCTGGCAGGAGGGCGCGGAGTCGTGGAAGGGCTCGCTGGAGCCGGGCAAGGTCGCCGACCTGTGCGTGCTGGACGACAGCCTGCTCGACGCGCACCCGGCCGACCTGCCCGAGGTGCCGGTCACGATGACGATGGTGGACGGCAGGATCGTCTACGAACGCTGACCCGCGCTACAACTCCACGTGGTGGTCGGGGTCGCCGCCGAGCCGGCTGCCCGCGCCGCCCAGGGCCGAGATGCGCGCCATCTCCTCGGCCGACAGCTCGAAGTCGAAGACCTCCAGGTTGTGGCGCATGCGCCCGGGGTCGGCGGACTTGGGGATCGGCACGGCGCCGAGCTGCACGTGCCAGCGGAGCACGACCTGCGCGGGGGTGCGGTCGTGCGCGGCGGCGACCTCGGTGACGGCCGGGTCGTCGAGCAGCTTGCCGCCGGCTCCGAGCGGGCTCCACGACTCGGTGACGACGCCGTGCCCGGCGTGCCAGGCGAGCAGGTCGGGCTGGGGGAACCCGGGGTGCAGCTCGACCTGGTTGACCGCGGGCCACACGCCGGTGGCCTCGACCACCCGCTCGATCTGCTCCGGGGTGAAGTTGGAGACGCCGATCGAGCGGGCCAGACCCTCCTCGCGCAGCCGTACGAACGCCTTCCAGGTGTCGACGAACAGGCCGTGGCCGGGCAGCGGCCAGTGGATCAGGTAGAGGTCGACGTGGTCGAGGCCGAGGCGGGAGCGGCTCTCCTCGAACCCGCGCAGCGCCAGGTCGTAGCCGTGCTGGGCGCCGCGCAGCTTCGTGGTGACGAACAGCTCCTCGCGCGGCACGCCCGACTCGGCGACGGCCGCGCCCACCCCCTTCTCGTTGCCGTAGCTGGCGGCGGTGTCGATCAGCCGGTAGCCGAGCGAGAGCGCGTGGCCGACGGCCTGGCGGGCCTGACGGTCGTCCATCGGCCAGGTGCCCAGGCCCAGGCGCGGCATGGGGCGGCCGTCGGAGAGCACGAGGGTCGGCGCGGTCGTCATGGCTGGTCCTCTTCCGGGTGCGGGCAGGTGACGTACCTACCCGCCGGCGACGCGGCCAACCCGGAGGCCGTCCGTGCCCCCCGGACGGACGGTCGGCATCGTGGAAGGCCGCACGGCGGCGTACGATCCGAGACGTGATCACCGCTCCCCGTCTGCTCGCCGTCAGCGACCTGCACGTGCACCATCCCGACAACCGCAGGTTCGTCGAGGAGCTGCGCCCAGGGTCGGACGGCGACTGGCTGCTCGTGGCGGGTGACGTCGGCGAGCTGACGACCGACATCGCCTGGGCGCTGCGCCTGCTGGCCGGCCGGTTCGCGAAGGTGGTCTGGGCGCCGGGCAACCACGAGCTGTGGACGCCCGCCCGCGACCCGGTGCAGCTGCGCGGCGAGGAGCGCTACCAGTACCTGGTGGAGCTCTGCCGCGACCTGGGCGTCCTGACGCCCGAGGACCCGTACCCGGTCTGGGAGGGGGCGCGCGGCCCGGTCACGGTGGCGCCGCTGTTCGTCCTGTACGACTACACCTGGCGTCCGGAGGGCGCGACGACCAAGGAGGAGTCCCTGGCGACGGCCTACGAGGCGGGGATCGTCTGCACCGACGAGGTCATGCTCCACCCCGACCCCCACCCCGGCCTGGACGCCTGGTGCGCGGCCAGGGCCGAGCTGACCGAGGCGCGGCTGGCCGCCCGGCCGCCGGGGCTGCCGACCGTGCTGGTCAACCACTATCCGCTGGTCCGCGAGCCGACCCGGATCCTGCGCTATCCGGAGTTCGCCCAGTGGTGCGGCACCGAGCGCACCGCCCGCTGGCACCTCGACTACGACGCCGCCGCCGTCGTCTACGGTCACCTGCACATCCCGCGCCTGACCCACCACGACGGCGTGCCGTTCATCGAGGTCTCGCTCGGCTACCCGCGCGAGTGGCAGCCGCGGCCGAACCCTCCGGCGCTGCCCCGCGTGATCGAGGTCTGAGGCCCGGTCTCCGGGTCAGCCCTCCAGGTAGCGCAGGATCGCCAGCACGCGCCTGCTGTAGCCGGTGTCGCGCGGCAGGTCGAGCTTGTCCATGATGGCGTTGACGTGCTTCTCCACCGTGGACGCCGAGACGTGCAGGCGCTCGGCGATGGCCGCGTTGACCAGCCCCTGGGCCAGGTGCGCCAGCACCTCGGACTCGCGCGGGCTCAGCCGGCTCAGCGGGTCGGCGTGACTGGTGCGGGCCAGGAGCTGCCGCACGACCTCGGGGTCGAAGGCCGTGCCGCCGGCGCGTACGCGGTCGAGCGAGCCGAGGAAGTCGGCCACCTCCGAGACCCGGTCCTTCAGCAGGTAGCCGAGCCCTTCGGCGGGCCCGGCCAGCAGGGTGGCGGCGTAGTGGGGCTCGACGTACTGGGACAGGACGAGCACGCCCACCTCGGGCCACCGCGCGCGGATCTCCAGGGACGCCCGCAGGCCCTCGTCCTTGTGGCCGGGCGGCATGCGCACGTCGACCACCGCCACGTCGGGCCGCTGATCGGCGACGGCGGCCAGCAGCGCGGGCGCGTCGCCCACGGCCGCGACGACCTCGTGCCCGGCCTCGGCCAGCAGCCGGGTCAGGCCCTCGCGCAGCAGCACGGAGTCGTCGGCCAGGATCAGCCGCACGGCGGCTCCTTCGGCAGCGTGGCGACGATCTTCGTGGGCCCGCCGGGCGGGCTGTCCACGGTGAACGCGCCGTCGAGCGCCAGGACGCGGCGGGCCAGCCCGGACAGGCCGCCGCCCGCGGGGTCGGCGCCGCCTTCGCCGTCGTCGGAGATCGCCACGCTCACCGTCCGTTCGTCCTCGCTCACGACGACCAGGATGTCACGGGCGCGGGCGTGCTTGACCGCGTTGGTGATCGCCTCCCTGGTCACGAAGTACAGGGCGGTCTCGATCTCCGTGGCGGGCCGGGCCGCCGGCCCGTAGTGGACGGTGACCGGCACGGCGGCGCGTTCGGCGACGCCGGCGAGCGCGGCCTTGAGCCCCAGCTCGTCCAGGGCGGTGGGGTAGATGCGCCAGGCGACGCTGCGCAGCTCGTCCAGGAGGCGGCGGGACTCGGCGTAGGCCTGGTCGACCAGCTCGGCGCTCCTGGCGTGGTCCTGGCCGTGGCCGTGACTGTGCCTGGCCCGGCCGAGCAGCATGGCCAGGGCCACGCCGCGCTGCTGGACGCCGTCATGCAGGTCGCGTTCGATCCTGCGGCGCTCGTCGTCCACGGCCCGGACGATGCCCGAGCGGGTCGCGGTCAGCTCGGCGATGCGGCGGCGCATGAGCTCCCGGCCGCCGGGGCCGAGGAAGTGGGCGGCCAGCCGGCGTTCCAGGACGCCGACGGCCAGGGCGAGCAGCGCGGTCACCGCCAGCAGGGCCACGCCGCCGGTCAGGCCGAGCATGCCGCCGGTGGTGACGATCTTGACGCCCGGCAGCTCGACGGGGACGGCGTCCGAGCCGCCCCTGATCAGCTCCCACGCGCCGCCCGCGAGCAGCAGGAGGCCGACGAACAGGGCGGTGGCGCAGCCGTACCCGCCGAGCACGCCCAGGGCGGCGCGGGCGGCGAGGTAGGCGTAACCGCCGTCGCGGGTGGGCTCGGGGTGGTCGAACCACCTGGTCAGCCGGACGCGTTCGAGCGCCAGGAGCCCGGCCACGCCGCGCCTGACCTGCGGGCGCGCCGCCGGGACCAGCGACGCGGGCCAGGCCACGCAGAGGAAGGCCAGCTCGACCGCGCCGAGCGCCATGCCCGCCAGCACCCCCACCAGCGCCTTTGCGGCCCTGCTGCCCGCATTCTCCCGCTTGTCCACCACAGGCCCGAAGCCTAGGCGTCCCGGCGCCTTGCCCGGCACAGGCCCGAAACCTACGCGTCCCGGCGTCTTGTCCGGCACAGGCCCGAAGCCAAGGCGTCGTGGCACGGGCCCGCCGCCTACGCGTCGCGGCGGCGCAGGACGGTGTAGCCCGCCGCCAGCGCCGCCGCCGTCCAGGCCAGCAGCCAGGCCAGCCCCTCCCCCGCCGGGTACGGGACGGGCCCGCCGGTCAGGTTGTCCACGCTGCCCATGAACGCCAGCCCGGCGAACGTCGGCATGCGCAGCGAGGCGTCCAGCGCCGCCTGGCTCCCGGTCATCAGCAGCACCAGCGGCAGGCCCAGGAGCAGCATGAACACCACGGTCAGCGTGCCCGCCGCGCTGCGCATCGCGGCCCCGACGCCGAGCGTCATCACCGACACCAGGGCGAAGAACGCGCCCGCGCCCGCCACGTCCCGCACGACCTCGCCGAACGGCAGCACGACGACCCCGCCGAACGCGTCGGCCTGCAGCACCAGGTAGACCGCCGCCGTCGCCACCGCCCCAGACAGCACCCCGGCGGCGAACATCACCGGCGCCACCACCAGCGCCTTGGCGGCCAGCACCAGCCCGCGCACGGGCGTGGCCAGCAGGGTGACCCTGATGCCGCCGGAGGAGTACTCCGCCGTGATCGCCAGCATGGCCAGGGCGACCAGCGCGAACTGCACGAACGACGTGGCCGACACCACGGACTCGCTCGCCGTCACCCGCACGCCGGGAGCCCCGTCGCGCACCGCGTCGGTGGCGGCGGCCGCGGCCAGCGTCACGGCGGTCAGCACCATGAGCGCCGCCGCGCCGGCCAGGCACCACCACGTGGACCGGACCGACCACAACTTCCCCCACTCGGCCCACGCCGCCCGCCACAAGGTGCTCGTCACGCGCCCGCTCCCGTCGTCCCGTACTCCACGCTGCTCTCCGTCAGCTCCTGATAGGCCTGCTCCAGGGACGCCTCCCGGGCGCGCAGCCCGTGCAGCCTGATCCCGGCCTCGTGCGCCAGGTCGCCCACCCGCTCGACGGGCGCGCCGGTGGCGACGACCTCGTTCTCGGCGACGCGCTCGGCGGCGATCCCGGCGGCGCGCAGGCGTTCGGCCAGCTCCCCGGCGTGCGGGGTGCGTGCCAGCACGGCCGTCAGCGAGCTGCTCCCGATGACCTCGGCCAGGGGCGCGTCGGCGATCAGCCGGCCCTTGCCGATGACCACCAGGTGGTCGGCCGTGAGCTGCATCTCGCTCATCAGGTGGCTGGAGACGAACACCGTGCGGCCCTCGGCGGCCAGCGACCGCATGAGCTGCCGCACCCACCGCACACCGTCGGGGTCGAGCCCGTTGACGGGCTCGTCGAACAGCAGCACCTCCGGGTCGCCGAGCAGCGCGGCGGCGATGCCGAGCCGCTGGTTCATGCCGAGCGAGAGCGCCCCGGCGCGGCGGCCCGCCGCGCCGGCCATGCCGACGCTCTCCAGCACCTCGGCCACCCGCCGCACGGGGATCCCGTTGCTGCGGGCCAGCGCCGTCAGGTGTGCCCGCCCGCTGCGCCCGGGGTGCGGCGCCCGCGCGTCGAGCAGCGCGCCGACCGTCCGCAGCGGGTTCCTGATCCGGTGGTACGGCAGGCCGCCGATGAGCGCCGTGCCCGCCGAGGGCCGGTCCAGCCCGAGGACGAGCCGCATGGTGGTGGACTTCCCCGCGCCGTTGGGCCCGAGGAACCCGGTCACCGTGCCCGGCCTCAGCTCCAGCGACAGGTCGTCCACGGCCGTCCGGTCGCCGTACCGTTTGGTCAAACCGTCGAGACTGATCACGGGGTCAACGCTAGGCAGACGGGAAGCGGGCCACCATGGGGCTCGGCCGCCGACCTCGATGGCGGAAAACCGGAACAGACCAGGTGAGGGCGCCGGGCCGGCGGGGCGACCCCGCCCAAACAAGACGGTGCCGTTGCCCCCCGTTGACGTGCGGCTCACTACGGTTGCCGAGCATGACCGAAGACAAGAGCCGGAACCGGCGGCGGATCAGCATCGACGAGGCGGGCCTGGAGAAGCGCAGGTCCGCGATCCAGGCGCTCATGGAGCAGCCGCCGTCACCGGCGTCCGAGCAGGTGGGCGTCTTCGCCGAGGCGAACGCCCCGGGCGCGTCACAGGCCGACCTCGGCTGAGCCCGCCCGGCGCGGCCCCGGGTTCGGCAAAGCGGCGGCGCGGCGCGCCGCCGCTCCCGGGTCCGGGATGTCACGCTCGCCGGGAACGAGGAGCACCGCCATGAGCACAGCCATACAAGGGCCCGAGGCGCATCCTCTCCTGGTCAAGCTGCTCCAGGAGGGTTCCCCGGACACCATGACGTTCTGGGGCTACGTGGGCCCGCCGTACCAGGATGGATTCGTCACGCTGTATCCCAGCCTGGAGGATCTGAACTCGGCCCTCGACATCCCGCTGAGCGACGTCCTGCACATCGAGAACGTGCCCGAGAGCATCCTGCTCTTCGGCGCGAAGGTGTTGTGGGTACGCCGGGACGCCAAGGTCGTCCGCCGGCAGGCCGGCACGGCGGAGGCCTCGCTGACCTCGGAGGTCGCCGAGGACGCCGGGGAGATCCGGACGGGCCGGCTGCACCTGCGGGTCAAGACCGAGCGCGCCGACTGCCACAGCCCCTGCATGACCTGCCGGGACTGCAGCAGCGTGTGCCTCTCGTCCTGCCGCAGGAAGTCGACGCCGGAGTAGGGGAACCGCCATGATCACCGAAACCCCGCTCGCCGCGCTCGACCACCAGGCGCCCTACCTCCTCGAACGGCTCGTCAAGGAGCGCGTCGCCGCGACGGAGGAGGAGGCCGATGAGCTGTTCGCCGAGGCGAAGAAGTACCTGGTGCTCACGCAGGTCGACCGGTCGCGGATCTGGATGATGCACTCGACCCGCGTCGACGACGCCTGGCATCACTTCATCCTGTTCACCGGCCTGTACACCGAGTTCTGCCGCACCTACTTCGGCCGGTACGTCCACCACAGCCCGAGCAACGACCCCGGCGTGCGGGACGAGCCCGCCGAGGAGACCCCGGTGGCCACGTTCGCCGAGTTCCGCGACCGCTACGAGGAGCTCTTCGGCTGCCCGCTCCCCGACGTCTGGTACGACCATCGCACCGTCACGCTGACCCGCCGCGTGGTGAACGACAGCGCCGGGCTGCTCGCCACCCGCCGCGACGGGAACCAGGTCGAGCTGCTCTCCCCGTCGGGCGAACCGCTGGTGGGCGCCAACATGATCGCCGCACCCGCGCTGGAGTTCGTGGCCCGCACCGGCGCCTTCTACGTGCGGGAGCTGCCCGGCGGCCTGACCGGGGAGGAGCGGGTCGCCCTGGCCGAGGTGCTGGTCGAGCAGCGCGTCCTCAAGGTGAGCGGCTAGCGGCGGCGTGACCTACGCCTCCCTGCGGGCGGGGCGGGGGCCCAACGCGCTCGTCGTCGAGGCGCTGGGCGTGCTCGGCGGCGTCCGCGGTCGTGCGCTGGACATCGGCGCGGGCCCGCTCAACGACACCCGCTTCCTGCTGGAGCTGGGCTTCTCGGTCGAGGCCGTGGACACCGACCCCTGCACCCTCGCGTTGGCCGCGGCCTGGCGGCACCCGCGGCTGCGGGTCGTGCACGCCGACGTCCGTGACGTGCCGGTCGCGGCGGGGGCCTACTCGTTCATGGTCGCGATCCACGTCCTGCCCTTTTTGCCCAGGGCCGACGTCCGCCGGGTGGCGGCCGCGATGGCCGGCGGCCTGGCCGCGGGCGGCGTGCTGTGCTGCACGTTCTTCGGTCCCGAGGACGCCTGGGCGGGGCGGCCGGGGCGCACGTTCCTGCGCGCCCCCGAAGCCGGCGCGCTGTTCCCCGGGCTGGAGCCGGTCGTCCTGCGCGAGGACCGCTACGACGGAATCGACGCCAGGGACGAGCCCAAACACTGGCACGTGGTGCGCTGCGTCTTCCGCAGGCCCGCCGGGTCAGCCTGACGTCGCCAGGGTCAGGAAACCCTCCTCGACCAGGCGGCGTACCAGGGCGAGGCCGTCCTCCCCCGGCAGACCGGCCGCCGTGAAGGGCTCGCCGTCCGCCATGCGCAGGAAGGCCGCCTCGTGCCGGGCCGGCAGGCTGAGCCGTTTGCCGTGGAAGGCGAGGACCAGCGTGCCGGCGTCCCGCCTGCTCTCCCAGCGCAGGCCGGGGCGGCACCGGACGGCGGTGCCCGCGTCGAGGCGGGCCAGGCCCGCGAGGTCGAGCAGATGGCCGCCCAGCCGGTCGCCCTCGGCGAGCAACGCCATGTCCACCGCGTCGTCGGCCAGCCTCTCCGGGGTGAGGGCGGTTCCCAGGCGAGCGGTCAACTCCCGGATGCGCTCGCGTGCGGCGGCCCGGCCGCCGACCGTACGGGCGAAGCCGAAGGGCAGCGGCTCCTGGAAGACGGAGTCGGCGGAGACGGCCGCCTCGCACCCGGCCAGCAGCACGTCGGCCCAGGTCAGGGGATGGACGCCGACGCTCAGGTGCAGGGACGCGCCCTGCGCCGAGGCGGCCTCGTGCGGCAGGCCGCGCGGCAGGTAGAGCAGGTCCCCTTCGCCCAGGTCGAACTCGTGGCAGGCGTCCTCGTGGATCCGCCAGCGTTTGGCCCCGGCCACCTGCAGCACGAACACGTCGTGGGAGTCGCCGTGGACGCCGAAGCCGCGTGCCCGCGGCGGTGTGAGGTAGGCGTTGACCCGGCACTCCGCGCTGAACTCGCCCGCCAGCCGCCGGCACAGCTCCCGCAGCGGCGGCCACCGTTCGTGGACCGAGGGCAGGATCAGGGTCGAGCCGTCGCGGTAGCGGGCGTAGAGGTCCTCCAGCCCGGCCGCGCCGCCGTCGGCGTGGCCGTCGCGGACCACGCGCACGGCCCCGGCGTGCAGGCCGGAGCCGGACAGCAGCTCGTCGAAGCGGGCCAGCGAGAACAGCTCGCGGTAGTGGCCGCGCGACCGCCTGCGCAGCAGGAGATGCCGCCGCCCCTGGTGGTCCCGCAGGAACTCCTCGCGGGACACCGGGCCGAGCAGCCAGTCGGTGGCGGGCGTGACGTCCGCGCCGTCCCGCTCGTCGATCGTCATCTCCGGTGCGTACCCGTGGCGTCCGCGCGCCACGCCCCGGGCCGCGCGGCGGCGGCCCAGGAGGCCCAGGAGGCCCGGAAGGCCCGAGGGCGCGGTCAGTCGGTGCCGAGCTCCATGGCGGCGCGGTCGAGCAGTTCCTCGTCCTCGGAGACCTCGCCGCGCGAGGCGATGGCCTCGGCGCCGCCCTGCGGCATCGCGCCGATGAGGCCGGTCGAGGCCGCCTGGGCGGCGCCGATCAGCGCGGGGTGGGTGGTGCCCACCATGCCGAGCGTGGCGTACTGCTCCAGCTTGGCGCGCGAGTCGGCGATGTCCAGGTTGCGCATGGTGAGCTGGCCGATGCGGTCGACCGGGCCGAACGCGGAGTCTTCGGTGCGCTCCATCGACAGCTTGTCGGGGTGGTAGCTGAAGGCCGGGCCGGTGGTGTCGAGGATCGAGTAGTCCTCGCCGCGCCGCAGCCGCAGGGTGACCTCGCCGGTGATCGCCGTGCCGACCCAGCGCTGCAGCGACTCGCGCAGCATGAGCGCCTGCGGGTCAAGCCAGCGGCCCTCGTACATGAGCCGGCCGAGCCGCCGGCCCTCGTTGTGGTACGTGGCCAGGGTGTCCTCGTTGTGGACGGCGTTGACCAGGCGCTCGTAGGCGGCGTGCAGCAGCGCCATGCCGGGGGCCTCGTAGATGCCGCGGCTCTTGGCCTCGATGATGCGGTTCTCGATCTGGTCGGACATGCCCAGGCCGTGCCGGCCGCCGATCGCGTTGGCCTCCATGACCAGGTCGACCGGGGAGCCGAACTCCTTGCCGTTGATCGTGACCGGGCGGCCCTGGTCGAAGCCGATGGTGACGTCCTCGGGGAGGATCTCGACCTCGGGGTCCCAGAAGCGCACGCCCATGATCGGGTCGACGGTCTCGATGCCGGTGTCGAGGTGTTCGAGGGTCTTGGCCTCGTGGGTGGCGCCCCAGATGTTGGCGTCGGTCGAGTACGCCTTCTCGGTGCTGTCGCGGTAGGGCAGCCCGTGGGCGAGCAGCCACTCCGACATCTCCTTGCGCCCGCCGAGCTCGGTGACGAAGTCGGCGTCGAGCCACGGCTTGTAGATGCGCAGGTGGGGGTTGGCCAGCAGGCCGTAGCGGTAGAACCGCTCGATGTCGTTGCCCTTGAACGTGGAGCCGTCGCCCCAGATCTGCACCTCGTCCTCGAGCATGGCCCGCACCAGCAGGGTGCCGGTGACGGCCCGGCCGAGCGGCGTGGTGTTGAAGTACGCCCGGCCGCCCGAGCGGATGTGGAACGCGCCGCAGGTGAGTGCGGCCAGGCCCTCCTCGACCAGCGCGGCGCGGCAGTCGACCAGGCGTGCGAGCTCGGCCCCGTAGGCCAGCGCGCGGCTGGGCACCGAGGCGATGTCGGGCTCGTCGTACTGGCCGATGTCGGCGGTGTAGGTGCACGGGACGGCGCCCTTGTCGCGCATCCACGCGACGGCCACCGAGGTGTCGAGACCGCCTGAGAAGGCGATGCCGACCCGCTCGCCGGTGGGCAGGGAGGTGAGAACCTTGGACATAGAAGAAGATTATGCATCGCAACGCATGAACATGCAAAGCCACCCCCTCATCCGGGTGCGGGCCGCGATTCCCGGCGGAGGGTGGACAACCGGGCGGGGACGTGATCTGACGGAGTAAGGACCGCTGACGATCACGAACAGGAGCACCGGGACATGAGCGACAAGCCGCGACTGCACTCAGCCGGCCCCCACCACCTGGACCGCGCCCGCGACCTGCGCCCGCTGATCGAGAGCGAGGCGGCCGAGGCCGAAGCGCTGGGCAGGCTCACCGAGCCCGTCGTGACGGCCCTGCACGAGGCGGGGCTGTTCGACGTCTGGCTGCCCGCACCGCTGGGCGGCGCCGAGCTGTCGCCGCCGGAGCTGCTCGCCGTCTTCGAGGAGCTGTCCTACGCCGACCCCTCGACCGGCTGGGTGGTCATGGCCACCACCCTGGAGAACGGCACGGGCGGCGCCTACCTGGGCGACGAGGCCGTCGAGGACATCTTCCGGGGCCCCCGTACGCCGCTGTTCGCCGGGCAGGGCACCCGGCCGGGCACCGCCGTGCCCGAGGACGGCGGCTTCCGGCTGACCGGCCGGTGGAGCTTCGCCTCGGCCATGCCGCACGCCCGGTACGTGCACAGCCTGGGCGTCGTGGAGGGCACCGGCGAGGAACGCATCTTCATCACCCCGGTCGAGGACGCCAAGCTGCTCGGCAACTGGGACGTCCTGGGCCTGCGCGCCACGGGCAGCGTCGACTACGCCATCGACGGCGCCTTCGTGCCGGAGTCGCGGACGCACCCGTTCGCCCAGCGGGAGCCGCTGCGCGGCGGCGCGATCTACCGGCTCGGCCTGCTGGACCAGGCGCTGATCTGCCACTCCGCCTGGGCGCTCGGCGTCGGCCGCCGCCTGCTGGACGAGCTGGTCCGGCACGTCGCCGCCCGCGCGGGACGGCCGGGACAGCTCGCCGCCGGCGACACCTTCCACACCGGTCTCGCCCGCGCCGAGGCGGCCCATCGGGCGGCCCGCGCCCTGGTCCGCGAGACGTGGGACGACACCGCACGCACCCTGGACGCGGGCGGCCCGCTGTCCACCCGCCAGGAGACGATGGTGCGGCTCGCGCTCAACCACGCCACCTCGACGCTCACCGAGGTGGCCGGGTTCGCCTACACCTGGGGCGGCACGAGGGCGCTGCGCGACGGCCTGCTCCAGCGCCTGTTCCGGGACGCGCACGCCGGCGCCCAGCACATCACCTCGGGCCCGCAGGCGCTGCGCGAGTGCGGGCGCGAGCTGGCGGGGCTCGCGCCCGGCGAGGAGTGGGCGGTCTTCAGCCTGGAGCCCCGCCGCCCCTGAGGCCCGCCACCAGACGTCAGTGCCGCGAGATCAGTGCTGGCGGGAGACCTGGGCGGTGTGCAGGGCGTCCGCGGTGGCGATCTTGTGGTTGCGGGCCGCCTGCTCGATCACCTCCGCCTCGGCGTCGCCCTCGATCAGGCTCAGCAGATGGTCGTGCTCCTCCACCGACTTGCGCGCCCGCCCCGGCACGTACGTGAAGCTGGAGCGGCGCATGTGGTCGAGCCGGGCCCACTCCGACTCCAGCAGCGCGTTGAGGTGCTCGTCGGGACAGTGGCGGTAGAGCGAGAAGTGGAACTCGCGGTTGAGGGCGGTGAAGGAGGTGGGGTCGAACTCCTCCAGCGCCTCCTTCATCCGCTCGTTGATCTCCCGCGACTCCTGGATCTTGGCCGCGTCCATGTGCGGCGCGCAGATGGACGTGGCGTAGCCCTCCAGCCGGGCCAGCACGTTGAGGGTGTGCTCGACCTGCACCGAGTCGAAGACGGCGACCCGGGCGCCGATGTTGCGCACGACCTCGACCAGCCCGTCGGACTGCAGCCTGCGCACGGCCTCGCGCAGCGGGATCGTGCTGACGCCGGTCTCCCTGGCGAGCTGGTCCATGACCAGGCGGTAGCCGGGGCCGTACGTGCCGTCGAGGATGCGGGCCCGCAGGAGGTCGTAGCTGATCTCGGCCTTGGAGCCCTTGGGCCGCTTGGCCTGGGCCGGTTTTCTCGTGCTGCTCACCATCACCTCTGCAGGACCTTCACGATGGCGCCGCGCGGGCCCGCGCCCGCCGGCACTCCGACGTGACCGCCCGGAGCCCTCACCGGCCCCGCCCCCGGGGTCACCTCGACGATACGCTGGATGCCCGCTGTCATCCCATCATCTTGCCCGACGACGAGCGCGGACGACGCCTTTCGCGGCCACGCGCGCGCCGGGAAAGCCGCCCCCGTCAGCCCTTCCGGGCACAGGCGGCGCGCGGGCCCCGCGGACCGGCCCGCGACGGCCGGGACGCAAGGGTCGGATGGCTGCCTTCCCCCGCGGACGGCCCGTCCGCGCGGCCCGCCGGAGGGACGGAGGCAGGGCCACCGGGAGAACAGCCTCGCCACAGAACCTCCGTCTGTCCTATTTCACATATGATTTCAGATCTTATCGTACGCCGGCACGGGAAAGTCCACGACCACCTGACCGGTTCCGGTCGAGCCGAAATACGGGCACAACTGCTCCCCCCGTCCCTTGTACGACCGCCACCCCAGCACGCCGAACAACATCGCCGTGTCCGCCATCGCGCCCTCTCCCGTGCACCGCACGTTGTAGTCGGGCAACATGTCCAGGAACTCGCCGATGCGCCCTTCGGCCCACATGTCCAGGACGGCCATGTCGATCTTGCGGTTCAGCGGGCTGCTGACCTCGTTGAGCAGCGACTCGGCGCTCTCGTTGGAGGGGAAGGCGTGCGAGAGCGAGCCGCTGGCCAGGAACGCGACCCGGCGGTCACTCTGCCGGATGCCGCGCAGCAGCGCCTCGCCGATGCGCCGGTTCTCGTCGATCGAGGAGTAGACGTTGCAGCCGATCGGCAGCACCCGGATGGCGGAGTCCTCGTTCATGAAGTGCATCGGGACCAGCGTCGCGTACTCCAGGCCCAGGTCGCGGTAGGTGTGCACGAGCGCCTTCTGGCCCCCGGCGACGATCTCGGCGCGGATCAGCTCGGCCAGCACGGGATCGCCCGGGTAGTCGTAGTCCAGGTCGTGGATGAAGTGCGGCAGCTCGTGGCTGGCGTAGGAGTCGCGGTGGCGCTCCTTGCCGTTGAGGTGGAAGCCGATGCTGTTCATCCAGTGGGTGTCGGCGATCAGGAACGTGTCCACCTCCAGCTCGCGCGCCCGCCTGCCGATCTCGGTCAGGGCCAGCTCGGCGGGCCGGCGGATGCCGAAATGCCTGCCCGGCTGGATCGACAGCCAGATCGACGGCACATGCGTGATCTTGGCTGCCAGGACGAGCTCTCCCATCACACCCTCCCCAGGTGTGTCCAGACGCCCTTGACCTCGGTGTAGGCGTCGATGGCGTACGGGCCCATCTCCCTCCCCCACCCGCTGGCCTTGTAGCCGCCCCACGTGGTGGCGGCGTCCGGCACGTGGATCATGTTGATGAACACGGCTCCCGCCCTGATCCGGGCGGCCAGGCGGTGGGCGGTCGACAGGTCGTCGGTCCAGATGGAGGCGGCCAGGCCGTACTCCAGTCCGTTGGCGCGGCCGACGAGCTCCTCGGGGTCGTCGTAGGCCAGCACCGGGATGACGGGTCCGAACACCTCCTCGCGGGCCACGGCCATGGTGTCGGTCACCTCGGCGAACACGGTCGGCCGGTAGAAGAAGCCGGGGCCGTCGGCGCGCCTGCCGCCGGTGACGAGTTGCGCGCCATCGTACAGCGCGCCGCGGACGTGGGTGTCCACGGCCATCAGGTGGTCCTCGCTGATCAGCGGGCCGAGGTCGGTGGCCGGGTCGAGGCCCGGTCCGACCTTGAGCGCCTCGGCCGCGGCGGCCATCTTCGAGGTGAACTCGTCGGCCCGCTTGCGGTCCACGTAGAAGCGCGAATACGCGGCGCAGACCTGGCCGCTGTTGAACAGCGCGCCCTGGACGTTGCCCGCCACGGCGGCGTCGATGTCGGCGTCGGCGGCGATGATGCTGGGGGCCTTGCCGCCGAGCTCCAGCGTCAGGCGCTTGAGGTTGCCCGCGCTGGCGTGCACGAGCGAGCGGCCGACGGCGGTCGAGCCGGTGAAGGAGACCTTGTCCACGCCCGCGTGCCCGGCCAGGGCCGCGCCGGTCTCCGGGCCGCCGGTCAGCAGGTTGACCACGCCGGGCGGGAAGCCCGCGAGCCCCATCAGCTCCACCAGCCGGACGGTGGTCAGCGGGGTCTGCTCGGCGGGCTTGACGATCACGGTGTTGCCGCAGGCCAGGGCGGGGGCGAGCTTCCAGGCGGCGATCATCAGCGGGAAGTTCCACGGGGTGATGAGCGCGCACACGCCGACGGGCTCGCGCCGGGTGTAGTGCAGGGTGTCGGGGTACGAGACCGGCAACACCGAGCCCTCGATTTTCGTACACCATCCTGCGAAATATCGGAAATGTTCGGCGGTGCCGGGGACCGTCACGTTCCGCGCCACCGCCAGCGGCTGGCCGTTGTCCCTGGTCTCCAGCTCGGCCAGCTCGTCGGCGTGCTCCTCCACCAGGTCGGCCACCCTCCACAGCAGCCGGGCGCGGGCGGTGGCGGGCATCTCGGCCCAGGCCGGGTCGTCGAGCGCGGCCCTGGCCGCCGCCACCGCGCGGTCCACGTCGGCCGGGCCCGCCTCGGCGCACTCGGTGATGACGGTGGCCTCGGCCGGGTCCAGCGTGGCGAACGTCGCGCCGTCCGCGGCCGGGCCCCAGGCGCCGCCGATGTACAGGCCGGTCATGAGCCGATCTCCTCTCGCACCATGTCCGCGCACCGCTCGCCGATCATGATGGCGGGCGCGTTCGTGTTCCCTGACGTGACGGCGGGCATCACCGAGGCGTCGGCGACGCGCAGCCCGTCGATGCCGTGGACTCTGAGCCGCTGGTCCACGACGGTTCCCATGGCGCAGGTCCCGACCTGATGGTGGTAGGTCACCAAGGTCCTCTCTATGTGCTCGGACAGTTCACGATCACCGGGGTAGAGCTCCGGTCCCGCCCATTCCCGCAGGGCGGCGGCGTGGGCCAGCTCCCGGCACAGCCCGACGGCCGCGCGCATGCACGCGCGGTCGGCGGCCGTGTCCAGGTAGGCGGGGTCGATGTGCAGCGGCGCGTCGGGATCGGCCGAGGTCAGCGCCAGGTGGCCCCTGCTCTCGGGACGGACGATCCCGGCCATGAGGGTGAAGGCGTCCGGCGGGCCGGTCATGCCCTCGTCGTACAGGGGGACGTGGAAGAACAGCGGCTGCACGTCGGGACCGGGCAGGCCGGGGCGGCTGCGCCAGAAGAGCTGGCTGTGCATCGGCTGGAGGCCGGGCAGCGCGGGCGGCACGGGACGGCGGGCGGCCACGATCACCGGGACGAGCGCGTGGTCGTGCAGGTTGCGTCCCACGCCGGGCAGGTCCTCCACCGCTTTGACGCCGTGCCGGCGCAGTTCGGCGGCGTCGCCGAGGCCGCTCAGCAGGAGCAGGCGCGGCGACTCGACGGTCCCGGCGCTGAGCACGACCTGGCGGGCGGCCCCGACCTGGTGCAGCCTGCCGTCCTGGGTGTACTCGACGCCGACGCACCGCCGGCCGCGCAGGAGCAGCCGCCGGGCGCGGGCCCGGGTGCGGATCTCCAGGACGGGCCGGTCACAGCGCGGGCGCAGGTAGGCGTCGGCCGTGCTGTGCCGGCGGCCGTGCCTGATCGTGAGCTGGCAGAACCCGGCGCCGTCGGGACGGCCGCCGTTGCAGTCGGGGTTGAACGGCATGCCCTGCTCCACGGCGGCGGCCACGATGGCCGCGTTGACCTGGTGCGGCGCGTAGTCGGCGATCACCCGTACGGGCCCGCCCACGCCGTGGTGGTCATCGGCCCCCCGGTCGAAGTCCTCCAGCCGCCTGAAGTACGGCAGCACCTCGGGGTACGACCAGCCGGGCCCCCAGGCGTCGTAGTCGGCCGGCGCGCCCCTGACGAAGATCATGCCGTTGAGCGAGGACGAGCCGCCCAGGACCTTCCCGCGCGGCCAGTGCGGACGCCGCCCGCCGAGCCGCCGCTGCGGCGCCACGCGGTAGTCGTAGTCCTCCGGTCCGCCCCACAGCCGGAACACCCCGCCGGGGTCGTGGATGTCGGGGTTGACGTCGGGGCCGCCCGCCTCCAGCAGCAGCACGCGCAGTGCGTCGTCGTCGGCCAGCCGGCGGGCCACCGCGGCGCCCGCCGAGCCCGCGCCGACCACGACGACGTCAAAGGTCTCCATCGCCCTCTCCCAGATAAGCCGACCCCAGCCGTCCGCGCAGCTCGTCCGGTGTGCCGCGCAGGACGATCCGGCCCCGGTCCAGCACGTGGACGCGGGTGGCCAGCTCCAGGGCGAGCCGGGTGTACTGCTCGATGAGCAGCACTCCGGCGCCGGCTTCGGCGAGCGCGGCCAGGGCGGGGACGAGCCTGGACACCACGGCGGGCGCCAGGCCGAAGGACAGCTCGTCCACCAGCAGGTAGCGCGGCCCGCCGGCGATGGCCTGGGCCAGGGCGAGCATCTGCTGCTGGCCGCCGGACAGCGTGCCGGCCCGCCGGTCGCGCAGCTCGTCCAGCTCGGGGAAGGCGGCCAGGGCCGGCACGGGGTCGGGGCCGGCCAGGCGCAGGTTGTCGGCCACGCTCAGCGAGCGCAGCACCCGGTGCCCCTCGGGGACGGCGGCGACGCCCAGCGCCCGGACGCGTTCGGGGCGCAGGCCGGTCAGCTCGTCCCCGTCGGCGCTCACGCCGCCCGACTCGACCGGCAGCAGCCCGGCCACGGCGAGCACGAGCGTGCTCTTGCCCGCGCCGTTCGCGCCGAGCAGCGCGGTGATCTCGCCGGGCGGCACGTCGAGCGCCACGTCGTGCAGCACCTCGCGCCCGGCCCTGCGCACGCGCAGGTCGCGCACCTCCAGGCTCACGGCGCCTCCCCCAGGTACGCGGCACGCACCCGCTCGTCGGCCAGCACCTCCGCGGTCGGGCCGGCGGCGACCAGGCGGCCGAAGTCCAGCACGGCCGTGGTCGCGCAGACCTCGCCGACCAGGGCCACGTCGTGCTCGATGAGCACCACGAGCGCGCCGAACCGGTCCGGCACGGCCGTCACCACCTCGGCCAGCGACCTCGACTCGGCCTCCGACAGCCCGGCGGCCGGCTCGTCCAGCAGCACGATCCTGGGCGTGCCGACCAGGGCGCGGGCCAGTTCCAGCCGCCGCCGCTCCGGCAGCGTCAGCTCGCCCGCCGGGCGTCCCGGGTCGCGCAGGCCGCAGAAGGCGAGCAGGCCCTCGTCCGGGCCGCCCAGGTGGTCGGCGGCCAGGCGCAGGTTGCCCGCCGCGCTCAGCTCGGCGACCACCTGCTCCTGCTGGAACGTGCGGCGCAGCCCCCACCGGGCCCTGCGGTGCGGCGCGAGCGCCAGCAGGTCCGCGCCGCCGGCGGTGACGCGCCCGGAGACCGGCCGCACGAAGCCGGACAGCACGTTGAACAGGGTGGTCTTGCCCGCGCCGTTGGGCCCGATGAGGCCGCACAGCCCGGACTCGAAGGTCAGGGTGACGCCGTCCAGCGGGCGCACGCCGCCGAACCGCACGCGCAGGTCCTCGATCTCCAGCCTCATGCGGGCCGCCGCAGGTCCTCTAGCATCCCGCCGATGCCGCGCGGCGCGGTGACCAGGGCGTGCACGGTGCCCGCGCCGAACACGACGAGCATGAGGTTGCCGTCGAGCCCGGCGGCGTCGAGGGCGGCCGGGACGACCTGGCCGACCACGCCGGACAGGACCACGCCGGTCAGCCCGTACGCGCCGCCGACCAGGACGACGGCGAACAGCAGCACCGAGTCCGAGGCCCGGAACGAGATCGGGTCCAGCCGCCCGGTGTTGGCGGCCAGCAGCGCCCCCGCGGTGCCGGTGACGAACGCCGCCAGCGCGAACGCCCACACCTTGTACCTGGTCAGGGCCACGCCGACGGCCAGCGCGCCGGCCTCGCCGCTCCTGATCGCCGCCCACGCCCGGCCCGGCCGTCCGCGCTGGTGCAGCACGACCAGGACGAGCGCGAGCACGGCGCACAGGACCGCGAACCGGAAGAAGCCGGTGTCGGAGGACGCCATCGAGGGCCGCGGCATGGCCTGCTGCGTCCCGCTGCCCGCGACCCGGCCGAGGAACCCGGGGCCGCCGTCGGGGAACCCGGTCGCCGAGAACGCCACCTGGAACGCCCCTCCGGCCATGAGCGTCACCAGGGCCAGGTCCACGCCGGACAGGCGCAGCGCGGGCAGCCCGTACACGATGCCGACCAGGCACGTCACCGCCCCGGCCGCAAGCACGACCACCGGGAACGGCCACCCGGTGGCGAAGGCCAGCCGCAGCGCCACCCAGCCGCCGACGCCGAGCAGCGCCACCTGGCCGAGCGAGACCAGGCCGAGCCGCGCGTACAGCAGGGCGATGCCGGCGGCGGGGATCACGAAGATGACCGCGGAGGTGAGCACCCGCACCCAGTAGCCGTCCACGACCAGGGGCACCAGCACCGCCAGCAACGCCGCCCCGGCGGCCAGCCCGAGCACCACGCGCAGCACCGAGCGGACGTCGCCGGGCGGCAGCGGCCGGGCCCGGGCCGACAGCGCGGGTTCGGCCGCGCGTACCTCGACCGTGCCGCCCCGCCTGGCCCTCGCCCTCCCGCGCTGCAACCACAGGATCGCCACGACGGCCACCGCGAACGGCGCCACCGACCGGTACGGCGCGGTCTGCTCCCACGCCCCGCCCAGGGCCTCGGCCAGCCCGATCGCCAGCCCGGCCGCCAGCGTGACCGGCAGCGACCTGAACCGGCCCACCACGCCGGCCGACAGCGACGCGATCACCAGGAAGGTCAGAGTGCCCGCCTCCAGCCGGGTGAGCGACCCGAGCACCAGCCCGGTGAGCCCGGCCACCGCGCCGCCCGCCACCCAGGTGACGGTCTCGACCCGGCGGATGCGCACGCCGAGCAGCGCGCTGATCTCGCGGTCGTCGGCCAGCGCGCGCATGGCGGTGCCGAAGGCGGTCCGGCGCAGCAGCACGGCGGTCCCGCCGGTCAGCGCCACGGCCAGGACCAGGGCGAGCGCCTGGGTGAGCGTGACCCGCGAGCCGCCCACGTCGAACCCGGCCGTGTCGGTCGGCAGGGTGAGCGTGCGCGGGTCGTCGCTCCACGTCCAGTAGCACAGGCCGAGCAGCACGAGCGCGAAGCCGAGCGTGCAGACCGCCTTGACCAGCGGGTCGCGGGCGGCGACGAGCGGGCCGACCAGGCCGCCGTACAGGCCGGACAGCAGCGCCGACAGCAGCGGCGCGGCCATCAGGGCGGGCGCGACCGACCAGCCGTCCTGGAGGAGTTGCCAGGACAGCAGCGCGCCGATCGCGCCGATCGCGCCGTAGGCCAGGTTGAGCACGCCGGTGGCGCGGTAGAGCACGACGATGCCCACCCCCGACAGGGCGTAGACGGCGCCGAGGGCGAGCCCGCTGATGACGAACGGCAACATCAGCCGGTCAGCCCCGACTGTTTCTCCTCCCGCAGGAGCGGCGCGAGGTCGGGGTCCTGGGTCGGGGTGCAGTCCTTGACCTTGGACCAGCCGCCGCCCTTCATCGTGACGTAGCGGGTGTCGTGGTTGGCGTTGTGGCGGGCGGCGCGGCCGAAGTACCAGGGGGCGCAGAGCAGGTCGCTGCGGTAGCCCTTGATCTCCGACAAGGCCCGGCTCACCGAGGCGCGGTCGATCGTGCCGCCGGCCTTGGCCAGGGTGTCGACGAAGATCTTGGCGGCCAGGAAGCCGCCCTGGGCGAAGGAGTCGCGGGGGGCCTTGTCGTCGGCGTACTCGTCCATGACCCGGCGCCACAGCTTGTTGTCCGGGGTGCCGGCGTCGAGCAGGGTGAACTCGGAGTTGGACACGAAACCCTCCCAGTAGGAGCCGACCTGGCCGGGGAAGGTGGTGTCGTAGCAGGGCGTCAGGCAGACGAAGGTGACCTTGTCCTTGAGCCCCTGCGCCTGGGCGGCCTTGAGGATGGCGGCGTCGTCGGGGGCGGGGTCCTGGAGGATGATGGCGTCCGGGCGGCCCCGCATGGCTTCGAGCAGCACGGCGGTGGCGTCCTTGATGCCGGGGTCGTGCAGCACGTCGCCGGCTGAGGTCAGGCCCTTGGTCCTGAGGTAGGCGCGCACGCCGTCCTGGGTCCAGTCGCCGACGCCCGGCACCCGGTTGCTGATCTGGGCGACCCTTCTGGCACCCTTGACCTCGACGGCGTACTGGGCGGCGGCCACGGCGCTGACCCTCGGTCCGGCGTTGACCGGGGCGATGCGCGGCGACTCGAAGCACGCCCTGGGCACGCCGACCGCGAGCACGTCGAACAGCCCGTTCTGCTCCCAGATCGGGCCGGACACGCCGCAGGCCACGAAGCTGGAGCCGCCCACCAGGGCGACCAGGTCCCGGTTGCCGGCCAGCTTGGTGGCCAGGGCCGAGGCCTTCTGCGGGTTGAGGCCGTCGTCCTCGACCAGGTACTCGACCGGCCGGCCGCCGATGCCGCCGCCGGCGTTGACGCAGTCGAAGTACGCCTTGGCCGCCTTGGTGGCCGAGCTGAAGTCGATGCCGCCGCTCGCGGTGACGATCGCGCCGACGGTGATCGGAGTCCCGGTGGCGGGCGCGCCCGTGCCGCAGGCCGTTCTGGCGGCGCCTCCGTCCTGGCCCGTCCCGCAGGCGGAGACCACCAGAGCCATGGCGGCCGCCCACCACACCAGGCGTCGTGGACATCGCATTCGCACCCCTCCTCGAAGCGCCGTGCGTCCTGCCCCGATGGACAAATCATGTACGACATCAGATATTTCTGTCCATAGGTTCCCCATGTATCATCGACGATGTCCTATACGATTTGACGGGTTGCGAGGGGCCTACTGCTGGGCCTTCCACCTGGGAAATCATCGTGGCGGGGCGGAGGAGTGCCATGAGCTGGCAGGCCGGCCGCATGTCCGACAGGGGATCGATCGCACCCGTGGCCGGGGAGCCGCCGTCCCAGTGCAAGGAGATCTCCCGTTGAACCTTGAGCACTACATCGACGGGGCCCACGTGCCCAGCGTGTCCGGCGAGACCTTCACCTCGCTCGAACCCGCGACCAACCGCCCCGCGCTGACCGTCGCCTCAGGGGACGCCGAGGACGTCGGCCTCGCCGTGCGCGCCGCGCTCAAGGCGTTCACCGACGGGCCGTGGCCGCGCATGACGGGCGAGGAGCGGGCGGCGGTGCTGCGCGGGATCGCGGCGGCCATCGAGTCACGCGACGAGCGCATCGCCGAGCTGGAGTGCGGCGACACCGGCCTGCCCATCACCCAGGCCAGGGGCCAGGCCCGCCGCGCGGCGCACAACTTCCGCTTCTTCGCCGACGTCATCAGCAACCTGGGCGAGGACGTCTACCGCGTCGGCTCGGCCCAGCTCAACTACGTCGTGCGCAAGCCGGTCGGCGTGGCCGGGCTGATCACGCCGTGGAACACGCCGTTCATGCTGGAGACCTGGAAGCTGGCCCCCGCGCTGGCGGCCGGCTGCCCGGTGGTGCTCAAACCGGCCGAGTGGTCGCCGCTGTCGGCCAGCCTGCTGCCGGAGATCATGGAGGAGGCCGGGCTGCCCGCGGGCGTGTTCAACCTCGTCCACGGCATCGGCGAGCGGGCCGGGGCGGCGCTGGTGGCCCATCCCGACGTGCCGGTGATCTCCTTCACCGGCGAGACCGCCACCGGGCAGGCCATCATGCGCGACGCCGCCACCGGCCTGAAGACGCTCTCCATGGAGCTGGGCGGCAAGTCGCCGCTGCTCGTCTTCGACGACGCCGACCTGGAACGGGCGCTCGACGCGGCCGTCTTCGGCGTCTTCTCGCTCAACGGCGAGCGCTGCACGGCCAGCTCGCGGGTGCTCGTCCAGGACACCGTCTACGAGGAGTTCGTGGCCCGGCTCGCCGAGCGCGCCGCGCGGGTCCGCGTCGGACCGCCGCACGACCTGGCGACCGAACTGGGCGCGCTCATCCATCCCGAGCACTACGAGCGGGTCATGTCGTACGTGCGGGCCGGCGTCGAGGAGGGCGCCCGCCTGGTGGCCGGCGGCGGCCGCCCGGACGGTCTGCCCGAGGGCAACTTCCTGGCCGCCACGGTCTTCGCCGACGTGACGCCCGCCATGCGGATCTTCCAGGAGGAGATCTTCGGCCCGGTCGTCTGCGTCACCCCCTTCTCCACCGAGAAGGAGGCCCTGGAGCTGGCCAACGCCACCCGGTACGGCCTGGCCGCCTACGTGTGGACCAGCGACCTGCGCCGCGCCCACCGCCTGGCCCGGTCCGTCGAGGCCGGCATGCTCTGGATCAACTCCCAGAACATCCGCGACCTGCGCACGCCCTTCGGCGGCGTGAAGGCCAGCGGGCTCGGCCGGGAGGGCGGCCGGTACAGCATCGACGTCTACACCGAGGCGCACATCGTGCACGTCGCCACCGAGGACCTGCCGATCCCCCGTTTCGGCCTCGGCTGAACCCGTCCCGCACTGTGCGCCCAGGCGTAACGTCCGGGGCGCCGGCGCCCACCGGCCCGAGCACACGCTGCCGTCCTACGAGGCGGCCATCGCGATGGGCGCCGACTACATCGAACCCGACCTGGTCTCCACCAAGGACCACGTGCTGGTCGCCCGGCACGAGAACGAGATCTCCGGCACGACCGACGTGGCCGCCCACCCCGAGTTCGCCGGCCGGCGCGCCACCAAGACCGTGGACGGCCGGCCGGTCACCGGCTGGTTCACCGAGGACGGCGGCCTGCGCGAGGTGGCCCGGTACGCCGCCGGGATCGGCGTGGACACCCGCCGCGTGGTCCCGGTGGACGCCGCGGGCGCGACGCTGCCCCCGACCACGCTGGTCCAGGACGCCCACCGCAGGCGGCTCGACGTGCACGTGTGGACGATCCGCAACGAGAACTCCCAGCTCCCGGCCTGACCGGACCGCCCCCTCGGACACACCCGAGCGGCGGGCCCCGCCCGGGGACCCGCCGCTCGCGCACGCGACCAGGGTGCCGCCACGTGCGCCGTCCAGGCGCGCGGCCGGGGTGGCGTCAGGTGCGGCGCCAGCGGGACTCGCCGAAGCAGTAGCCCGCGAACAGCAGCAGCCCGAGCGCCACCACCGCGAGCAGCCACGGCCCCGCCGGCGTGTCGGCGAAGCGCCGCAGGGTGGCGTCGATGCCGCCCGCCTTGTCGGGGTCGAAGGTGAGCGCCGCGTAGCCGACGAAGACGCCGGCGCCGCCGGTGATCACGCCGCGGGCGATGTAGCCGGCCTGCCCGAGCCGTTCCATCACCTTGCGGGCCTTGGGCGACATGCGCCCGAGGTCGAGCTCGCGCTCGAACTTCTTGGTGGCGCCCTCGTAGATCCAGTAGATGCCGAGGGCGACGATGCCGAGCCCGATCAGGCCGACGATGACCTGGCCGCCGGGCAGGTCGAGCAGCTTGCTCGTCAGGTTCTGCGACTGCTTGTCGTCGGACTTGGCCTGGCCGGCCAGCAGCACGCTCAGCAGGGTCACGCAGATCAGGGCGTACACGCCGGTGCGGAAGCCCGACTGGGCCCGGTCGGTGGCCTTGCGGTGGCTGAACAGCGCCTCCGACGCCTGCCACAGCGCCAGCCCGGCGAAGCCGGCCGTCATGATCCACAACAGCACCTGGCCGAAGGGCAGTCCGGCGATGGTGGTGATGGCGCCCGACTTGTCGGCCTGACGCGAGCCGTCACCGAAAGCGATCTGCAACGCCAGCACGCCGATCAGCGCGTACAGCACGCCGCGGCAGGCCAGGCCCACGCGGGCCAGCGTGGTCATCGCCGGGCTGTCGGCCGCTCTGCGGGCCGCGTCCTTGGCTTCGCGGCCCGCGTCCATGGCCCCGCGGCCCGCGCTATGTGCGGTGCTCACCGTTCCTCCTGGGGGTTTGCGTAAGAACTCCCCTTTGCCCAGGAACTGGCGGCCTAGGCGTCGATGATCAGTCGAAGGCGAGGGTGGGCAGGTCAACGGCGGTCGCGCCGCCGTCGGCCACGACGACGCTGCCGGTCATGACGGCACTGTCGGACGAGGCGAGGAACAGGCAGATCGCGGCGATCTCGTCGGCGGTGGCCGGACGGCGCAGCGGCACGTCCTTGGTGACCAGCTCGTACGCCGCGTCGCGGGTGATGCCGTCCCGGCCGACCAGCACGTCCATCTCCTCGTCGGCCATCGGCGTGCGGACCCAGCCGGGGCACAGGCAGTTGGCCCGGACGCCCTGGGGCCCGTAGTCGCGGGCGATCGAGCGGGTCAGGCCGATGAGCGCGTGTTTCGTAGTGACATATCCGGAAACGGCCGGGCCGGCGGCCAGGCCCGCGATCGACGACACGACGACGATCGCCCCCTTCGACCGCACCAGCGCCGGCAGCGCCTCCCGGCAGGTCACGAAGCAGGTGTTGAGGTTGGCGTCGAGGCTGAGCCGCCAGGACGCGTCGTCGGTCTCGCCGACCGGCCCTCCCCCGTGGCCGCCCGCGTTGGCCACCAGCACGTCGAGCCCGCCGAAGCGGCCCAGGCACGCCTCGACCGCCTCCCGCGCCTGGACGGTGTCGGACATGTCCGCGCAGGCCACGGCCGCCGCGTCGCCCAGGTCCGCGGCCACCTCGGCCAGCGGCCCGGGACGGCGGCCGGTCAGCATCACCGAGGCACCCTCGGCGGCGAACCTGCGGGCGGTCGCCGCGCCGATGCCGGTGCCCGCCCCGGTGATCAGCGCGACCTTTCCCTTGAGCCTCATCGCCTACTCCTTTACAACGGGAAGCTATATGATTTCATAGACGAATTCGTGGAGGAAGGAGCCCGTTCATGACCGATCGCCCTGCCGGTTGGAAGAACATGGACGATTTCGCGCCCGGGATCGCCACGAACCGCCTTCCGGCCACCTACGCGCTCGCGGGCACCGAGGTGGACCTCACCTTCGACGACGGCAGCAAGACGTCCCTGGCCTTCGCGAGCCGTTACAAGGTGCACGCCGACGGCGGGCCCGCCGAGGCGTACGAGGCCGTGGCCATGCGCGAGGACCTGTTCTACGTCGGCCGCGCCCACACCGGGCGGCCCCGCGAGTACACGGTCACCGTCCTGCACACGACCACGGGCCGGGCGCTGCGCGTCGTCTCGGTCATCGCGCCCGAGCCGGTGCCGGGGCAGCCGCGGGTGTCGCAGACGTTCACGCCCGGCGTGATCGAGGGCCGGGAGGTCACCGGCGAGCCGCCCGCGCCGACCCGCGAGCTGATCGGCCGGCGGGCCCTGTACCGCTACAGCCCCGAGCACCTCTACGAGCACGTCTACCTCAGCTCCGAGCGCTACGCCTGGCAGTGCCTGGCCGGCGCGCAGCGTGGCCACGGCGACGTCGACCTGGCCACCGCCTGGAAGATCGCCGACGACCTGTACGTGTTCACCTTCCGGGAGTTCCGCATCCCGGTGGCGGCCACCTGGCTCTACGACTGGACCGCCCTGCGCACCGTCGGCACGTTCTTCGGCCTGTCGGGCGAGGGCGAGATCCACCACTCCCCCGGCGGCGCGTACATCGAGCCGCTGGGTCAGGTCACCTATCCGGCCGGTGAGGAACCGGTCTGAGGAGAAACACAGATGAGCGACAATCTCGACGCCGTACGCGCCTCCTACGCGGCCTCGGCGGCCGGCGACGTGAACGGCATCGTGTCCCTGCTGGGCCCGCAGGCCCGGTGGACGGAGATGGCCGGCTTCCCGTACGGGGGCACGTACGTGGGGCCGGAGCAGGTGCTGTCGGAGGTGTTCGCCAAGCTGGGCAGCGAGTGGGACGGCTACCAGGCCGAGCCGGAGGAGTTCGTCGACGGCGGCGACGTGGTCGTGGCGATCGGCCACTACAGCGGCACCTACCGGGCCACCGGCAAGTCGATGAAGGTGCGCTTCACCCACGTCTGGCACCTGGAGGACGGCGTGGCCACCCGCTTCGAGCAGTTCACCGACACCGCCCTGGTGCGGGAGGCGCTGGCCCCGTGATCCCGTCGCGCGGGGCGCGGGGGGGGCGGGCGCCGCCCGGCCCCCCCCCGGCGCGGGCCCCCCCCCCCCCCGGCGCGGGTTTCCGTAAGCGACT
>NZ_JBEYTJ010000044.1:0-53494 GCF_040642995.1 Nonomuraea sp. NPDC047529 | reverse complement strand
GCGCGCGCCCCCGCGGCCCCGGCGGGGCCGCGCTCGGGCCCCGCCCCCCGCCACGTCCTCACCCGGTCAGCTCGCCCACCCGCCGCATGACCTCGCGGCAGAACGCGCCCACGCCGTCCGGGTCGTCGACGAACTGCGACGGCTTGATGCAGAAGGTGGTGTAACCCTCGGCCATCCGGGCCGGGATGTGCTCCAGGGCCGGGCCGAGCGGCGCACAGGAGACGGCGTCGGGGAAGACGGCCCGCGTGCCGCCGGCCAGCTCCAGCTCGCCGATGTCGCGACCGGCCGCCTTCATGCCGTCGGCCAGCGCCTTCATGTCCTCGGCGGGCGGGTAGCCGAGCGGGTTGAACCCGCTGCCCCACCGGGTCATCCGGCGCAGCAGGTGGGCGCTCATCCGCGCGCCGCCGAACCACAGCGCCGGCCCGCTCTCCCGGTACGCCTTCGGCTCGAAGTACACCTCGTCGAACCGGTAGTGCCGTCCGCGGTAGGTGACCGGCGAGTCCCGCCAGAGCAGCTCCCAGATCTCCAGGTGCTCGTCGAGCAGTTGCCCGCGCCGCTCGAAGGGCACGCCGAGCGCGGCGTACTCGTCGCGGCTCCAGCTCACGGTGGGCAGCACGATCAGCCGGCCCTCCGAGAGCAGGTCGAGCGTGCCGAGCTCGCGGGCCAGCGCCAGCGGGTGGCGCAGCGGGGCGAGCACCGCGGCGGCGGCCAGGCGCAGCCGGGTGGTGACCGAGGCGACGGCGGCCAGCAGGCCCAGCGAGTACGGCCACGGCGTGAACGGGTCCTGGTTGCCGGGCAGCGCGTACTCGCGGGGGTTGGCCATGCGGCCCCGGGCGCCGGCGTCGGGGCCGAGCGCCAGGTGCTCGCTGACCATGACCGAGTCGAACCCGGCGTCCTCGGCCTCGCGTGCCCACCGGACCAGCACCGGCAGGTCGCGGGCCGAGGTCATCGTCCAGTTCTCGGACAGCACGAGTTGCATGCGCGGTTGCTTCATTTTTCTTTCATACCCGAACGATCTTAAACAAGCTAGCTCTTGAACCAGCTCGTTTGGCACCTTACGATCCCTCCACAATCCGCAGAGAGGTCGCCCATGATCCCCATGAGGGCACGCGCCGTCCCGCTCGCCGTCCTGCTCGCCTTCCCGCTGTCGGTCGCCGGGTGCGGCCTGTCCGACGAGCCGCCGTCCGCCTCGTCCGGCGGCGCCGGGAACGTCATCAAGGTGGGCGGCGTCAGCTCGCTGAGCGGCGCGGTCACCTTCCCCGACTCCTCGGCCGCGGCCAAGGCCGTCTTCGACCGGGTCAACGAGCAGGGCGGCGTGAACGGCCACAAGATCGAGTACGTCAGCGCCGACGACAAGGGCGACCCGGCCGCCGCCGCCCAGGCCGCCAGGGACGTCGTCACCAACCAGGGCGTCGTGGCGCTGGCCGGCTCGGCCAGCCTGCTCGACTGCGCCGTGAACGCCCCCTTCTACCAGCAGTCGGGGATCGTCTCCGTCCAGGGCACCGGCGTCGACCCGACCTGCTTCGAGTCCCCGGCGGTCTCCCCGGTGAACACCGGCCCGTACCTCAACATGGCGATCAACCTCTACTACGCCTCCGAGGTGCTCAAACGGGACAAGGTCTGCATGTTCCTGGCGATCCTCGGCAACACCAACGACGCCTACGGCGGGGCCGTGAAGAGCTGGACCGCCCTGACCGGCAAGAAGCTCACCCTGGACGACCGCACGGTCAAGCCGGACTCCGACCCCACGCCGTTCGTGCTGCGGGCCCGGCGGGAGGGCTGCCAGGCGGTCCTGTACAACGGCACCGAGCCGATGGCGATCGCCTGGATGAAGGTCGTCAAGCAGCAGGACGTCACCGGCATCGACTGGCTGATGACCACCGCGCCCTACACCGAGGCCGTCGCCAAGGCCCTCGGCCCCGACGGGGACGGCATGTACGCCAACGCCGAGTTCGAGCCGTTCACCGAGGCGGACTCGCCCGCGCTGAAGGACTGGCGCGAGCTGATGACCTCGAAGAACGTGCCGCTCACCTCCTTCGGGCAGGGCGGCTACCTGGCGGCCACCTACTTCGTGGACACGCTGAGGACGATCAAGGGGCCGATCACCCGGGAGTCGGTGACGGCGGCGTTCAGGGCGCTCAAGCCCGTCCAGACTCCGATGACCGGCACCCCGTACGAGTTCGGGCAGGCCGCCCGGCACTTCTCCAACCGGGCCGGGAAGATCGTCCGGCTCAAGGACGGCGCCTGGCACGTGGTCACGCCCGAGTGGGTGCGCTACCCCGGGACGCTCGGCTGATGTTCCAGGGCCTGGTCTCCGGGCTGGCCTCGGGCGGCACGTTCGCCGCCCTCGGCCTCCTGCTCACCGCCATGTACCGGCTGACCGCGACGGTGAACCTGGCCGTCGCCGCGACCGGCGTGGCCGGGGTGTACGTGATGGCCGCGCTCGCCGGGACGGGGTGGCCGTACTGGGCGGCGGCCCTGGCCGGGGTGGCGGCCGGGGCACTGGTGTCGGCCGGGTGCGGCCTGGTGGTGACGCGGTGGTTCGCCGAGAGCGGGCCGCAGACCCGTACGGCGGTGTCGATCGCGCAGCTCATCGGGATCATCGCGCTGGCCTACATCGCCTTCGGCGACGAGCCGCGGGTGCTGCCGAACCCGGCCGCGGGCCGCGTCGCCACGCTGGCCGGGGTCGTGGTGACGCAGGGGGCGGTCGTGCTGCTCGCCCTGGCCGTCGTGATCGGCGCGGGCACCTCGCTGCTGCTCACCCGGACGCCGCTGGGCCTGCGCCTGCGTGCCATGGCCGAGCGGCCGGTCACCACCGAGCTGCTGGGCATCGGCACCCGCGCGCTCACCCTGACCGTGTGGGCCCTGGCCGGCGCGTCGTCGTCGCTGGTGCTGCTGGTGGTGGCGCCCGTGCGGTCGAGCGACATCCTGTCGCTGAGCATGCTCATCGTGCCCGCCTGCGCGGCGGCGCTGCTGGGCGGGCTGCGGCGGCTGGCCGGGGCGCTGGCCGGCGGGCTCGCGCTCGGGCTGCTGGAGGGGGTGCTCGCGGGGTCGGCGGTGGTGCAGCAGTACCGGGACGTGGTGCCGTTCGCGGCCATCCTGCTGATCCTCGTGTGGAGCCGGCGCAGGGAGGTGTGGGATGCGTCGCGCTGACGGGCCGGTGGCGCGGTGGGCGGTCGCGGGCGTCCTGGCGGCGGCGGCCGCCTACGGTCTCGCCGCCGGGCTGCCGGCGTACTGGGTGTTCCTGGCGATGTCGGCGGTCATCTCCGGAGTGCTGCTGCAGAGCCTCGGGGTGGTGGCCGGGCAGGCCGGGATGGTCTCCCTGTGCCAGATGGCCTTCGCCGCCATCGGCGCCTGGACCACCGCCCAGCTCAACGTCTGGGGCGTCCCCGGCGGCCTGTACGTCTGGCTGCCGCTCGCGGGCCTGGCCGCCGTGCCGTTCGGGCTGCTCATCGGCCTGCCCGCGCTGCGGCTGCGCGGCGTGCACCTGGCGATCGTCACGCTGGGCTTCGCCGCGACCGTGGACGTCGTCATGGCCGCCAGCTCCTTCCCCGGCGTGAGCCAGGGCGTCGTGGTGGGCCGTCCGGCGGGGCTGACCTCGGACCGCCAGTACTTCCTGCTGTGCTGCGGCGTCTTCGCGCTGGTGGCGGTGGCGCTGGCGGTGGTGCGGCGGACCCGGCTCGGGGCGTCGTGGCGGGCGCTGAAGGAGTCGGAACGGGCCACGGCGGCGGCCGGGACCAGCGTGCCCGGCGCCAAGTTGAGCGCCTTCGCGGTGAGCGCGTTCATCGCAGGCGTGTCCGGGGCGTTGCTGGCCGGGCAGCTCGCCATGGTGGTGTCGCGCAACTTCGACCCCGGGCAGTCGCTGGTGGCCTACGCGGTGGCCGTGATGGCGGGCGCCCACCACGCGGAGGGCGCGCTCGTCGGCGGGGCGCTGGGCGTGCTGGTGAGCGAGCTGCTGCGGCGGCTCGGCGTACCGCAGCAGTGGGCGAACGTCGTGTTCGCGGTGGGCGCGGTGCAGGCGATGACGCAGGGGTCGGGCATGAGCGACGGCCTCCGCGCCGCCCTGCGCGCCCGCCGCGCCCGCCGCTCCGACGCCCGTCACGCCGACACCGGACGCGCCGACGCTGAGCCGGGCGTGTCCGCGGTGGCCGGACCCGAGGCTCCGGCCCTCGCCGCGGACGGGCGGCGCGCGGCGCTGCGGATCGAGCGGGTGAGCGTGCGGTACGGCCAGGTCGTCGCCGTGGACGACGTCGGCCTCACCGTGCTCGCCGGCGAGGTGCACGGGCTGGTCGGCCCGAACGGCGCGGGCAAGTCGTCCCTGGTCGACGCGATCAGCGGGTTCGTCCCCGCCGGAGGCGGCCTGGTCGAGGTCGGCGGCGTCGCCGTCGCGGACGCCCGGGGCGGCGCGGCGGTCCACCGGCGCGCCAGGGCCGGGCTGCGCCGCACGTTCCAGCAGGACCGGGTGCCGGTGGGCCTGTCGGTGCGCGAGTACCTGCGGTTCGCCGCGCGCCGCGCGCTGAGCGACGCCGAGATGGAGGAGGGCCTGGCCGGGCTGGTGACGGCCGCGCCCGGCGACCCGATCGCCGCGCTCGACGTGGGCGCCAGGCGGCTGCTCGAAGTGGCCGGCACGCTGCTGGCCCGTCCGGCGATCGCGGTGCTGGACGAGCCCGCCGCCGGCCTCGGCCACGCCGAGAGCGAACGGCTGGGCGCCTGGCTGCGCCGGGTCCCCGCCCGGTACGGCGCCGCCGTCCTGCTCATCGAGCACGACCTGGACCTGGTCCGGGCGGCGTGCACGGGCGTGACCGTGCTGGACTTCGGCCGCGTCGTCGCCCAGGGCCCGCCCACCGAGGTGTTCGCCGAGCCCCGCGTCCTGCGGGCCTACCTGGGCGAGGAGCCCGCCGCGTGAGCGGGCGGACGGGAGGCGACCCCATGGATCTGGTGCTGCGCGACGTGACCGTGGCCAGAGGCGGCCGGCCGGTGGTCAGGGACGTGACGCTGACCGCCGCGCGGGGGCAGGTCACCGTCCTGCTCGGCCCGAACGGCGCGGGCAAGACGACGCTGCTCGAAGCGGTCTCGGGCGTGGTGCCGGTCGCCGGGGGCGAGATCGTCCTGGGCGGGGCCGCGCTGACCGGCCGGCCGCGCACCCACCGCGCCAGGCACGGCCTGGCGCACGTGGAGCAGGGCCGCGCCGTGTTCGGCACGCTCACCACCCGCGAGAACCTGTCCCTGGCCGGCGACCCCCGGCGCGGCCTGGAGCTGTTCCCCGAGCTGGAACGGCGGCTCGACGTGCGGGCCGGGCTGCTGTCCGGCGGCGAGCAGCAGATGCTCGTCCTGGCCAGGGCCATCGGGACCGGTCCCGTGGCGCTGCTGCTCGACGAGATGTCGCTCGGCCTGGCGCCGGGCGTCGTCCGCCGGCTGCTGCCGGTGATCCGGCGGCTGGCCGACGACGGTTGCGCGGTGCTGCTGGTCGAGCAGTTCGCGCACGCGGCCCTGGCCCTGGCCGACAGCGCGTACGTGCTGTCCCACGGCACGATCACCTACGGCGGCGACCCCACGCCGCTGCGCGAGTCGGATGCCGCGCTCAAGCGCGCCTACCTTGGAGACGATTCATGACTGACGCCGATCTTCTGCTGGTCAACGGGCGGGTGCTCACGATGGACCCGGCGCGGCCGTACGCGACGGGCGTGGCGGTGCGCGACGGCGTGATCGCGCACGTCGGCGACGCCGCCGGCTGGACCGCGGCCGAGGTCGTGGACCTGCGGGGCCGCGTCCTGCTGCCCGGGATCAACGACTCCCACCTGCACGCCTGCGGCTACGGCCTGACCCGCCCGCCGTTCTGCCTGGACGTGGCGGTGGGGTCGATCGCCGAGGTGCGGAACCGGGTCGCCGCCGCGGTGCGCGCCGCAGGGCCCGGCGAATGGGTGCGCGGGATCGGCTGGAACCCCGGCCGGCTGGCCGAGGGCCGCCTGCCCTCGAAGGCGGACCTGGACGACGTCGCCCCCCACCATCCCGTCCTCCTCCAGGACTTCTCCGGCCACACGACGTGGACGAACTCCGCCGCGCTGCGCCTGGCCGGGCTGCCCGAGGACGGCGACGGCCTGCTGCACCACGGGGACCAGGGCGTCGTCCAGCGCCTGGTGCCCCCTCCGCCGGGCGGCCTGACCCGGGTGCTGCGCGAGGTGGTGGCCGAGCTGAACCGGGCCGGGATCACCAGCTTCACCGAGCCGGGCCTCGGGCCGGGCGGCGGGGAGGCGTTCGCGGGCGGCATGGGGCCGGGGGTGCTGGGCGCGTACGGGGAGCTGGCGCGGGCGGGCGGGCTGACCGCGCGGGTGAGCGTCCTGGGCCTGCCGAGCCCGATGTCGGGCGCCTCGGTCGCCGACACCGCCGCCTACCTCGACCGCCTGCCGGACGACCTGGACGGCGTGGACGAGCGGCTGGTCCGGCTGCTGGGCGTGAAGGTGTTCGCCGACGGGATCCCGCCGTCGGAGACGGCCTGGATGCGGGAGGCGTACCCGTCGGGCGGGCACGGCTCGCTGTGCACGCACGGCGGCACGGACGCCGAGCGGGTCGCCGAGCTGGACGAGATCCTGCGCCTGGTGCACGTCGCCGGCCTCCAGGCGGGCGTGCACGTGGTGGGCAGCCGGGGCATCGACGCCGTCGCGGACGCGCTGGCCGCGATCTCCCGCGAGCACCCGAGGGCCGACCCCCGCCACTACGTGATCCACGGCCAGTTCGCCTCCAAGCAGGCGCTGGCCACGCTCGGCGAGCTGGGCTACGGCATCAACCTGCAGCCGGTGCTCCAGCGCGTCGAGTCGGGCACCACGCGCGAGCTGTTCGGCGCGCGGGCGGCCGAACGGGAGTGGCCGGCGCGCTCGGCGCTCGACGCGGGCGTGCTGACCGTGTGCAGCTCCGACGCCCCGGTGACCGCGCCGGACTGGCGGGCGGGCGTGGCGGCGCTGGTCGACCGCGACGGCGAGGGCATCTCGCTGGAGGAGGCCCTGGCCACCTATACGATCGCCGGAGCACGGCAGGACTTCGCCGAGGGCTGGAAGGGCACGCTCACCCCGGGCAAGGTCGCCGACCTGTGCCTCAGCGCGGCGACGGCGGACGAGGACGTCGTGGCGGCCCCGGTGGACCTGACGGTGTTCGGCGGCCGGGTCGTTTGGGCCCGTTCGTGAATGGCCAGCGCGAAGATTGTTAGGTACCGAATATACTTTCGTGCCATGACGGGACACCACACGCTGCGCCAGACCGAGGAGGCCATCGGCCAGCGGCTGGGCGACCTCAACATCGACTTCGAGGCCATGTGGGCGGTGTCCAACGTCTACCGCGCCTCCTCGGCCATCCGCAACCACCTGGAGCAGACCGTCCTGCGCGACACCGGCCTGACCTGGACGGGGTTCGTGGTGATGTGGGTGGTGTGGATCTGGGGCGAGAGCGAGACCCGCCACGTCGCCGCCGAGGCGGGCATCTCCAAGGGCACCCTCACGGGCGTGGTCAAGACCCTGGAGTCCTACCGCCACCTGCGGCGCTACCCGCATCCCACGGACGGCCGCCGGGTCATGCTGGCGCTCACCGCGACCGGCGAGCGGCTGATGCGCGAGCTGTTCCCGGAGTTCAACCGGCAGGAGGCGTTCGTGGTCAAGGAGCTCGACAGCGATCAGCGGCGCGAGCTGGCCGGCTCGCTCAAGCGCGTCATGGAGCACCTGGAGAGCATCTGACCGGCAGCTCCTTGATGCCGTTGACGAAGTTCGAGCGGATCCTGCGCACCTCGCCGGCGGGCTCGATCGACGACAGGCGCGGCAGCAGCTCCTCGAACAGCACCCGGATCTCCAGCCTGGCCAGCGCGCCGCCGAGACAGTAGTGCGGGCCTCCCCTGCCGAACGTCAGGTGCTCGTCGGCGTCCCTGCCCACGTCGAATCGGTACGGGTCGGGGAAGACGCGCTCGTCCCTGTTGCCCGAGGCGTACCACATGACGACCTTGTCGCCGGCGGCGACGCGGCGGCCGTTCAGGGTGACGTCGCGGGTGGCGGTGCGGCGGAAGTGGTAGACGGGTGAGGCCCAGCGCAGGAACTCGTCCACGGCGCGCGGCATCAGCGCCGGGTCGGCGCGCAGGCGGTCGAGCTGGGCGGGGTGCTCCATGAGGGCGAGCATGGTGTGCGAGATGGCGTGCCGGGTGGTCTCGTTCCCGGCCACGACCAGCAGCAGGAAGTAGTTGTCGAAGTCGCGGTCCGACAGCGGCAGGCCGTCCGCGGGGGCCTGGTTGACGAGCCGGCTGACCAGGTCCGTGCCGTCGCCGCCGCGCCGGCGGGCGGCCAGCTCCCGGCCGTACTCGAAGACCTCCAGGGAGGCGGGGCTGCGGAAGGGCAGGTCCTTGTACTTCTCGCTCTCGCGCAGCCGGTCCGGGTCGGTGTTCTCGATGATCTGGTTGCCCCAGTCGATGAGCCGCCGGGTGTCGGGCACGTCGAGCATGCGGGCCAGCACGTTGATCGGGAAGTCGGCGGCGACCTCCTTGACGAAGTCGAACTCGCCCTTGGGCAGGGCGGCGTCCAGGGTCGTGGCGGTCAGGCCGCGCAGGAAGACCTCATAGCCGGCCACCGCCCTGGCCGAGAAGTCGCGCAGCAGCAGCCGCCGCAGCGCGTGGTGGCGGGGGCCGTCGGTCTCCAGCATGGAACGCCGGATCGCGGCCTGCCGCTCGTCCACCTCCTCCAGGTTGGTGAAGCCTTCGGAGGTGAACGTCTCCGGGTCGCGGCCGACAGCCACGATGTCGGCGTGCCGGGTGACCGCCCAGAAGCCCTTGCCGTGCCCGTGCTCGTCCTGCCAGTGGACGGGTGACCGCTCGCGCAGCACGTCGAACATCCGCCACGGGGTCACGCCGTCGGCGAACCTGCCGGGGTCCGCGAGGTCGACGTCGGCCAGGCGCATGGGCTCTCCTCCTCGGTCGTTCGGCATCAAACATTACGGATACGGGGTAGGGGCGACAAGTGTTCTCTTCGTTCGTATGGCCCCTAATGACGGGCCCCGCGTCGGGCGGTCGTCCTGAATCGGGACCGGCGGCGTGGTTACAGTGATCGGGTGACCACCGACGAGCACGGCCTGGCCATGACCGGCGCGAGCGCCGCCGCCGCCCGCCACTACGACCGGGCGATCCACGAGCTGCTGCACTTCCGGGCCGAGGTCGACGCCGAGGCGACCGCCGCGCTGGCCGACTCCCCCGGCTTCCCCATGGGCAACGTCCTGGCCGCCTACCTCGACCTGTTGACCACCGAGGCGGCGGACGCCCGTAGCGCGCGCACCCGGTTCGACGCCTTCCGCCGCCAGGCCGACGAGTCGTCGCTGCTGCCCCGCGAGCGCGCGCACCTGGCGGCCGTCCAGGCGCTGCTCGACGGCGACCTGACCGCCTGCGGCGCGCTGCTGGCCGAGATCACCGTCGCCCACCCGCGCGACGCGCTGGCCCTGGCCACCGGGCACCAGATCGACTTCTTCACCGGCGACGCCCGCTCGCTGCGCGACCGGGTCGGCGGCGCGCTCACCGCCTGGCACGACGACGACCGGCACTACGGCCACCTGCTCGGCATGTACGCCTTCGGCCTGGAGGAGGCCGGCCACTACGACCGCTCCGAGGAGGTCGGCCTGCGGGCCGTCGAGCTGAACCGGCGCGACGTGTGGGGCATCCACGCGGTCGTGCACACCTACGAGATGCAGGGCCGCTTCGGCGAGGGCGTGCGCTACCTCGACGCCCGCCTGGACGACTGGTCCACCGGCACGTTCTTCAACGTCCACACCTGGTGGCACTACGCCCTCTACGCCCTGGAGACCGGCGACACGTCTCGGGCGCTCGGGGTGTACGACGCGGCGCTGGCCGGCGGGCGCACGTCCATGGAGCTGCTGGACGCCGCCGCGCTGCTCTGGCGGCTCCTGCTGGAGGGCTCCGACCAGCCCGGACGCTGGCGGGCCCTGGCCGATGCGTGGCCGCCGCTGGTGGCCGAGCCGTTCTACGCCTTCAACGACGTGCACGCGGTCATGGCGTACGTGGGGGCCGGACGGATCGGGGAGGCGGAGAAGCTGGTCGCCTCGCGGGAGGCGTACGCGCTGGAGTCCCGTCCCGGGGTCACCAACGTCGCGATGACGTCGCGGGTGGGGTTGCCGGTGTGCCGGGCCCTGGTGGCGTACGGGCGGGGCGACTTCGGGGCCGTCGTCGACCTGCTGTACCCGATCCGGCACCGGGTCAACGAGTTCGGCGGCAGCCACGCCCAGCGGGACGCCGTGCAGAAGACGCTGCTGGAGGCGGCGCTGCGGGGCGGGCGGCACGAGGTGGCGCGGGCGCTGGTGAGCGAGCGGATCGGCGTACGGCCGTGCAGCCCGTTCAACTGGCTCAAGCAGGCCGCGCTGGCCGACGCCCTGGGCGACCGCGCCACGGCCGCCGCCGCCCGCCGACGCGCCACGACCTTGACCACCACCGCCTGACGCGCCCGTCCCCCGCCCCGTCCCCCGCCCCGTCCATCGTCCGCCGTCGCCGCGCACGCGGGGGCCGAAGTGTCGGGCGCGCCGAGTAGGGTTCCCTTCATGGATCGGGAACTCACCTTGATGGTCGTCCACGCCCACCCCGACGACGAGTGCCTGAGCACCGGCGGCATCCTCGCCCGCTACACCGACGAGGGCATCCGCACCGTGCTGGTCACCTGCACCAACGGCGAGCAGGGTGACGACACGGGCGGCGTCAAACCGGGCGAGGAGGGTCACGACGCCGCCAGGGTGGCCGAGAAGCGCCTGGGCGAGCTGCGCGAGTCCGTCGCGCACCTGGGCATCGACCACGTGGAGCTGCTCGGCTACCGCGACTCCGGCATGGACGGCTGGGACACCAACCATCACCCCAACGCGTTCGCCAACGTCCCGGTCGAGGTGGCCGCCGCCAAGCTGGGCGAGCTGATGGAGCGCTACCGCCCGCAGGTGGTCATCACCTACGACGAGACCGGCGGCGGCGGTTACGGCCACCCCGACCACGTGCAGGCCCACCGCATCACGGTGGCCGCCGTCGAGGCGACCGGCATCCCCGACAAGTTCTACTACACGGCGATCCCCCGGGCCGCGATCAAGCGCATGTTCGAGCTGATGCGCGACAGCGGCGTCGACCTGGGCGGCTTCGAGCCGTCCGACGACTTCGGCACCCCCGACGAGCAGGTCACCGCCGTCGTCGACGTCACCCCCTACGTCGAACGCAAGCTCAAGGCCCTCCAGGCCCACGAGAGCCAGGGTGAGAACATCTTCCTCCTCCGCATGCCCGAGGAGGCCCAGCACCAGGCGTTCTCCCACGAGGCCTTCGAGCGGAAGCTGAACAAGGTCGACGCCCCCGCCCACGAGGAAGACCTCTTCACCGGCCTCCGCCCCTGACCCGTCACCGCGACAACACCCCACCGGGTTGCTAGAGGCCCGCGATGTCGATGGCCCGGTCGAGGTGTGTCTCGGTCTGGCCGGGCCAGAAGCGTTCGCAGGTGAGGTAGTCCAGTGGGTCCCGGCGCCCGTCCGTCAGGAATTCGCGGGCCGCACGGGGATGGTTGGCCAGGGCGGCCATGACGGCTGCCATGGGGTCCCGTTCGTCCAGGGGGATGGCGCACATCGGCAGCGAGTCCGGACGAAGGTTCCGCCAGTACGGAGACCCGGGCGGCTGGCTTCGTTCATGGTCGTAGACCTTGAAGGCCAGGTCGCGCAGGAATGTGTCGGCGAAACGCCCGTACCGCAACAACTGCCCGAGCGCGAAACCGGTTTCCGGGTCGTCGAGGTTTTCGAGCAGGCGGTGGGCGTAAGGGGTCGAGATCCTGGCCGCACAGGGGGCGCGGGAGGCGGTGCCGAGGAGCGTGCTCAGCGCCCTGGCCAGCCGGTCGAGGCTGGTGGACTGGATGGCATGCGCGCGGCGCAGACCGGCCAGAAGGCTCTTGAGCTGCCGTGGCGGCATCACGGAGGCGAACGCCACGGCGAAGTCGGGATCGTTCCGGCGCTTTTCGAGTTCGGCCAGATCGTGGGAATCGATGGCGCCCTTCTTCCCCTTCGCTCCGCAGAACGACTGGACGAAGGAATCGTAACCACAAGGATGATCGGGCAGCGCTGGCCCCACATTTCCCGATAAAGACGAAAAATCGGGCAGCCAATCTCCTCTACACACGCCCTCTCTGTACAAATCACCCGCCAGCGACGCACATCACGAAGAGATAACTTTAGCGAGCCCTCGGACGGACACGAAAAAACCACATGACCGACCGGAATCCTCACCCCCGGGCATCCGCCGAGGCGAGACCCCCCGAATGACCCACCCGCCAGGATCAACGGCAGAACAGGACAAGCGTGATGGAATCGGTCCTATGACCATCGAGTACATCCCCGTCTCCGACGGCGGCAGTCTGTGGGCCGAGAAGACCGGCGGCGGAGCCCCCATGGTCCTGCTGCACGGCTCCGTGCACGACAGCCGCCTCTGGGACGGCGTTCTCCCTGACCTCGCGCGCCACCACACCGTGATCCGGTACGATGCGCGGGGCCTGGGCCGTTCGACGCCGCCGACCGCGCCGTTCCGCTACGAGGACGACCTGCTCGCGGTGCTCGACCACTTCGGCATCGAGCGCGCCGCGCTGGTCGGGCTGAGCATGGGCGGCGAGGTCGCGCTCGACTTCACCTTGGAGCACCCGGAACGGGTGCGCTCCCTGGTCCTGGTCGCGGCGTCGGCCAGTGGCCACGACTGGCCGGACTCTCCCGAGACGGACGCCTACATGGCGGCGGACCGCGGGAACGACGCCGGCCGCCTGGCCGAGACGGAGCTGACGGTGTGGGCCTCGCTGCGTGACCGGGCGCCGGGATGGGCGGCGATCGAGGGCATGGTCACCGAGAACGCCAAGGTGCGGGTGGCCTCGGAGAAGGGCCACGTCCGCTTCTCCGAGGTGGGCGCCGTCGAGCTGCTTGAGCGGGTCGCGGTGCCCACCACCGTCGTCGTCGGCGATCACGACCATCCGGAGATCGGCGTGATCGCCCGCCGGCTCGCCGAGGGCATTCCCGGCGCGTGCCTGGAGATCGTCGCCACGGCCGATCACTATCTGCCGCTGCGTGCGCCGGAACGGCTCACGGAGATCATCATCCAGCGCTGAAGGAGCAGGCGGCTATATTCCTTGACAGGCATATACCTTCAGCGGAATATAGAGGCATGTCCGTCGACGCGTTCTCCGTGCTCTCCGAGCCGACCCGGCGTCGCATCCTCGATCGGCTCCGGGTGTCCGAGAGCAGCGTGAACGAGCTGGTCGAGGCGCTCGACGTCAGCCAGCCCACGGTGTCCAAGCAGCTGAAGGTGCTCAGGGAGGCGGGTTTCGTCACCTGCCGCACCGCGGCGCAGCGGCGGATCTACCGCATCCACGCGGGCCCCCTGCGGGCGCTGGACGACTGGCTTCAGCCGTACCGGGCCCTGTGGGACGGGCATCTCGACGCTCTTGAGCGGCATCTCGACAACCTGGAGCAGTGATGACCTCTGACGTGTACCGCCCGAGCCCGCCGGCCCAGGTCGGCGGCGAGGCGACGGGAGATCGCTGGACCCTCGTCTTCGTCCGCGACCTGCGTCACCCGCCGGAGAAGGTGTGGCGGGCGCTGACCGAGCCGGGGCAGCTCTCCGCCTGGGCCCCGTACACCGCCGGCCGGGATCTGTCCGAGACGGGCGACGTGACGCTCACGATGATCGACGACGAGAACCCCCTGGACATGGCGGCCGAGGTCGTCCGCGCCGAGCCGCCGACGCTGCTGGAGCACACGTTCGGCACCGACCTGCTGCGCTGGGAGCTGGCGGCGACCGGCGGCGGCACCCGTCTGACGTTGCGGCACACCGTCCAGGACCGCGACATGCTGCCGAAGGCGGCGGCCGGTTGGCACATCTGCCTCGACGTGGCCGAGAAACTGCTCGACGGGCGGCCGATCCCGCCGATCCGGGGCGCCGCGGCGGTCGACTTCGGCTGGTCGGAGCTCAACGACCGGTACGCGCGAAGGCTCGGCGTCCCGGACACCGGCCTGCCCCGCCACCTGGAGGACGGGAACGGCACCGCCTGACGCGAGCCCAGGACGGAGGGTGAGTGCGGGCGTGATCGCGGGCTGCGATGATGAGCTCCCATTCGGAGACGTCGATGCCGCCTCGGGCGTACGGCATCGGCGGCGCGCGCCAGGAAGGCAGGCTCGATGATCGCTGTTCTGGGCGAGTGCGTCGCCGACGGCTTCACCGCCTCCGAAGGCGCGGCCGGGCGGGGCGAGCTGGGGTTGCGGGTGCTGCCGGGAGGCGGCCCGGCCAACACGGCGGTGGCGCTGGCCCGGCTCGGCACGCCGGCCCGTTTCCTCGGGCGCATCTCCGGCGACGTGTTCGGGACGCTGTTCCGTGAGCGTCTGGCGTCCTCGGGCGTGGACCTGTCGGCGGCCGTCGAGGCCGCCGAGCCGAGCACGCTCTCGGTCGCCGCGCTCGACCGCGACGGCCGGGCCGCCTACACCTTCTACGCGGGCGGCACCGCCGACTGGCAGTGGAGCCCGGACGAGCTGGCCCCGGCCAGGCTCGGCCCGGCCGCCTGCCTGCACACCGGGTCGCTGGCGCTGGTCAGGGAGCCGGGCCGGGCGGCGGTCGAGGAGTTCGCGCGCGAGGCCGCCGCGCGGGTCACGGTCTCGATCGACCCCAACGTGCGTCCCACCCTCGCCGCCCGCGAGGACTACCGGGTCGAACGCTGGTGCGGGTGGGCCGACGTGCTCAAGCTCAGCGACGACGACCTGCGCTTCCTGCTGCCCGGCGCGTCGGCGGAACGGGCCTGCGACACCTGGCACGCGGCCGGCGCCCGGCTCGTGGTGGTGACGCGCGGAGCGGCGGGGGCGCTGGTGTCCCTCGACGGGGAACGGGCGGAGGTGCCCGCGCCGGAGGTCGACGTCGTCGACACGGTCGGCGCGGGCGACTCCTTCACCGCCGGGCTCCTGCATGATCTGGGCGCGCGTGGCCTGCTCGGCGGGCGGCTCGACGGCCTCGACCTGGACACGGCCGTGGCCGCCGCGTCGTTCGCGGCCCGGGTGTCGGCGCTGACGTGCTCGGTGGCGGGCGCGAACCCGCCCTGGGCACACGCGCTGACCGGCCCCTGACGGGGCCCGGGTCAGGGGAGAGGGATCGTGGTGGTGGGGACGTTGTAGCCGCGTACCCGTACCGACGGCTGGTGGCCGGTGAGGTCGGACGTCCGGTACGTGGCGGTGATCGTCGTGGACTCCCCCGGCCACAGCGTGACGTAGTTGTCGGTGTAGGTGACCGGGACGACCTCGCGCCCGTCCGCGACCACCTCCGGGCGTACGAGGAAGGCCAGGCCGGAGGGGTTGGTCAGGGTGATCGTGACGGTCTCGGTCCCGGCGGAGACGGCGCGGACGGCGGTGGCCGTGACATTGGCCGTGGGCAGGGCGTTCAGGCCGGTGAGGTCGGCGTACGTCTTCGGCGTGGTGCGGTACCAGTTGCTCTTGTTGCCGAGCGTGTCGGGCGAGGTGGAGTACCAGTAGACGTTGTCGCTGACCTTCGCGCCGGCCGCGTCCTTGAGCTGGAGCCTGATCAGGTACGTCCCTGACAGCCCGGTCAGCGCCGGGACGGTCAGGACCTGGACGCCGGCGTTGGCGGTCGCGGTGACCGGCGCCGAGGCCGTGTACTTCTGGGCCAGGTCCGGCAGGTTGTGCACGGAGACCGTGGCGGTCAGCCCGGACCTGGTGGCGAGGGTGGAGTTGACCACGTGGACGGCCCGGGTGAGGTAGTCGTAGGCGATGTGCACGGGCTCGGTGGCCTTCTTGGTCCCGAAGTAGCCGCCGCCGGGCTTGAGGTAGTAGTCGTAGAGGTTCCAGTGGACCGACGGCCAGGCGTTGTTCAGCATCCAGAAGATCGAGCCGAACGAGCGCACGTGCTGCCTGGCGCTCCACGCCTCGAAGAAGGCGCGGGCGTTCTCGTAGTTCTGCGCCTCGGACTTGCGCGACTGGTCGGCGGCGGAGGTCGGGGTGCCGTAACGCCTGGTCAGGCCGGTGGTGTAGGGGGCGACGGTGTCGAACACGCTGCCCGGCTTGCCGGCGTGGTAGTTGTACGCCGTGCCGATGGGCCAGATGTCGGCGGGCGCCAGGAACCGCTGGAGGGTCTCCAGGGGCGGCGGCGCCTCGGTGCCCTCCTCCCCCGTGCTGCCGAACGCGCCGCCGCTGCGGCTCTCGTCCCACCACAGCACCGGCGGCTCCCACACGTACGGGCCGTCCATCTTCATGCCGGCGTCGGCGTTGGACCAGGTGGCGACGTTGTCCAGGGTCGGGTTCTGCCAGTGCAGGGCGGCGGCCACGCCCTTGTACGCCGCCAGGTGCGCGGCCGTCGGCGGCTGGTCGCTGCCGTAGGTCCACAGGAACACCGACGCGTGATGGCGCAGCGAGCGCAGCTGGCTGTCCAGCGACGCGCGGGCGACCTGCTCCTGCTCGGCGGTCCAGGCGCTGTCGTCCTCCCAGGCGCTGCAGCAGACGAAGCCCGGCATGACCAGGATGCCCGCCTTGTCGGCCAGGTCGTACAGTTCCTCGTTGCCGAGGGTGCCCTCCAGCCTGATGGTGTTCAGGCCCATGTCCTTGACGTAGTTGATGTGGGCGGCGTTCGTCCTGGTGTCCCAGCGCTGCATCAGGTCCCACACGTACCCGCCGCCGCGCAGCAGGATCGGCCGGCCGTTGATCTTGTATCCGGCGAACGAGGTGCCGTTGACGGTGGTGCGGTAGTCGGTGACCTGGCGGATGCCGAAGTCGATCGACTTGCTGTCGGAGGCGCCCGCGGCGACCGTCAGCCGGTACAGCTCGGGGCTGCCGAACTGGTAGGGCCACCACAGCACCGGATCGCTCACGTGGAGGGGCGCGAAGGCGACCTCCTTGCGCTCGCGGGCGGCCAGTGTGACGTCCTGGGAGAAGGTGAGGTCGGGCCGGCCCGCCTTGGCGATCGTGCCGCTGACCGTGGTGGTGACGGGGGCGTTCGTGGCGTTGACGGCGTCCACGTAGACGTTCAGGTCGGCGGCGGTGCCCGACAGGGTCGTGCGCACGTACGGGTCGCGCAGGGCCACCGGGCCCGTGGTGTCCAGCAGGGTCGTGTTCCAGATGCCCGCGTTCATGTCGGGGGCCTCGGGGTTCCAGTCGACCGTGCAGGCGGACAGGTCCTTGCAGTCGTGGCGCGGCGGGGTGACCCGGACGGCCAGCGCGTTGGCCGCGCCGGGCCTGATCGCGGCGGTCGCGTCGTACTCGTGGCCGACGAACGTGCCCACCGCCGCGGCGTCGAGCTGCACGCCGTTCAGCCAGATCTGGGCGCGGTAGCTGAGGCCCTTGAACCGCAGCCAGTAGACCTGCCCGGGGGCCGTGGCCGGGGCGGTGAACTCGCCGCGGAACCACCAGTCCTGGGTGGTCAGGTCGGGCACGTTCTTGAGGTTCTGGCCGAAGTAGACGTCCTGGTAGACGCCGTTGGCGACCAGGCCGGCCAGGACGGTCGAGGGCAGGGTGACCGGGTTCCAGCCGGTGGTGGCGTACCCGGGCGTGGAGATCGCCGCGCCGGTGTCGGCGAGGCCGGTGGCCGGGCGCAGCGCCCAGCCCGAGGCCAGCTCGGTCGAACCGGCCGCCGCGACGGCGCTGCCGGCGCTCACCACCCCCGAGGCGAGCAGCAGGACGAGCACGGCGAGGACGCATCTGATCGATCGGGACATGCGCAGCTCCTGAGGGGGCTCCTACGAACCGGAGGGCCAGGCGATCTGGGTGGAGCGGTAGTAGGCGATCCCCATGACGCGCCAGCGCGGGCCCTGCGCGCCCAGCCGCTGCCGGAACGCGGTCCAGTCGTGCGTGGCGGGCGGGGACCAGCCCAGTTCGGCGAGCGCGGGCAGGCGGGGGAAGGCCATGTACTCAAGGTCGGCCGACGTCCTGAGCGTCTCGGTCCACAGCGGCGCCTCGACGCCGAGCACCTGCTCGGGCGGGAGCCTTCTGAGGTAGGCGCCGGGATCCCAGCCGTAGGCGTCCTTGACCTCGATCGTGCCCGCCCAGGTCTGGCCGAGCGGGGTGCGCCGGTTGTACTTCATGTCCAGGTACGCGCGGCTCGCCGGGGACATGACGACCTTGCGGCCCGCCGTCGAGACCGCCGTCTCGGTGGGGTCGCTGCCCCAGTACTGGACGACCGTGGAGGGCAGCGGGGTGGCGTTGACGACGTCGTGCCAGCCGATGACGGTCTTGCCGTGGGCGGCCACGATGCCCTGCGCCCGGTCGACGAACGCCTTGTAGTCGGCGGGCGTCGTGGAGGACGCCTCGTCCCCGCCGATGTGCAGGTACGGGCCGGGGGTGAGCGCGGCCAGCTCGCCGACCACCTGGTCGAGGAAGGTGTAGGTGATCTCCTTGGACGTGCACAGCGTGCTGAACCCGACCTCGGTGCCGGTGTAGAGCGGCGGGGCGACGCCGTCGCAGGTCAGCTCGCCGTAGGAGGCGAGGGCGGCGTTGGTGTGCCCCGGCGTGTCGATTTCCGGAACAACGGTGATATTTCGGGCGGCGGCGTAGGCGACGATCTCCTGGTACTGGGCCTTGGTGTAGAAGCCGCCGGGATCGCCCCCGACCGCCGTGCCGCCGCCGTAGGAGGCCAGCCGGGGCCAGGAGTCGATCGCGATGCGCCAGCCCTGGTCGTCGGACAGGTGCAGGTGCAGATAGTTGATCTTGTAGAGCGCGACCTGGTCGAGGTACCGCTCGACCGCGTCCACCGGGAAGAAGTGCCTGGCCACGTCGAGCATCGCGCCCCGGTACGGGTAGCGCGGCCGGTCCACGACCCGCCCGCCCGGCACCGGCCACGGCCCCGGCTGCACGGTGGCGGCCTCGGCCGCGTACGGGAGCAGCTGCCGGAGCGTCTGCACCCCGTCGAACAGCCCGGCGGCCCGGTTGGCCAGCACGACGATCCCGGTGGCGGTCACGTCGAGCTGGTACGCCTCGTCCCCGCCGGCCACCGTGCCCAGCCGCAGCGCGATCCCGTCCGCCGGCGGGGCGGACACGATCGGGACGGGGTAGCCGGTGGACCGGCGCAACCGCCCCGCGAGCTGCTCGCCCAGCTCGGGCACGTCGGAGTACAGGGCCGTCGCGGCGGTGATCGGGTACGTCACCCCCGCCGCCGGGACCGCGCTCACCGGGGCGGGCACGATCGTCCCGAAGGCGACGGCGGCCGCCGCCGTCGCGCTGGGCGAGACGGTTACCGACGCCGAGACCGAAGTGGCGAGCAGGGTCGTCAGCACGACCGCAGCGGTGCGGATCTTCATGACCGCCTCCCGAGGGTTGCCCCCACCATACGGACGCGTCCCCTGGTAGTAAAGAACCTTTCTAATCAAAGGTCTCGGTGGGGACCGTCCGGTAGCCGTTCCACACGAAGCGGGCCGTGGTCACGGCGTCGTCGCCGTCGCCGGTGATGAGCTGGTGGATGGCGATGCCGTCAAGCTCGCGGTATTCGCACCACTCGTGGTCGGAGGTGAGCACGAGGTCGAGGCCGAGGTTCACCAGCAGGTCGAAGACCTGGCCGCGGTTGGTCCGGTCGACGCCCACGAACACCTCGTCCAGCAGGATGAACCGGGGGCAGCCGGGGTCGGTCCGGTAGTGGGCGGCCACGGCGGCGAACAGCGGCAGGTGCAGGGCGATGGCCTTCTCGCCGCCGGACAGGGCGCCGTGCAGCTTCCTGGTCAGGTCCTGCCAGCCCTGGCCGTCGCCGCGGTCGAGGCGCACCACGAACCGGTGCCAGGCCGTGTAGTCGAGCACCCTCATGAGCTGGTCCTCCCAGCCGGCCGAGGAGTCGTCGGCGCGGACCTCCTCGACGCGGTCCCTGAAGAAGGCGTACAGGGCCTCGTGGTCGGCCTCGCCCAGCCCGGCCGGGTCGCGCAGCAGCAGGTCGCGGGCCGCGCGGGTGGCCGGGGACTGGGTGGGGTCGACCTGCCAGACCAGGCGCACCGCGACCCGCGAGGCCGTGCGGACGCGTTCGAGCCGCTGGTTCATGCCCTCGACCAGCGCGGCGGCCTGGCGGATGCGGTCGGCCAGGTGCCGCCGCGTGTCACCGGCCAGCGTGCGGTCGAACAGGTCGCGCTCGGCCTCGGTGATGTCGCCGCGCCGATCGTCGCGCTCGTCGCGCAGCGCCCTGCCGAGCGCCGCCGCGCCCGCCCGCATGCCGCCGGCGGTGGCGGTCAGCACCTGGGCGTCCTCGTCGGGGACCAGCTCCAGCTCGGCCCGGCCGGCCAGGACCTCCCTGGCGTGGTGGAAGGCGTCCCGCAGGCGCGCCTCGGCCTCCCTGACGTCGCGCCGCTCGTACGGCACCGCCGCCAGCCGCCCGGCCACGTCCCCGGCGGCCTCCAGCACCGCCCGCACCCCGGCGTCGGGGGCGAGCCCGGCCGGCACTCCGGCGTCGGCGGGCAGGTGGCCGGTCATCAGGCGGCGGAAGCGCGCGCAGACCGCCTCGCGGGCGCGTCCGGCCTCCGCGTGCTTCTCCTCGGCCCGGCCGAGTTCGCCCTTGAGCCGTCCGAGGCGGGCGTTGAGCCGGGCCGTGTCGTCGTGGACCGTCCGGATGAGGCGGCGGCAGCCCTGGTAGGCGGTCTGGACGTCCTGGAGCCGGCCGAGCACGTCCAGGTCCCCCGCGCCCGCCGTGGACTCGACGATGGCCAGCTTCTCGGCCAGCACCACGGCCGCGTCGGCCGCCTCCTCGGCCCGTTCCATCGCGCGTACGGCGAGGTCCTGGTACTCGCGGGCGGTCTCCGCCGCCTGCCCGGCGCGTTCCCTGGCCGCGCGCGCGTCGCCGCGCCGGTCGTGCCAGACGCCGCCGGTGGACTCGGCGGCGCGCAGGGCCGCCTCCAGCTGGTCGAGCGCGGGCCGGGCGGCGGGCAGGGCGTGCCGGGCGGCCAGTTCGGTCAGCCGGCGCAGCGACCTGGCCGCCTCCTTCTCGCGCTCGTGCAGGCGCCGCTCGTGCGCGCGGAGCTGGTCCTCCAGCAGGGCGACCTTGCCCACGGCCTCGTCGAGGGCCCGCGCGGCCCCGGCGTACGGCCCGCGGTCCGGCCGCCGCCGCAGCTCGGCCGCGAGCGTGTCGCGGTCGCCGGCCAGCACCCTGAACAGGTGGTCGCACTCGGCGATCGTGCCGGCCAGGTCGGACAGCCGGTCGTCCAGCTCGGCGACGCGGCGGCGCAGGGCGCGCTCGCGGGCGGCGTCGCCGATGTAGGAGGGCTCCGGCTTGACCCAACGCCCGGCGGCCGGGCCGAGCCGCCAGGTGCCGTCGGCCCCGACGGCCGCGGGGTGGTCGAGGCCGAGCGCCGTGGGGGCGAAGGCGACGCCCGCGAGCACCCGGCCGGCCGAGACGGGCGCGCCCGGCTCCGCCGACAGCACGTCGGCCAGGCTCTGGCCGGGCGCGGGCCGGGCCAGCGCGGAGGCGGCGAAGGCGTCGTGCTCGCCGGGATCCATGCCGCCGTCGGGCAGCAGCCACACGTCGAGCAGGCCCGAGGCTTCGAGCGCCGCCTCGACGCCCGCCTGGGTGACGGGGTCGACGCCGGACCGGAAGGCCAGCGCCCGCCACAGCGGCATACCGGGCCGTCCCGACCGGGAGGCGGGGCGGGCGGGCGAGGGGGGCGGCTCCAGCGCGGTCAGCTCGGCCAGGCGTTCGCGTTCGCGGGCCGGCTCGGCGCGTTCGGCGTGCAGCCGGTCGCGCAGGCCGGTCAGGTGGTGCTCGCGGGCGGCCAGCCGGACCTCGGCCGCCGTACGGGCCGCGCCGACCAGCTCGTCGGCCTGCTCCGGCCGGTCGGCGAGGGCCGCCAGCTCCTCGGGGTCGAGCCGGAGCTGGACGCAGCCGCGGGCCCACTCCTCCAGGGCGGCGGCCAGGTCGCGGGCGCGCTCGTCGCGGGTGGCGCCGGCCAGGTCGTGGGCGGCGCTCGCCGCCGCCAGGTCGTCGCGGGCGCGGTCGCGGTCGTGCTCGGCGGTGGTGCGGCGGCCGATCGCCTCCTCGTGCTCGACGGCCGCCACGCTGACCTCGCGGATCTGGCCGGCGCGGCTGGTGACGGCGGCGCGCAGCAGCTCACGGGCGCGGCGTACGGCCTCCTCGCCGTCGTCGCCCCGCTCCCCCTCCTCCAGGACGCCGCCGCCCTCGGGCTCGGGGACCGGGCGCTCGCACTCCAGGTGGACCGCGAGCAGCCCGGCGCGTTCGGCGGCCCGGCGGGCCCCGGCGCGGGAGCGGTCGGCCAGGCCGGTGGCGGCGCGGGCGACGGCCGCCGCGCGCAGCGACAGCTCCTGCCTGCCCGACGCGGCGCGGGCCGCCGCCCCGGCCTGGTCGCGCAGCCGGGCCGCCGACTCGTGCGCCTCCTGTGCCTGCGTGCGCAGCCGGTGCAGGTCGCGCCCCGCCCGGTACGCCTCGCTCTCCTTGAGCCCGTCGATCTGCGCGGCCAGGGCCAGCTCCTGGGCCTCCTCCTCCGACAGCCGGACGGCGGCGGCGGCCAGCTCGTCGTCGGCCTGCCGCAGCGCCTCGCGTCCGGCCTTGACCTCGGCGGCGAGGGCGTCGACGGCCTGCCCGGCGGACAGGGCCGCGGCGGCGGCCGCCCGCAGCACCTTCTGGGCGTAGCCGCGCTGGACGCCGGCGAGCCGGTCGGCCTCCTCCACGTCGCGGTCGAGCAGGCGCAGCTCCTCGCGCCGCCGGTCGAGCCGCTCGAACCCGTCGGCGATCTCGTGGAGCTCGCCCTCGCCGAGCGGCGGCAGGGCGCTGGACAGCAGGTCGGACAGCAGGCCGGGGTCGAGGCGTTCGGAGAGCTTGGGGGTGCGCAGCTGGCGCAGCGCGGTGAGCAGGCAGTCGTAGCGCTGCTCGTTGAGCCCGGCGTAGAGCGTGCGGCGCACGACGGCGCGGTAGACCTCGGCGGACTCGTGGACCGTTCCCGTCTCGCCCAGCTCGTCGGTGAGCTGGGCCCTGGTCAGCGGCTGGCCGCCGTCGCCGGTGAGCCGGACGCCGCCGGGCAGGCCGACGCGGGAGCCGGTGGTGAAGTAGGCGGCGGTGACGTTCTTGGTGTGGGCGGTGGCCTGGAGGCGCGCGCCGCAGGTGAACCAGCGGCCGTCGGAGTGCTGGAACTCCAGCCACACGTAGCCGACGCGGGTGACGCCGTTCGCGCCGTCGCCCATGAGGTTCCAGTGCATGGTCCGCTCGGTGCCGCCGAACGTGGACAGCCTGCTGGGCTTGAGGCTGGCGTCCAGCACGTACGGCAGCAGCAGTTCGAGCACCTTGGACTTGCCGCTGCCGTTGGGCCCGCGCAGCAGCAGCCTGCCCCGGTGGAACTCGAACACCTCGTCGTAGTAGCGCCACACGTTGAGGATCCCGGCGCGTACGGGGATCCAGCGCCGTTCCGTGCCCGGGGCGGTGCGCGCGGGCGTGGGCTCGGTGAGGGTCATGCGTCCTCCGTGTCGGCCGGGCCGCGATCGACCCGGTAGCGGGCTCCGGCGGGCAGGGCGGCCACCCGGTCGCCGGTACGGCGGGCCAGCCCGAACAGGGCGAGAACCTCCAGCGCGTCGGCCGCCAGCCGGGCCGCGCCCCCGTCCGACCGGTACGCCTTGGCCCAGTGGGGGAAGCGCCGCAGCAGTTCGGCGGCCTCCTCGTCGAGGCGGGCGGCGGCCAGCGGCCCGGCGGTGACCAGCAGGTCGAGCAGGAGCAGGGCGGCGACCTTGGCGTGGCTGCCGTCGTCGGGGAACCGCGTGTCGGTGGCGGTGGCCTCGGTGTCGACCAGCAGGAAGCCCTCGGCGCGCTCCTCCAGCACGAACCCGGCCTCCTCGGCGGCCCTGCGGATCATCCGGCGGCCGGTGGGCGAGGCGGCGTAGGCGGCCTGGGCCGGGGTCAGCTCGTCGCGGTAGACGACGGGCTCGTCCAGCAGGCGGCGGACGAGGGAGTGGCGGACCCACAGGGCACGCTGGGTCTCCGTGGGCTCGTCGCCGCCGTAACGGGCCTCAAGGGTGAGAGCGGTCGTGTCCGCCCCGGGCAGGCGGGAGGGCGGGACGGGGGCGGCGAGGAGCCTGATCACGCGGGTGGTGTCCACGCGGTAGAGCACCTTGGCCTCCTCGTCGCCGAGGTAGGCGTCGGTCGCGCCGTCCGTGGAGGTGATCGCGCCGTGCTGTTCGAGCAGCTTGAGCGCGTCGACGAAGGCGGCCCGCTCGTCGGCGCCGACGGGGTCGAACGCCGGCACGCCCGCCTCGACCGCCGCCGCCCGCGCCACCCGCCTGGCCAGCATGCCGATCGTGGTGACCGGCGCGGCGAGCAGCTCGGCCGCGCACAGGCACAGCAGCGTGTAGCGGCGGCGGTCGAACGGCGCCCCGCCCGCGCGGCGTCGGCGGGCCGGACGGGTGGCCGTCGGCCGCGACCCGACCTTGACCAGGCGGGCGTAGCCCTCGCGGGGCTCGACGACCAGCCGCCAGCCGCAGAAGTAGTCGAACCACCGGGTCAGCGGCTCCCGCCGTTTCCTGATCACCGCGAAAGCGGCGGGCTCGTCGTGCGCCGACAGGAACGGGCGGGCGAGGAGGGTCCTGATCGCGCGGGCGATCTCCTCCTTCTCCGCCCTGACGAGCTGGTTGGCCAGGCGGCTCATGCCCCTTCCGCCCTCCCGTGGCCGGGTACGCCCGGGGAGCGCATGTCGAGCAGGTAGTCGGGGCCGCGGAACCAGCCCTCGGACGTGCGCAGCACCGCGACCGCGCCGTCGCCGGGGGCCCGCAGCACGACCTCGACCCGGCCGTCGGAGGTGACGGCCCGGCGCAGGCCGGTGGCGTCGGGGCGGGCGGCCAGGGCGCGGCCCAGCAGGTCGAGCAGCCTGCCCAGGGTGTCGTGGTCGAGCGCGCCGAGCTGGGACAGGCGTACCGAGCCGGTGGTGGCCAGCGCCTGCCAGGCGGCCTCCAGCCCGGCGTGCTCCTTCTCGGCGCGGGCGCGGCGCTCGGCGCGCAGGGCGGCCACGTCCCGGACCCGCCCGGTGCGGCCCATGCGCTCGGTCCTGCCCCGCGAGCGCAGCAGCGCCGAGACCGCCACCGGCCCGGCCTCCGCCCACGGTGTCCCGGCCGGGACGAGCTCGGCGTCGGCGTGCCCGAGATGGGCGTGCCGGGACGGGCCGAGGCCGAAGGCGGCGTCCCAGAGCCGGTGGGCGTCGTCCTCGCCCGGCGCGGTGGCGAACCAGCGGGCCAGCGCGCGGAAGTCGGCGGCGGCGCCGGAGGACGGGAGCCGGGCGGCGGTGACGCGGTCGAGCAGCCCGAGCAGGGTGGCGATGGCCTCACTGGCCACGTCGTGCAACCGCCGCAGCCGGGGCCCGACGCCACTCCCCGCGCCGCTCTCAGGGGTGCCCGGGACGGTCGGGTCGAACCATTGGCGCAGGTCGGCCCAGGCGGCGGCGCGGGCGGCCAGCCAGGGGGTGGCCAGGTCGGCGCCGGGGACCCGGGGCAGGTCGGCGCCGGCCAGCGCGCGGGTGTGCAGGACGCCGACGCCGCGCCCGGCCACGCCGCGCAGCGCCCGCGCCACGGTCTCGCCGCGCTGCTCCAGCCCGGTCACCAACTCCTGGAGGTAGGCCACCGTGGCCGCCTGGACCTCGTGGAACGTGCCAAGGTCGGCGCCGTCGGCGCGCAGCAGCCCGCGCAGCTCCCCGTTGAGCCGCACGGTGTCCCGGCGCAGCCCGTCGAGGTGGCACTCCAGCTCCCGCAGGCAGGTGAACACCCGCCGGTCACGGCCGGGGTCGGGGTCGGCCAGCAGCGCCTCCAGCTCCTCCAGCCGGTCGGCGACGGCGTCGAGCACGGCGGTGTGGAAGGCTCCCGCCGAGGCCGGCGCCGACGACGCCTGCCGCAGCCCGGCGTGGGCGGCCTCGCCCCGGGCGGTCAGCGCGTACCGCAGGTTCCGGCGTTCGTACTCCTCGGCGGTCGCGAACGCGCCGGCGTGGTCGAAGACCACCTCGACCAGCCCCCAGCCGGCGAGCTGCCCGAGCGCGCCGGTGAGGTCGTGGTCGCCGACGGGGGCGTACCAGCCGCGGGCGCGCAGGCGGTCGCGGACCTCGTCGGCGGTCGGCGCGGGCTCCAGGTTCTCGGCCGCCGTGCCGAGGACGTCGAGGAGGGCCGTGTGCAGATCCGCCCGTTCCGTGGTGGCGAACCGGAACAACTCCGGCGGCACTCGTGGCAGCTCCGTCATCGCGCCGTTCTCCCCTCTCGCCACGGTTTCACCGGAGCCACCGTAGCTGGAGAGACGGGCCCCGCGAGGGCCTGTTTGCGAGCGGATGCCACGGGTATGGTCGCCGCGTTCGGCTGCCGGCGGCAGGCGGCGCGGTCCGCGCCCGGTACGGCGGCATTCGGGGGGAACGGGGGCCTGTGATGGCGGAGTTCGAGGCGACGCGCGGGATGCCGGCCGACAGCATGATCGTGTTCGGGGTGGCGTCCGACGTCGAGCTGATGGACCGGTGGCTGCCTCGGGGGCTGTGGGTCAACGACAGCGGGGCCGGCACCGTCGAGGCGGGCGGCGACCTGGTCCCCGGCAGCGGGCGGCACGAGGGGCTGTTCCGCGCCCAGGAGGACCAGCTCCGGGTGGAGTGGGGCGGCCGTGACCACCCCGACTACGCGGGCTGGCTGCAGGTGAGCGATTCGGCGGCCGGCACGAGCGAGGTGACCGTCCACCTGTCGCTGCTCGACGAGCCCGGCACGAGCGCCAGGTCCGACGAGGTGCGCGAGCTGCTCGGCCGCTCGCTCGACCGGCTGGCCGACGAGGTGACCCGCCGCGTCTCCGAGGGCGGCTGAACGGCGGGCTCCTCCAAGTGCGGGGGCGGCCCCGCCCTCCGGCGTCAGGCGTCCTGGCGGTCCGGGTTCTCCAGCCGGAAGAAGTTGCTCTGCTGGCCGTCCTTCTTGTGCTCCTGGTAGATGAAGCTCAGCTTCCGCTGGTCGAAGGTCTCCAGCCACTCCTCCCAGGTGATCTCCGCCAGGTCGCCCCCGCCGTAGCCGGGGAAGTCGAAGCGCAGCACGCCCGCCCTCCCCTGGTGCTCGGTGCCGGGCACGGTCGCGGGCCTGGCGCCGCGCTCGTGCGCCCATTCGCGGATCACGTCGTGGTCGGTGGTGACGAGGCTGCGGCCGGGCCGCTCTTCGTGCTCGCCGGTCGAGGTGACGTGCTGCTCGTACGTGTGCTCGCCCTCGACGGGACGGTTCTGCTGCGACATGGCGGCCTGTTCCCCCTGGTAGTCGTGCGGATGACCTGCTCGATACCCAGCCCGGCGCGCTTCTTGCAAATGATCTGTTCCACCCTGGTTAAAGGGGCTCGCAAGGTATTCCCGTCAATTTTTGATTATGCGACGTTTAATCACGATTCTCTCGCCCGTCCTCGCCGGTCTGATCGCCGCCGCCGGCCTGGCGGGCACCGCGGACGCGGCCACGCCCGGCGGGGTCAACGCCTACTACGGTCAGCGCCTGGCCTGGTCGGGGTGCGGCAGCGGGTTCCAGTGCGCGAAGCTGGCGGTCCCGCTGGACTACGCCAGGCCCGGCGGCAGGCGGATCAGCATCGCCATGGTCCGGCTGCCGGCGACCGGCCGGAAGATCGGCTCGATCGTGCTGAACTTCGGCGGGCCGGGCGGCGCCGGAACGACCATCTTGAAGTCCGACAAGACCGTCATGTCGGCCGCCGTCCGGCAGCACTTCGACGTGGTGAGCTTCGACCCGCGCGGCGTGGGCGCCTCGGCCCCCGTGCGCTGCCTGTCCCCCCTCGGCCTGGACGCCTACTTCGCCGCCGACCCCACCCCCGACAACGCGGCCGAGGTCAAGCGGGCCAAGGCGTGGGCGAAGATCTTCGCCCAGGGTTGCGCGGCCAACTCGGGCAAGCAGCTCCTGGCGCACGTCGGCACCGGCGAGGTCGCCCGCGACCTGGACGTGATGCGGGCCGCCCTGGGCGAGGCCCGGCTGACCTACTTCGGCTTCTCCTACGGCACCTACCTGGGCGCCCGCTACGCCGACCTGTTCCCCACCCGGATCCGCGCCATGGTGCTCGACGGCGCCGAGGACCCCGGCCAGACGCTCGCCGAGTTCGGCGCGGCGCAGGAGCGCGGGTTCCAGGTGGCGCGCGAGTCGTTCCTGCGCGACTGCTTCAGGGCCGCGGACTGCCCGTTCCCCCGGCACACCGTCGCCGCCGCGACCAGGCGGCTGGAGGCGCTCTACAAGCGGGCCGACCGCGCGCCGCTGCGCAACGACGGCGACAGCAGGCAGGTCGACGAGGCCATCCTGCGCGCCGGCGTCACCCAGGCCATGTACGCCAAGGACAGCTGGCCCTACCTGCGCCAGGCGCTCACCCTCGCCTTCAAGGGCGACGGCACGGCCATGCTCGCCCTGGCCGACGTCAACCACGGACGCCGTCCCGACGGGAGCTACGACAACAGCACCGAGGCGCTGGCGGCCGTCAACTGCCTGGACCATCCCGAGCAGCGCTGCGCGTACTGGCCGGTCAAGGGCAGGCGGTTCACCAGGAAGGTGCGCGCCCACGGGTCGCCGCCGATCGTGGTGGTGGGCACGACGCGTGACCCGGCGACGCCGTACGAACTGGCCAGGCGGCTGGCCGGGCAGCTGGAGCACGGCGTGCTGCTGACCCACGACGGCGACGGGCACACGGCGTACAAGGGCAGCTCGTCCTGCCTGGACCGGCAGATCGACCGCTACGTGATCACCGCCCGCGCGCCGCGCCCCGGCGCCTGCGCGAAGGTCTGAGTCCTCCACCCGCTCATGGGCGGGTGTGGGACTGGTGACGTTCGGGTCAACCCTGGCCGTGCCTGCGCGGCCGGGCACGGCCGAGCGGGAGAGATTGGGTGGACGTAGCCGGAAATTCCCGCCCGAGGAGCCCATGGAGTCGCTGCTGATCCTGCACGCGCTCGCGGCGGTCTGCGCTCCCTGGCTGGCCCGGCGCATGGGACGGGCCTCCCTCCTGCTGCTGGCCGTGGCGCCCGGCGCCGGTTTCGCGTACACGGTGTGGCTGGGCGTGCGGGGGCTGCCGGCGCGGGAGGACACCTCCTGGGCGCCCGCGCTCGGGCTGGAGCTGTCCTTCCGGGCCGACACGCTGACCGTGCTGATGATGGCGCTGGTCACCGGCGTGGGCGTGCTGGTCCTGGTCTACAGCTCGCGCTACTTCCCGGCGGACGAGGAGGGGCTGGGCCGCTACGGCGGCGCGATGACCGCCTTCGCCGGGTCGATGCTGGGGCTCGTCACAGCCGACAACCTGCTCCTGCTGTACGTGTTCTGGGAGCTGACCACCGTCTTCTCCTACCTGCTGATCGGCTACCACCCGGAGAGCCGGGCCGCCCGCCGGGCCGCGATGAAGGCCCTGACGGTGACCACGCTGGGCGGGCTGGCGATGCTGGCCGGGTTCGTGGTGATCGGGCAGGCGGCGGGCACGTACGAGCTCTCGGGGGTCGTCGCCCGGCCGCCGCAGGCCGGCCCGCTGGCCGCCGGGCTGGTGCTGGTCCTGACCGGGGCGCTGGCGAAGTCGGCGATCTTCCCGTTCAGCACGTGGCTGCCGGCCGCGATGGCCGCGCCGACACCGGTGTCGGCGTACCTGCACGCGGCGGCCATGGTCAAGGCCGGGGTGTACCTGGTGGCCAGGCTCGGGCCGGCGTTCGGGGACGTGCCGCTGTGGCGGGCGGTCGCGGTGCCGCTCGGGGTGCTGACCATGCTGCTGGGCGGCTGGCGGGCGCTGCGCGAGACGGACCTGAAGCGGCTGCTGGCCTTCGGCACGGTCAGCCAGCTCGGCTTCCTGATGACGCTGTTCGGCTCGGGCACCCAGGGCGCGGCGCTGGCCGGGGTGGGCATGCTGGCGGCGCACGCGCTGTTCAAGGCCGCGCTGTTCCTCGTCGTGGGCGTCGTGGACCATTCGACCGGCACCCGCGAGCTGCGCGAGCTGAGCGGGGTCGGCCGGTCGATGCCGTGGGTGTGCGCGGTCGCGGTGCTGGCGGGGGCGTCGATGGCGGGGCTGCCGCCGTTGGCGGGGTTCGCCGGCAAGGAGGCGGCGCTGGAGGCGCTGCTGGACCGGCCGCTCGTGCTGGCGGGGGTGGTGGCGGGGTCGGCGCTGACGGCGGCGTACACGCTGCGGTTCCTGTGGGGGGCCTTCGCCGCCAAGCCGGGCGTGCCGGCCACGCCGGTGCACCGGACGGCGGCGGCCCTGTTCGGGCCCGCCGCGCTGCTGTCGGCGCTCGGCCTCGCGCTGGCGCCCTTCGCCCCCTGGTACGGCGGCGCGATGTCGGGCTACACCGGCACCTTCCGCGACCCCGGCCACGCCGCGCACCTGGCGATGTGGGCCGGGTTCTCCCCCGCGCTGCTGCTGTCGGCCGTGGCGCTGGCGGGCGGCGTGCTGCTGTTCCTGGCCAGGGAGCCGGTGGCCAGGGCGGGCGCGGCGCTGCACGTGCTGGACTCGACGCAGATCTACTGGGCCGTCGTGCGGCGGCTGGACCGCTTCGCCATCCAGGCGACCGGTTTCGTCCAGCGGGGCTCGCTGCCCGACTACCTGGTGCTCACGCTGGTCGCCACGGTCGGCGTCGGGCTGTTCGCCGTCACGTACGGCGGCATGCCGCACCTGACCGTGCCCGTCGTCGCCTGGGAACGCGTGGAGCAGCCGGTGCTCGCGGTGCTGATCACCGCGGCGGCGGCGCTGGCGCTGTTCGCCCGCGCCTACATCCTGCTGGCCGCGGTCGTCGGCGTCATCGGGTACGGCACCGCGCTGCTGTTCCTCGCGCACGGCTCGCCCGACCTGGCGCTGACCCAGTTCCTCGCCGAAACGCTGGTCCTGGTGGTGTTCGCGCTGGTGCTGCGGCGGCTGCCGGTCAGGCCGGTCAGGGCCCGGCTGCCGCGCCTGTTCCGGTTCGGGCTCGGGCTGGCCGTGGGGGTGGTGGTCACGGGGGCGGGCCTGCTGGCCACCAGCGCGCGCGGCACCTGGGCCGTCGGGTCGCTGATGCCCGCCGCGGCGCGCGAGGCCGGGGCGCGCAACATCGTCAGCGCGATCATCCTCGACATCCGGGCCTGGGACACGCTGGGCGAGAGCACGGTGCTGGTCGTGCTGACGCTGGGCGTGACGAGCCTGGTGTTCCTGCGGCGCAGGACGTACGAGATCGAGCGGGACGACCGCGGCCGGGTGCCCGCCGAGCGCACCCGCTGGCTGTCCTCGACGCTGCCGCGCGGGCAGCGGGCCGTCGCCTTCGAGGTGGTGGCCCGGCTGACCTTCCACACGGTGCTGGTGCTCTCGGTGTTCCTGCTGTTCGTCGGGCACAGCGGGGTCGGCGGCGGGTTCGCCGGCGGCATCGTGGCCGGGCTGGCGATCACCGTGCGCTATCTGGCGGGCGGCCGGTACGAGCTGGCCGCGGCGCTCCCGGTGCACGCGGGCGTGCTGATGGGCGTCGGGCTGACCATGTCGACCGGCACGGCGCTGGCCGGGCTGCTGTTCGGACGGGCCGCGCTGGACATGCTGGCGACCGATGTGCACCTGCCGCTGGTCGGCACCCTGCACGTGTCCACGGGCCTGGTGTTCGACCTCGGCGTGTACGTCTCGGTCACCGGCATGGTCCAGGACGTGCTGCGCGGTCTCGGCGCCGAGCTGGACCGGCAGATCGAGGCGGAGGAGAGCTCGTGACGATCTCCCTGGCGCCGCTGCTGTGCTGCTGCGTGATGATCACGACGGGCGTGACGCTGCTGCTCGAACGGAGCCTGGTGCGGGTGCTGGCCGGGGTCGTCGTGCTGGGCAACGGCGTGAACCTGCTGATCATCACCGCGGGCGGCAACGCGGGCGGGCCGCCCATCCTCGGCAGCACGCCGGTTCGGGCCATGGCCGACCCGCTGCCGCAGGCGATGGTGCTCACCGCCATCGTGATCACCCTGGGCGTGACGGCGTTCGTGCTGGCCATGGTGCACCGGTCGTGGCAGCTCACCGGCAGCGACGAGGTCCAGGACGACACCGAGGACCGGCGCGTGCGGCTGCGGGCCAGGCGCGGCGAGCTGAGCCACGCCCTGCGCACCCGCCAGGACGACTACCGGCGGCTGGTCGTGGAGCAGCGGGCCGAGCTGGCCCGGCTGGAGGCCGAGCAGGCCGAGCGGGAGCGGCTCCAGGAGGCCGACCTGGAGCGGCGGATCGCCCGGGTGCACACCGAGCTGGAGGAGTGGATGCGCACCCGGATGGCCGAAGGGCTGTCGGAGGAGGAGCTGCAGCGCGGCTTCGAGGAGGCCGGGCTGCGCGAGGAGGCCTCGGCCGGGGACAACGCCGAGCGCATCGAGGAGCTGCGGCGCGAGCACACCCGGCGGCGGGCCGAGCAGGCGGCCGGTGAGAAGGAGCTGCGGCAGCGCATCAGGGCCAGGCAGCGTGACGCCCGCAGGCAGATGCGCTCGGCGATGCGCGCGGAGCGGGCCCGCCAGGCGCTCGCGAACGACTCCGAACTGGAGGGCGACGACTAGTGACGGGCAGGGGCGGAGCCCATGGGTGACCTGGTCGAGCTGCGCGGGCTGGTGTGCGTGCCGGTGCTGCTGCCGCTGCTGGCCGCCGGGATCAAGCTGGCGATCGGCGGGCGGCTGCGGCACCTGCAGTCCGCCATCAGCGTGACCACGCTGGGGATCTCGCTGGCGGTGTCGGTGCTGCTGCTGGCGCACGCCGACGCGCACGGCCCGCTGGTGACCCAGCTCGGCGGCTGGCCCTCGCCGGTCGGGATCTGCCTGGTGGCCGACCGGCTCTCGACGCTGGTGCTGGTGGTGTCGTCGGCGGTGACGCTGTGCGTGATGGTGTACTCGATCGCCAACGCCTACGACGAGGCGGAGCACGACGCGCCGATGGCGATCTTCCATCCGGCGTTCCTGGTGATGGTGGCGGGCGTCGCGGACGCGTTCCTGGCCGGTGACCTGTTCAACCTGTTCGTGGCGTTCGAGATGCTGCTGAGCGGCTCGTACGTGCTGCTGACCTTCGGCGGGACCGAGTCCAGGATGCGGGCGGGGGCCACGTACACGCTGATGGCGCTGGCGTCGTCGATGTTGTTCCTCATCGCGCTGGCGGTGGCCTACGGCGCGACGGGCACGCTGTCGCTGGCGCAGCTCGCCGAGCGCTTCGGCACGCTGCCCCCGCAGGTCAAGCTGCTGGTCGAGCTGACGCTGCTGCTGGCGTTCGCGATCAAGGCGGCGATCTTCCCGGTGTCGGCGTGGCTGCCGGACTCCTACCCGACCGCGCCCGCGCCGGCCACAGCCGTGTTCGCCGGGCTGCTCACGAAGGTCGGCGTGTACTCGATCATCCGGCTGGAGGCGCTGCTGTTCCCCGGCGGGCCGGTCTCCACGCTGCTGATGTGCGTGGCGCTGGCCACGATGCTGGCCGGGGTGCTCGGCGCGGTGGCGCAGACCGACATCAAACGCATGTTGTCCTTCACGCTGGTCAGCCACATCGGCTACATGGTGTTCGGGGTGGCGCTGTCGACGGTGGCGGGCCTGGCGGGCGCGGTGTTCTACATCGTCCACCACATCACCGTGCAGACGAGCCTGTTCCTGGTGACGGGGCTGATCGAGCGGCGCACCGGCACCACGTCGGTCAACCGGCTCGGCGGGCTGATGAGGACCGCGCCGCTGCTGGGGGTGCTGTTCTTCGTGCCCGCGATGAACCTGTCGGGCATCCCGCCCATGTCGGGGTTCCTGGGCAAGCTGCTGCTGGTGCAGGCGGGCCTGGCCAAGGGCGGGCCGGCGGCGGTCGTCCTGGTGGCGGGCGGCCTGGTCACGAGCCTGCTGACGCTGTACGCGATCGCCAAGACGTGGGGCAAGGCGTTCTGGCGGGCGCCGCGCGAGGAGCGGGCCGGCCAGGTGATGGAGAGCGAGGAGGCGACGGGTGAGGAGCCGGTGGTGACGACGACCGCGCTGCCGCCCGTGCTGCTGGGCGCGACGGCGGCGCTGGTGGCGTTCGGGCTGTCGTTCACGGTGCTGGCCGGGCCGCTGGCGGCGCTGACGCAGCGGGTGGCCGCGGAGCTGAGCGAGCGGCAGACGTACATCGCCGCGGTGCTGGGGACGCCGCGGTGAGCGCGAACCCGCTCGCGCCGCGGCTGTTCGGCCGCCGGGTGCCGCTGCCGCTGGTGGCGTGGCTGACGCTGGTGTGGGTGACGTTGTGGGGGGAGGTGTCGGCGGGCAACGTGCTGGGCGGGCTGGCGACCGCGCTGGTGGTGGCCTGGCTGCTGCCGCTGCCCGTCCTGGACCCGGGGATCAGGGTGCGGCCGCTGCCGCTGGTGCGGTTCCTGCTGTGGTTCGGATGGGACCTGGTGCTCTCGACCGCGCGGGTGGTGCTGTGGGTGGTGCGTCCGGGCGAGCCGCCCACGCGGCTGGTCCTGGTGCCGCTGCGCACGTCGTCGGAGTCGATGACCGTGATGATCATGGTGGCGCTGTCCACGGTGCCGGGGAGCCTGGTGGTGGAGGCGTACATGGACAGGAGAGAGCTGATGCTGCACGTGCTCGGGCTGGCCGGCGAGGGCGTCCCGGACGCGGTCCGCAGGGACGTGGCCGGGCTGGAGTCGCGCATCGTGGCCGCGTTCGGGACCCGCGCCGACCGGGAGGAGCTGCTGTGACGGCGGTGTACCTGGTGACGATGGCGCTGCTGGCCTGCGGGGCGGCGGCCGCGTTGTGGCGGGTGGGACGCGGGCCCTCGATGCTGGACCGCGCGGTCGCCCTGGACGTGCTGACGTCCTTGTCGATGTGCGCGGTGGGCCTGTTCGCGGTGGTCAGGGACGACTACTCGGACCTGCCGGTGTTGCAGGTGCTGTCGTTGCTGGGCTTCGTGGGGTCGGTGTCGCTGGCCCGGTTCTTCCCGGGGCGGTCGCGGTGAGCGGGATGGACGTCGCGGCGGCGGCCTGCCTGGTGCTCGGGGCCGGGCTGGCGCTGTCGGCGGGCGCCGGGCTGGTGCGCTTCCGCACGACGCTCGACCGCATGCACGCCGGGACCAAGCCGCAGGTGCTCAGCGTGCTGCTGGTGCTGGTCGCGATGTGGCTGCACCGGCCCACCTGGTGGAACGCCGGACCGCTGCTGATCGTGGGGGCCTCGCAGGTGATCACCGTGTCGGTGGCGGCGTACATGGTGGCGCGGGCGGCCTATTCGCGTCAGTCGTCGCGGGACGAGACCGAGATGCCGCCCTCGGAGGAGGACTGATCGTTCCTGCGGTCGAGGGCGGGCTGGCCGAACCAGGTCCAAGCGGCCAGCCCGGCCAGGATGCCGGCGGTGATCCAGGCCAGGGTGGAGTGGAACAGGTAGTCGATCACCAGCATGGTGGCCGTGGTCATCGACACGACCAGGGCGAGCGCGCCTAACAGGCCGTAGGTGTTGGACCGGCGTACCAGGGTCTCCTTGTGGCCCTGCCGGAACAGCACGCGGTGCTGGGCGGTCGGCGCGATGTAGCAGATCGACGCGATCGCGGCGCTGACCAGCGCGGCGAAGTAGAGCCATCGGTCGGTCTGGTCGAGCTTGACGAAGCCGGGCGAGAAGGGCACGGTCAGCAGGAACGCGAACAGCACCTGCACGCCGGTCACCGCGACGCGGGCGCCCTGCAGCAGCTCGACGAAGTTGCGGTCGGCGCGCTCCTCGTGCGACTCGTTCTTCACTCGGCCTCCTCGTTGGATGTTCTCCTCTTCCTTGGCGGAGGCCGGTCGAAACCTGCTTCGCGAGGGTCAGGCGAGGATCTTGGCGGGCGTGATGGGCAGGTCGCGCACCCGCCTGCCGGTGGCGTGGTGAACGGCGTTGCCGATCGCGGCGGCGGTGCCCACGATGCCGATCTCGCCGATGCCCTTGGAGCCCATCGGGTTGAGCAGGCCGTCCTGCTCGTCGATCCAGACCGCCTCGATCTCCGGCACGTCGGCGCAGGCCGGCACGTGGTACTGGGCCAGGTCGCGGTGCAGGAAGCCGCCGAACTCGTCGTCGGTCAGCGTCTCCTCCATCAGGGCCATCCCCATGCCCATGGTCATGCCGCCGACGAACTGCGACCTGGCCAGCTTGGCGTCCAGGATGCGTCCGGCGGCGAACACGCCGAGCAGCCGCGAGAGGCGGATCTCGCCGGTCACGGAGCTGACCCTGACCTCGGCGAACTGGGCGCCGAAGGCGTGCCGGGCCAGCTCCTCGTCGGCCTTGACCTCCTTGGCGGTGTCGGCGGTCCCCTCGCCGCCGTCGGCCCGCAGCGCCTCGCAGGCCCGGACGACGGCCGACCCCCACGACGCCGTGCCCATCGACCCGCCCGCGACGGGGGCCTGGGGCAGGTCGCTGTCGCCGAGCTCGACGTGCACCCGGTCAGGGGCGACGCCGAGGCAGTCGGCGGCGATCCTGGTGAGCACGGTCCTGGCGCCGGTGCCGATGTCGGCGGCGGCCACGCGGATGACGAAGTCGCCGTCGCGCACGGTCGCGGTGGCCCGCGACGGCCCGCGCCTGGCCGGGTAGGTGGAGGCGGCCACGCCGGTGCCGACCAGCCACTCCCCCTCCCGCCTGACGCCGGGCGCCGGGTCGCGGCGGTCCCAGCCGAAACGGCGGGCGCCCTCGCGCAGGCAGGTCACCAGGCTGCGGGAGCTGAACGGCAGCCCGCTCTCCGGCTCGGTCGTGGGCTCGTTGACGATCCGCAGCTCGACGGGGTCGATCCCGGCCGCCTCGGCCAGCTCGTCCATCGCCGACTCCAGGGCGTACATGCCGGGGCACTCGCCGGGGGCGCGCATCCAGGACGGGGTGGCCACGTCGAGGCGGACGACCCGGTGGGCGGTGCGCAGCGCGGGCGTGGCGTACATGACGCGGGCGGGGGCGGCGGCCTGCTCGGCGAACTCCACGAGCCTGCTGGTCTGCACGTACGCCGTGTGCTCGACCGCGGTGAGCCGGCCGTCGGCGTCCGCGCCGAGCCGCAGCCGCTGGACGGTGGGCGTGCGGTAGCCGGTGAGGTCGAACATCTGCTGCCGGGTGAAGGCGACCTTGACCGGGCGGCCGGCGGCCCTGGCGGCCAGGGCGGCGAGCACGGCGTTCGGCCTGGTGGTGCCCTTGGAGCCGAAGCCGCCGCCGACGTGCCTGGACACCACCCGCACCCGCTCGGCGGGCAGGCCGAAGGTGGCGGCGATGGTGTCCCGGTCGCCGCTGGTGCCCTGGGTGGCGTCGTAGACCAGGAGCCGGCCGTCCTCGGCCCACAGGGCCACCGCGGCGTGCGGCTCCATCGGGTTGTTGTGCAGGGGCGGCGTCGTGTACGTCACGTCGACGGTCGCCGCGGCGGCGGCCAGCCCGGCGTCCACGTCGCCCTTCTCGGTGTCCGGTGCGAGGTCCGGGTTGACGACGTCCGGCCGGTACAGGTCCGGATGGTCGGCGCGCAGCCGTACGTCGTGGGCCTGCGGCTCGTAGGTCACGCGTACGGCGTCGGCGGCGGCGCGGGCCTCGTCGTAGGTGCCGGCGACGACGGCGGCCACGAGCTGGCCCCGGTAGACGACGTCCCGGCCGCGGAACAGCGCCAGCTCGGGGTCGGCGTCCCCGGACAGGCCGGGCGGGTCCTCGACGGACAGCACGGTGAGCACGCCCGGCATGGCCAGCGCCGCGTCCGCGTCCACCCGCGCCACCCGGCCCCTGGCGATCGTGGCCTGCACCGGGTAGCAGTGGGCGACCCCCTCGACCGGGTACTCGGCGGCGTACGTGGCCAGCCCCGTGACCTTGACGCGCCCCTCGATGCGGTTCACGGCGTCAGCTCCTCCAGCGTGCGGACGATCAGGTTGCGCGCCAGCGGCAGCTTGAACGCGTTGCGCGGCAGCGGGCGGGCCTGGTCGAGCTCGGCCTCGGCGGCCCGCAGGTACGCCTCGCCCGTCGCCGGGCCGCCGATGATCGCCCGTTCGGCGCGTTCGGCCCGCCAGGGCGCGTGGGCCACGCCGCCGAGCGCGATGCGGCACTCGGTCACCACGCCGTCCCAGCGCACGTCGAGCACGGCGGCGATGGACACCAGCGCGAACGCGAACGAGGCCCGCTCGCGGACCTTGCGGTAGAGGGAGGCGCCCGGGGGCGGCGCGGGCAGCTCGACGGCGGTGATCAGCATGCCGGGGTCGAGCACGGTGTCGCGCTCGGGCGCGTCGCCGGGCAGGCGGTGCAGGCCGGGCATGGGGATGATCCGGTCGCCGGCCGGGCCGGTGACGTGCACCTCGGCGTCGAGCGCGGCCAGCGCCACGGCCATGTCGGAGGGGTGGGTGGCCACGCAGGCGTCGGAGGCGCCGAGCACGGCCAGGTTGGCGTGGTCGCCCTCGATCGCGGGGCAGCCGGTGCCGGGCTCGCGCTTGTTGCACGGCCTGGTCACGTCCTGGAAGTAGGGGCAGCGGGTGCGTTGCAGCAGGTTGCCGGCCACCGTGGCCATGTTCCTGATCTGGCCGGAGGCGCCGGTCAGCACGGCCCGGGAGAGCATCGGGTAGCGGCTGCGGACGAGCGGGTCGGCCGCCAGGTCGCTGTTGCGCACGGCCGCGCCGATCCGCAGCCGGTCGCGTACGGGCTCGATGGCGTCCAGCGGCAGGCGGCTGACGTCCACGAGGTGGTCGGGGGCGGCCACGCCCAGGCGCATGAGGTCGACCAGGTTGGTGCCGCCGCCCAGGTACATCGTGCCGGGGCCGTACCTGCTGACCGCGTCCGACGGGCTCTGGGCGCGGGCGTAGTCGAACGGCTTCACGGGGCCACCTCGCCGATCGCGGCCACGATGCCGGGGTAGGCGCCGCACCTGCACAGGTTTCCGCTCATGCGTTCCCTGATCTCCTCGGGTGTCAGGCCGGGATCGAGGAGCAGGTCGGCGGTGACGGCGCTCGGCCCCGGCTCGCCCAGCATGCCGACCGCCGAGCAGAGCTGGCCCGGCGTGCAGTAGCCGCACTGGAAGGCGTCGTGCTCGATGAACGCGGCCTGCAGCGGGTGCAGCTCCTCGCCCGAGGCCAGCCCCTCGACGGTGGTGATCTCGCAGCCGTCCACCGCCACGGCCAGCGCCAGGCAGGAGTTGGCCCGGCGTCCGTCGATGAGCACCGTGCACGCGCCGCACTGGCCGTGGTCGCAGCCCTTCTTGGAGCCGGTCAGGCCGAGCCGCTCGCGCAGCAGGTCGAGCAGGGAGATCCGGGGATCGACGGCCACGGTGTGCGGCACGCCGTTGACCTGCACGTCTACCTGCACGCCTACCTGCTCGGTGATGTCCATAGGCGCTCGCCTACCCGGCCGCCGCCCCGGACAATCACGGGCTCGGACATGTGGCGGTAAAGGTGACGGTGTCCAGGTGTCGGCCCCCTGGCGGCGGGTAGCCGGGAGGAGGAGTCGGGCCGCGGAGGGGTGCATGGGGCGAGCGTTCGACGAGTTCGACGAGCAGGTGGCGGAGTCCGAGGCGGTGCTCACCGTCAACGCGGGGTCGTCGAGCCTGCGTCTCGACCTCGTGCAGGGCGGTTGCGTGCTGGACAGCGCGCACGCCGAGCGGGCCGCCGACCCGGGCTCGGCGCGCGAGGAGCTGGCGGCCTTCCTCGGCGGCCACTTCGACCGCGACATCCGGGCGGTGGCGCACCGGCTGGTGCACGGCGGCGACGTCGTACGCGCGCCCACCCTCGCCGACGACGAGACCGTGGAGGCGCTGCGGGGCGTCGTGAGCCTGGCGCCGCTGCACCTGCCGCCCGCGCTGGCGCTGCTGGAGGCGGCCCGCGAGCAGCTTCCCGCCGTGCCGCACGTGCTCTGCCCCGACACCGCCTTCCACGCCGGCCTGCCCGACGCCGCCGCGGTCTACGCCCTGCCGCGCGAGTGGCGCGACCGGTACGGCCTGCGCCGCTACGGCTTCCACGGCCTGTCCTACGCCTGGACCGCCGACCGCGTGGCCGAGCTGCTCGGCCGGCCGCTCGCCGAGCTGGAGCTGGTGCTGGCCCACCTGGGCGGCGGCTCGTCGGTGTGCGCGGTGTCGGGCGGGCGCAGCCTGGACACCTCGATGGGGTTCACCCCGCTGGACGGCGTCCCCATGAGCAAGCGCTCGGGCAGCGTCGATCCCGGGATGCTGATGTGGCTGCTGTCGCAGGGCCACCTGTCGGCCGACGAGCTGGGCGAGGGCCTGCAACGCCGTTCCGGGCTGCTCGGGCTGTCCGGCGGCCGGTCGGGCGACACCCGCGAGCTGGTCGAGGCGGAACGCGCCGGCGACGCCGAGGCCGCCCTGGCCCTGGAGGTGTTCTGCCACCGCGTGAGCCGGGAGATCGCCGCCGCCGCCACGTCGCTGCCCAGGATCGACGCGCTGGTGTTCACCGGCGAGATCGGGTGGGACCAGCCCGAGGTGCGCGAGGCGGTCTGCCGCCGTCTCGGGCTGCTCGGCGTGCGGCCGCCCGAGCTCGGCAACCGGCACGACGACGGCCCGGTCAGCGGGCCGGACGCCGCCGTGCCCGTCCTGGTCGTCCAGGTGCGCGAGGAGCTGGAGCTCGCCCGCGAATGCCTGGGCGTCTTCCGGCCGGCAGAGGAGGACGGCTATGGATGACGTCACCCGCTCGGCGCTGCGGCTGTCGGGCGAACAGGACCTCGACCCGCTGCTGGACCGCGTCGGCGAGGCCGGTCTCGTGCTGATCGGCGAGGCCAGTCACGGCACGCACGACTTCTACACCTGGCGGGCCGCCCTCACCCGCCGCCTGATCGCCGAGAAGGGCTTCGGGTTCGTCGCCGTCGAGGGCGACTGGCCCGACTGCGAGCGCGTCGACCGCGCGGTCACCCGCGACGGCGAGGACCCCTTCGACGCCCTGTACGCCTACCGGCGCTGGCCCGCGTTCATGTGGGCCAACGAGGAGGTCGCCGAGTTCTGCCGCTGGCTGCGCCGCTGGAACTCGGCCCTGCCGCCGCCGGAGCGCGTCGGCTTCCACGGCCTCGACGTCTACAGCCTGTGGGAGTCCCTGCGCGCCGTGCGCCGTTACGCCGCCGACAACCTGCCCGACCAGCTGGACACGGTGATGGAGGCCCTGTACTGCTTCGAGTCCTACGGCCACGACCCGCAGCGGTACGGCCTGGAGACCCGCCTGGTCCCCGACTCCTGCGAGAACGAGGTCGTGCAGCTGCTCAGGGCGCTCGTGGCGGCCGCGCCCGCCGACGACGACGGCTTCGCGGCCCGGCAGAACGCCGAGGTCGTGGCCGGGGCGGAGAGCTACTACCGCGCCATGGTCGGCGGCGGCCCCGACTCGTGGAACATCAGGGACGTGCACATGGCCGACACCCTGGACCGGCTGACCGCCTTCCACGAGGCCAAGGGCGTGGTGTGGGCGCACAACACGCACGTCGGCGACGCCCGCGCCACCGACATGGCCGCCGCGGGCATGACCAACCTCGGGCAGCTGGCCCGCGAGCGGCACGGCGAGGACGTCGTCCTGGTCGGCTTCGGCGGCTACCGGGGGACGGTCGTGGCCGGGGCGGGCTGGGGCACGCGGGCGCACGTCATGCCCGTCCCGCCGGCCAGGCCCGGATCGCTGGAGGCGCTGCTGCACGACGCGCTCGGAGGCGAGCGCGCCCTGTTCGTGACGCCTCCTCGGCCCCGTCCGCACTGGTTCGACCAGCCGCTGGACCACCGGGCGATCGGCGTGGTCTACCGGCCCGAGCGCGAGAAGTGGGGCAACTACGTGCCCACCGCGCTCGGCGACCGCTACGACGCCTTCATCTATCTGGACGTCACCGAGGCCCTGCACCCGCTGCACGCCGAGCCGTGGGACGACGTCGAGCCGGAGACCTATCCCAGCGCCATGTGACGGACTGTCGGTGGCAGGTGGTTTGATCGCTGCTGTGGAGGCCTCGGTCGAGCAGCTCGTCTACGTCAGGGACGACGAATACACCGTCGCGCGCATGAGCGCCGAGGGCGTGCCCGACTTCGTGGCCACGGGCCGGGCGCTGTCGGGCGCGCAGCCGGGCGAGACACTCCGGCTCACCGGCGACTGGAGCCACCACGCGCGCCACGGCAGGCGCTTCGCGGTGGCCTCCTGCGAGCGGGTGGTGCCGGCGACGGTCCGGGCGATCCGCGTCTATCTGGGGTCGGGGCTGATCCGGGGCATCGGGCCGAGGCTGGCGTACGCGATCGTCGACCACTTCGGCGAGGAGACCCTCAAGGTCATCGACGCCGAGCCGGGGCGGCTGACCGAGGTCGTCAACATCGGGCCGCTGCGGCAGGCGCAGATCGTCCAGGCGTGGCAGGAGCAGAAGGCCGTCGCCGCGCTGATGGTGACGTTGCAGGGGCTGGGCGTCAGCCCGCTGCTCGCGGCCAAGATCCACCAGGTGTTCGGCGGCGAGGCCGAGGAGGTCCTGGCCACCGATCCCTACCGGCTGATCGGCCGGGTCAGGGGCATCGCCTTCCGCGTCGCCGACCGCATCGCGCTCCAGCGGGGGGTGCCCGAGCGCAGCCCCCAGCGGATCAAGGCGGCGCTGCTCGACCGGCTGGAGTCGGCGGCCGTCCGCGACGGCCACTGCTTCGTGCCGGTGCCCCATCTGGTGGCGCGGGCGGCCGAGCTGATCGAGCTCGATCCCGAGGCGGTCGGGCCGATGGTCGACGCCCTGGTGGCCGAGCGGCGGGTGGTGGTCGAGGCCGACGAGGAGCAGCCGGGGCGGGCGGTGGCCTACGCCAACTACGTCCACGCCCGCGAGCGGCAGCTCACCGAGCAGCTCACCAGGCTCATGCGGGCCCCCTCCACGCTGCCGCTGCGCCCCTTCCGCGAGGACGAGAGCCTCCACGACGACCAGCGCGCGGCCGTCAACATGGCGCTGACCTGCACGGTCTCGATCATCACCGGCGGGCCCGGCTGCGGCAAGAGCCACACGGTCAGGGCCGTGGCCACCACGGTCAGGGCCTCGGGCGGCACGGTCACCCTCACGGCCCCCACCGGCAAGGCGGCCAAACGCCTGTCGGAGCTGACCGGCCTGCCCGCGATGACCATCCACCGCATGCTGGCCCACCAGCCCGACCCCGATCCCTCGACGCTGTTCGAGGAGGCGCCCGCGCAGGCCGACCTGATCGTGGTCGACGAGGCGTCGATGCTCGACCTCCACCTGGCCACGCGGCTCACGGCGGCCGTCCCGCCGGGCAGCCATCTGCTGCTCATCGGCGACAGCGACCAGCTGCCCAGCATCGGCGCCGGCGACGTGCTGGCCGACCTGCTGCGCGTGGAGGCCATCCCCCGCGTGCGGCTCACCCACGTCTTCCGCCAGGCGGGCGGCAGCGGCATCGTCGAGGCCGCCCACCTGATCCGGGCCGGCCGGATGCCGGCGACGCCGGGGCGCGGCGGGTTCTGGTTCGAGGAGCTCGACGATCCGGCGCGGGTCGCCGAGCGGGTGGCCCATCTGGCCATGGAGGCGATCCCCCGCAAGCAGGGCGTCTCGCCCGACCAGGTGCAGGTGCTGTGCCCGATGCGCAAGGGCGAGACGGGCGCGGTGACGCTCGGCCGGCTGCTGCAGGACCGGCTCAACCCGGCGGCCGACGACAAGGCCGAGCACTGGTCGGGGGCGTCGGTGTTCCGGGTGGGCGACCGGGTCATGCCCATCCGCAACAACTACGACAAGGGCGTCTTCAACGGGGAGACCGCCACGGTCACCGCCGTCCTCCCTCAGGACCGTGTGGTCGAGGTCCGCACCGACGACGGCGAGACCGTCCAGTACGGGTTCGGCGAGCTCGACGACCTCACCCATGCCTACGCGATCAGCGTGCACCGCTCGCAGGGCAGCGAATACCCGTTCGTGGTGGCTCCGATCGTGGCCGAGGCCGGCGGGATCATGTTGCGGCGCAAGCTGCTGTACACGCTGGTGACGCGGGCCAAGGCGTGGGTCGTGCTGGTGGGGCAGCGCGAGGCGCTGGAGCTGGCCGTCCACCGCGTGGGCCGCCCCCGCAACACCGGCCTGCCCCGCCGCCTGTCCCAGAGCCTGGCGGACTGACGGCGGGCCGTCCCCGGCCGGGTCAGGGCCTGGCGGGCTGATGGCGGGTGTGCCCGGCCGGGTCAGGGCCGGTGGACGAGGGCCGTGGCGAGGAGTTCGGCCAGGTGGCGGCCCTGCCGTCCGGTGCCGGCGGCGGCGATCTGGGTGCGGCAGGAGAAGCCGTCGGCGAGCAGTTCGTCGTCCGGCTCCGCCGACCGTACGGCCGGCCAGAGCCCCTGCTCGGCGCACGCCTGCGCCACCTCGTGATGCCCCCGCTCGAACCCGAAGTTCCCGGCCTGCCCGCAGCAGCCGGAGTCGAGCACGCTGGTCCGGATGCCGAAGCGGTCGAGCACGGCCCGGTCGGCGTCGTACCCCATGACGGCGCTCTGGTGGCAGTGCACCTGCGCGATCGCCTGCCCGCCGGCCGTGTCGGGCCGCCAGTCGGCCGCCCGCGTCTCCAGCAGCTCGGCCAGGGTCAGGAACCGCTCCGACAGCAGCCGGGTCTCGGGCGTGTTGAGCAGTTCGGGCCCGTCGGAGCGGAACACGGCCGCGCAGCTCGGCTCCAGGCCCACCACCGGCACCCCGGCCTCGGCCCACGGCGCGAGCGCCCCCACCGTACGCGCCAGCACCCGCCGCGCGATCCCGAGCTGCCCGGTGCTGATCCACGTCAGCCCGCAGCACAGCGTCACGGGCGGCACCACCACCTCGAAACCGGCCGCCTCCAGCACGTCCACGGCGGCCCGCCCGATGTGCGGGTCGAAGTGGTCGGTGAACGTGTCGGCCCACAGCACCACCCGCCCCCGCGCGCCGGGCCCGCCCCGGGGGCGCCGCCGGAACCAGTCGGTGAACCGCTGACGGGCGAACCTCGGCAGGTCGCGCTCCGGCGTGATCCCCGCGACGGCCTTGACCAGCCGCGACAGCCCGGGCGCGGAGCCGGCGGCGTTGACCAGGCCGGGCGCGGCCGAGGCGAGCGCGGCCCACACCGGCAGCCAGCCCATCGAGTAGTGGGAGCGCGGCCGGACGCGGCGCCGGTAGTGGTGGGCGAGGAACTCGGCCTTGTAGGTGGCCATGTCCACGTTCACCGGGCATTCGGAGCGGCAGCCCTTGCAGGACAGGCACAGGTCGAGCGCGTCGCGCACGGCGGCCGAGCGCCAGCCGTCGGTGATGACGTCGCCGCGCACCATCTCCTCCAGCAGCCGGGCGCGCCCGCGCGTGGAGTGCTCCTCCTCGCGGGTCACCCGGTAGCTGGGGCACATCACGCCGCCCTCGAAGGTGTGCTTGCGGCAGGTGCCGGTGCCGACGCAGCGCGTGGCGGCGTGCCCGAAACGTCCGTGGTCGTTGGGGTACTGGAAGAACGTCCGCCGTGGTTCGAGCGGGTAGAAGCGGCGCTGGGCCAGGTTCTGGTCCAGGTGGCGGGGGTGGACGACCTTGCCCGGGTTCATCCGGTCGCGCGGGTCGAAGATGGCCTTGAAGCGGCCGAACACCTCCACGACCTGCTCGCCGAACATGACGGGCAGCAGCTCGGCCAGCGCCTGGCCGTCGCCGTGCTCGCCGGACAGCGAGCCGCCGTAGGAGGCGACCAGTTCGGCGGCCTCCCGGGCGAAGGCCCGGTACCTGGCGATGCCGTCGTCGGTGTGCAGGTCGAGCGGGAGCCGGCCGTGCACGCAGCCCTGGCCGAAGTGGCCGTACAGGGCGGAGTCCTGGTAGTCGTGCACGCGCAGCAGCCGCTCGTAGTCACGCAGGTAGGCGCCCAGCCGCTCGGGCGGCACGGCCGCGTCCGACCAGCCCTCGTACGTCTGCCGCCCGGTCGGCGGGTACGCCTCCACGCCGAGCCCCGACTCCCGCCACCGCCACAACCGGTCCTCCCTGGCCGGGTCGCCGAGGAAGGCGTGCGTGGGCGTGGGCGCCTCGGCCCGCTCCCCCACGTCGCGCATCATCGTCTCGGCCCGCTCGCGCGCCTGCTCGGGCGTGTCCCCGCCGAACTGCACCAGCAGCCAGCCGCCGCCCTCGGGCAGGTCCTGGAGCGCCGCGTCGCCGGGGTGCTCCAGCTTGGCCAGCCGGTACATGGTCTCGTCCATGGCCTCCAGCGCGATCGGCGCGTGCCGGGCCACGGCGGGGACGGCGTCGGCGGCGGTGAAGACGTCCTCGAACCCGAGCACGGCCAGCGCCCTGGCGGGCGGGGAGGGCACGACGCTCAGCTCGGCGCGCAGCACGGTCACCAGCGTGCCCTCGCTGCCGACCAGGGCGCCGGCCAGGTCGAACCCGTTCTCGGGCAGCAGCCGGTCGAGGTTGTAGCCGGAGATGCGGCGTTCCAGCCGGGGGTAGCGGGTGCGGACCAGTTCCATGGTCTCGTCGCGCAGGTCGCGCACCTGGCGGTAGATCTCGGCCAGGCGGCCGCCCTGGGCCTGGATGCGGTCGTACTCGGCGTCGCCGGTCGGCCCCACCCAGGCGCGCACCCCGTCGTAGGTGAGGATCTCCAGGCGGAGCACCGACTGCGACATCTTCCCGTACGCCTGCGCGGAGGCCCCGCACGAGTTGTTACCGATCATGCCGCCGATCGTGCAGGCCCGATGGCTGGACGGCCTGGGCCCGACCATCAGCCCGTGCGGCTCCAGCTCGTGGTCCACCTGGTCGAGCACGGCCCCGGCCTGGACGACGATCCGGCGGGCCGCCACGTCGACGGACTCGACCGCGCCGCAGTGCTTGGACCAGTCGATCACCACCGCCGCGTTGCAGCACTGCCCGGCCAGGCTGGTGCCGCCGCCGCGCGAGAGCACGGGGACGTCCCTGGACCGGCACACGGCCACCGCCGCGACCCCGGCGTCCAGGTGGCGCGGCACGACGACGCCGATCGGGACCTGCCGGTAGTTGGAGCCGTCGCGCGCGTAGGCGGCGCGGCTGCCCGCGTCGAAGCGCACCTCGCCGTCCACGGCCTCGGCGAGGCGGCGGCTCAGCGTCGCGACGTCGATCTCACGGGACGGCGGCGTGTGCGTGACGGGCGCGTTGACCAGGCTCTTCATGCCCGGCCCTTACCCTGGCCGGCTCACGGGCCGCCCAACGGCCGCCCAAGCCAGGTTCTAGACCCCGAGCAGGTCGGTGAGGTCGTCGGCGTGCTCCTCCTCCTCTTCCAGGATCGACTCCATGAGCCGGCGGGTGGTGGGGTCGCCCTCGCCGAGCCAGCGGATGATCTCCTGGTAGGTGGAGATGACGATGCGCTCGGCCCACAGGTTGGCCTCCAGCAGCGCCTTGAGGTCGGTATCGGCGGGCACCTGGTAGTCGGTGTGCGAGCGCTGGACGAGCTTGGCCGGGTCGAAGTCGGGCTCGCCGCCGAGCTGGCTGACGCGTTCGGCGGCGCGCAGCGCGTGGTCGAGCTCCTCCTTGGCGTGCTCGGTGAACTCCGCCGCCACCTGCGCGCGGTCGATGCCCTTGGCCGAGATGGCGTGCCTGGTGTACCTGAGCCAGCACACCACCTCGGTGGCGATCACGTCGTTGAGGATCTCGATGACCTTCGCCGGGTCGCGGCCGAAGGTCTGCGTGATCGGCCCTTCGTCCATCTTCTGGCGCACCTGCTCGCGGATCCTGGTGACGTCGAGCACGAAGTCGTCCGTCTGCGTCATGATGTGTCCTTCCCCCGGCGATTTCCCCTGGTCAACGGTATCTTCGCCGGACCTTCCCCAGAGGTTGCGACACGGGCGGACCGCAGGCGGGGCGCCAGCGCGAGGGTGATCGCCGCCGAGGCCGCCGCCAGCACGGCCATGGCCGTCCCCGGCGAGGTGCGCTCGGCCAGGGCTCCGGCGAGCGCGGCGGCCACCCCCTGCGTGGCGATCATGCCGGAGGAGTGCAGCCCGAGCGCGTGCCCGCTCAGCTCCGGGGGCGTGAGCGCCATCAGCCGGTCCTGGAGCAGCAGGGTGGCGGCGAACCCGGCCGAGGCGAGCGCGACCAGCACCGGCGACGGGTAGGCCACGAACGCCAGGTACGGCAGCGCGAGCAGCAGGTACAGCGGCGTGACCAGCCGTGCCCGCCAGCGCGCCGGCACGTACCGGCCGGCCAGCACGTCGCCGGCGAGCATCCCGGTGGCGGCGCAGGCGAACAGCAGCCCGGCCCGTTCGGGCGCGAGCGGCACGAACAGCGACTCGCAGCCGACGATCAGGCCGTTCGGCAGCCAGAGGGCGAGGTAGACGTTCCTGCGCGGGCGGGAGGACCACAGGCGGGCGTTGTCGCGCCAGGTCTCGGCGGGCGAGGGCCGTCCGGCCGCGCGCGGGCGCCGCCGTCCGAGCCCGAGCCCGGCCAGGGCGGCGGCCAGGTGGAGGGCAGCCGCGGCGAGCAGCGTCCCGCGTGGCGACAGGACGGTCACGAGCACGCCGCCCGCGCCGAACCCGGCGATCTGCACGATGCCGGAGGACATGTTGAGCAGCGACCGGCCGAGCAGGTATCCGTCCTGGTCGAGCAGCTCGTTGAGCAGCCCGTACCGGACGCCGCCGCCGAGCGCGGACAGCGCGCCGAGCGCCAGCACGACGGCGAGCATCCCCCACACGGGCAGCCCGGGGACGGCCAGCACGGCGGCGGCGAGCGCGGACACCAGCGCCAGCCCGGACAGGGCGGCGCGCGGCGGCAGCCGGTCGGCCGCCGACAGCAGCGTCGCCGCCCCCGCCACCTGGGCCAGCGCCGGGCCGAACATGGCCAGCCCCGACAGCAGCGGCGATCCGGTGTCGGCGTAGACGAGGGTGCCGAGGGCGAGCCCGCTCACCGTCTGTCCCGCCACCTGCCCGGACGAGACCAGGAAGAGCGGGGTGAATCCGGACCTGCCGAACAGATCCCGGTACGTACGCATGGAACGGCAGTCTCCGTGACCGGCGGCGACGGACGATACTGTTTCGCGCACCTGCGAAACAACGTCCGGCAGGCGGCGAGAGGAGGGGATGGCGTGGATTTCTGGCAGGTGGACGCCGACACCCTCGCGGGCGGCCGGTTCGTCCTGTCGCCGCTGGCCGAGACGATCGCCGCGCTGAAGACGCTGGACCGCGGCGTGGCCGCCCACCCCGGTGAGGACGCCTGGCTGGCCACCCACCTGCCCGCCTACCGCGCGGAGCAGGCCGCCGACCCGGTCACGGCGCTGCTCGTCCGCGCCGCGCTGGGCCGTACGTGGAACGCGACGTTCCTCACGCCGACGCCCGAAGGGGAGGGTGAGGCCGCCTTCGAGGAGGAGGTGGCGAGCGTCCGCGATGCCCCGCCCGAGCGGGCGCGCGAGGACCTGACCGAGTCGCTGGACGGCCCCGTGCCCGCCGCGCTGCGCCGCGACGACCTGCCCGAGCGCATGGCCGCCCGGCTGGAGTGGGTGTGGCGGGAGACGGTGCTGCCCACCTGGGCGCGGCGCCGCCGGATCATCGAGGCCGACGTCACGGCCCGCACCGCGCGGCTGGGCCGGGGCGGCTGGGCGGCGGCCCTGGACGGCATGCGTCCCGGCCTGCGCTGGCTCGGCGACGGCCGGTTGCGGGTCAGCGTCCACGACAACCCGCCGCGCGACCTGCCGGGCGCCCGGCTGATGTTCGTGCCGGTGACGCCGCGCCAGGGCTGGGTGAGTTGGCACGGCTCCCGCCGCTGCGCGATCGTCTACCCGTGCTCGGGGCCGCTGGCCGACGTCGGCCCCCCCTCCCGCGCCGGACGCGCTGGGCAGGCTGCTGGGCGGGGCGCGGGCGGGCGTGCTGGTGCTGCTGGAGACGCCTATGAGCACCACGCAGCTCGTCGCGCTCACCGGCCAGGGCCTGGGCTCGGTCGGCCGCCATCTCAAGGTGCTGCTCGACGCGGGGCTGGTCGGCCGCGTCCGGACCGGCCGTTCGGTCCTGTACCGCCGTACGGAGATCGGCGACGCACTCGTACGGGCACAAACCTGCGCAGCGCCAACGGCGTCTGGCTGACCGTCCACGTCCCGCCCGGCTACCTGCGTCTCCCTTCCTGACCCCGGCCCCCGCGACAGTGGGAGGGGGGTTGGCTAGGCTGTGGGCCGGAGGAACGATCACCCATGCGCGCACGCGATCTCGTCGCGGACTTCCCGACGGTCACGCTCGACACGTCGGCGCTCGACGCCGCCCGGCTGCTGGCCGAGCGCGACCTGCCCGGCCTCATCGTGATCGACGACGACGGCCGCCCCCACAGCATCCTCCCCGGCACGCAGGTGCTGCGGCTGGCCGTGCCGCCCTACTGCCAGGACGACCCGGCGCTGGCCCGGGTGGTGGACGAGGCCCACGCCGACCGGTTCCTGCACCGGCTCGGCACGCGTACCGTCCGCGAGTGCCTTCCGGAGCGGCCGCGCGAGCTGCCGGTGGCCGACATGAAGGCGACGGTGCTCGAACTGTCGGCGCTCATGGCCCGCACCCGCAGCCCCCTGGTGGCGATCGTGGACGGCGGCCGCGTGGCCGGAGCCGTCACCCTCCAGTCCCTCCTGGACCACGCCCTCACCCTCTGACCGGCCGGTCCGTGGCCGGTAAGAGGCCGGTCTGTGACCGGTGACGCGCCGGAGGGCGCCGCCGATCTCCGGGCTCGGGCGTCGTAGGCTGGTGCGCATGGGGAAGACCGCCGCCCGACAGCCCGTCCCTGCCCGGCGCGCCGACGCCGAGCGCAACATCGCCGCCATCCTGGAAGCCGGGACGCGGCTGCTCAGCGACGACCCGGGCGCGAGCGTGGCGGAGATCGCCAAGGCCGCCGGCGTCGGCCGGGTCACCCTGTACGGCCACTTCCCCTCCCGCGAGGCCCTGGTGGACGCCGTCCTCGATCACACCGTCGGGCTGGCGGACGCCGTGCTGGCGAACGAGTCCCTCGACACGGCCCCTGCCCCCGAGGCGATGGCCGGGCTGCTGCACTCGTCGTGGGAGATCCTCGACCGCCACCGCCGCCTCTTCGTGGCCGCCGACCGGGTGCTGCCCACCGAACGCATCCGCGAGCACCACGACCGCCCGCTGCGCCGGGTGGAGCGACTGATCGCCCGCGGCCAGGACGACGGCGACTTCCGTACGGACCTGCCGCTGGAGTGGCTGGTGACGACGTTCTTCGCGATCATCCACAGCGCGGCCCAGGAGCGGGAGGCCGGGCGCCTGGCCGCCGAGCAGGTCGAGCCGGTCCTGACCCGCACCATGCTCTCCCTCCTCGCCGCGCCCGCTTCGGCATAACCTCCCGCCCTTCCGGCTCCCCGCACGTCCCCGGCCGCCGGGACACCCTACCGGCGTACCGTTTTCTTGTGCTTAACTTGAACATCAGTGTTCGAGTTAAGGAGTCACGGATGAGTCATCACGTCGGGACGCGGGCTGCCGCGCCCGTTCGGAGCAAGGGCTGGGCGGTGCTGGTGCTGTTGTGCCTGGCGCAGTTCATGCTGATCATCGACATCACCGTCGTGCAGGTGGCGCTGCCCACCATCGGCGCCGACCTCGCGCTCGGACGTGAGGCGCTCACCTGGGTGGTGACCACGTACACGTTGTGCTTCGGCGGCCTGATGGTGCTCGGCGGGCGGCTCGCCGACGCGGTCGGCCCCCGCCGCACGCTGCTGGCCGGGCTGGCGCTGTTCACCGCGGCCTCGCTGGCCTGCGGCCTGGCCGGCGACGGCACCACGCTCATCGCCGGACGGGCCCTCCAGGGGGTCGGCGCGGCGCTGCTGTCCCCCGCGGCCCTGGCCGTCGTCACCACCGTCTTCCAGGGCGAACGCCGGGCCCGCGCGCTCGCCGTCTGGGCGGCCGTCGGCGGCTCGGGCGCGGCGATCGGCGTGCTCCTCGGCGGCGTCCTCACCGACGGGCCCGGCTGGATGTGGGCGTTCTTCGTGAACGTGCCCGTGGGCCTGCTGGTCCTGGCCGTGGTCCCGGCCGTGGTCCCGGCCGCCCGCCACGTCCCGGGGGCTCACGGTGGCGGGCGCGTGGACGTCGTGGGCGCCCTGCTCGTCACCCTGGCGACCGCCCTGTTGATCTACGGGCTCGTCGCGGCCGGCGACGGCGGCTGGGGCGCCGCGGGAACCGTGCTGCCGCTGGCCGGGGCCGCGCTCTCGTACGTGGCGTTCATGCTGGTCGAGCGGTCCGTGCGGGCGCCGCTCATGCGGGTGGAGACCCTGGCCAGGCGGCCCGTCGTCTCGGGTGCGTTCGTCATGCTGGTCGCGACCGGCCTGATGCTGGGCCTGTTCTTCCTCAGCTCCCTCTACCTCCAGCACGTCCTGGGCTTCAGCCCGCTGCGGACGGGGCTCACGTTCCTGCCCGTCGCCGTCGCCATCACGCTCGGCGCGCACCTCGGCGGCCGGCTCATCGGCAAGGTCGGCGGCCGGCCGGTGGCCGTGGCGTCGTTCGCGCTGACCGCCGTGGGGGCGGCGCTGATGACGCGGGTCTCCCCCGGGGCGGGGGCGTTCACCACTCTGGTGCCGGGGTTCGTGCTGGCCGCCGTGGGCATCGGGCCGGCGTTCGTGACCGCCACCACGACGACGATGGCCAACGTCCCGCCCGGCGAGAACGGCGTCGCCTCCGGGGTGATCAACACCTTCCACGAGCTGGGCGGCGCGATCGGGGTGGCGGTGGTGTCCACGGTCGCCGCGTCCAGCCTGGGGCCGGGCGCGGGCGTCGGCGGCTTCACCTCGGGGCTCGTGCTGTGCGCGGTCGTCGCGGGGGTGGCGGCCGTGATCTCGCTGGGCCTCGTGCCGCCCGGCAAGCCGGCGGGCGCGTTCGTCGGCCACGGCCACGGTCACCAGCACGGCCACTAGCACGGTCACCAGCACGGTCACCAGCACGGCCACTGGGCACTGGCGCGGTCACCGACGGGATGTCCCCGGCGACTCCGGGAGGCTATTCTGCTTGCGTGACTGCTCCGCCCCCCGCGGGACGCGGCTTCTCGACACCTCCGGCCTCCGCCGGGGCCGGTGATGGCCTGGCGCCGGGCGGCGCGCCTCCTCCGCCGGCGGCGTCCCGCCGGACGCGCGGCGGGCCACGGCGATGCCACCGCTGACGCTCCTGCGCCGGGAGCGGCCGGGCGTGACCGTGATCGTGGTGTCCGGCGAACTCGACGCCACCAACCGGGGCCAGTTCGAGAGCTTCCTCAGGGAGCGTCCCGAGCCCGGCCACGTCGTGTTCGACCTGGCGCGGGTGCCGTTCGTGGACAGCTCGGGCCTGCACGTCCTGCTGGCCTTCGCCACCGACCAGCTCAGGAGGTCGGGCGCGGTGCGCCTGGCCGCGGTGCAGCCCCTTCCCGCGCGGTTGCTGGACATCACCGGGGTGCTCGCGCACGTCCCGGTGCACGACACCGTCGAGGAGGCGGTGGCCGCCGCCGCCAGGGCCGCCGCGGAACGTTCCGTGTGACCGGCGGGCGCGCGGGGGCATTCTTGGCTAACTTCGGGGCTAGCGCGCGTCTGGGCGCAGGCGGCTACTCTTCCGCTACCCAGGGTTGAAGTTCTTCCATGCCGGGCGAGCACGGAACGAGGAACACGACATGAGCGACCCCACGGTCGGCACCGCACGTTCGGGCGGGCGCGGCAAACGCGTCCGGGGCCCGTCGGAGGTGGGTGAGACGGAGCTGCGTCAGCTGCTCGGCGGGCTGACGGCGGTCCGGGACGGCGACTTCCGCACCCGTCTGCCCGAGGACGCCGACGGGCTGCTCGGTGAGATCG
>NZ_JBEYTJ010000043.1:34835-89288 GCF_040642995.1 Nonomuraea sp. NPDC047529 | reverse complement strand
CGAGCGGCCAGCGCCGCCGGCGCCCCCGGCTCCTCCCGCTGTCCGGCAGCGCCCGCGGTGCCGGACGGCGCATCCCCCGGCGGGTGCCGGCGGACGCCGGGGTCGCCTGGGCATAGGCGTCGGCGAGGCGGGCGCGGCCGTCGGCCAGCACCTCAGGGGTGGGGGGCGGGGCCGTGTAAAGGTCGCGGATCAGGGTCAGGTCATCCATGGGACTCTCCAAGCAAGGGGTTGGCGCCGCCCAGGGCGGCGCGAAGCTTCCTTCTGATGCGGTTCAGCCGGGAACCGACCGTTCCTGAGGGGATGTCGAGGGCCTGACCGATCTCCTGGTAGCTCAGGTCGGCCAGCGCCAGGAGCAGCAGGACGTCGCGGTCGGCCTCCGGCATCGCCTGCAGCGCCGCCACCAGGTCGTCCTTGACGCCCGCCGCCGCCAGCCGCCCGGCGACCAGGTCCTCGTGCCCGTCCTCGGCCTGTTCGCCGGTGAGGATCCCTTCCGGCGCCCGTTGCATGGCCTGCAACCGGCGCAGCTCGCTCCTGCGGTGCTGGGCGACGACGTTGGTGGCGATGCCGTACAGCCAGCCGCGGACCACGCCGCGGCCGGAGTCGAAGCCGGCCCGGCCGTGGAAGGCGGCCAGGAAGATCTCCGCGGTGAGGTCGTCGGCGGCCTGGGTGCCGAGGCGTCCGGCGACGTACCGGTGGATCTCGGGAAAGTAGCGGTCGTAGAGCACCCCGAACCTCTCGGGGAGGCGCAGGGACTCGCCGATCACCTGCTCGTCCTCGACGGTCATGGTTTGTGTCACACCCCTACTTGGCGGGAGCGTCCGTCCTTCTTCACGCCCTCTCAGCCCGTGAAGAAGGGGCGGGCATTCCGCCAAGAAGACATGTGATCCTCAGAACGACAGCGGTCTCGCTGACCATCGCGCTCCTCGGAGCCCTCCCTTCCGGCCTGCCGGCCCCGCCGGGCGGCCCCGCCCGTACCGTGACGCTGATCACGGGAGACCGGGTGAGTCTCGTCGCCGACGGTGTGCGCGTCGCGGCGGGCAAGGGCCGTAAGGGCGTCGTCTTCAGCACGGAGAAGATCGGCGACCGGCTCCGCGTCGTCCCCGGCGACGCCGTCCCCCTGCTGGCCGCCGGCCGGCTCGACCCCCGCCTGTTCGACGTGACGACCCTGCTGGAGTACGCCCCCGGCGCCCTGCCCCTCATCGTCGCGGGCCCGGACGCCGCCCGCCGGCCGGGCCTGGCCGCCCACGGCATGGCGGTGACCCGCGACCTGCCCGCCGTGAACGGCGCCGCCGTACGCTTCGACGCCGCCGCCGGCTCCTGGCCGGACCTCAGGGCCTCGCTCTCCACCGGCATGGGGAAGATCTGGCTCGACGGCAGGGCGACCCTGTCGCTGGACGCCAGCGTCAAGCAGATCGGCGCCCCCGCCGCCTGGGAGAAGGGCTACACGGGCGCCGGGGTGAAGGTCGCCGTCCTGGACTCCGGCATCGACGACACCCACCCCGACCTGGCCGGCAAGGTCGCGGCCCGCCGGGACTTCACCGGCACGGACACCGCGGCCGACCTCACCGGGCACGGCACCCACGTGGCCTCGACCATCGCCGGGACCGGCGAACGCTACCGCGGCGTCGCGCCGGGCGCCACCCTCCTGGACGCCAAGGTGTGCGCCGACCGCTGGTGCGCGGAGTCGGCGATCCTGGCCGGCATGCAGTGGGCCGCCGAGCAGGGGGCCAAGGTGGCCAACCTCAGCCTCGGCTCGCCGGACGCCCCCGGCCTGGACCCGCTGGAGGAGGCCGTCCAGACGCTGACCGAGCGGTACGGCGTGCTGTTCGTCGTGGCCGCCGGGAACTACGGCAAGCCGGGCACCGTCTCCTCGCCCTCCACCGCGGACGCGGCCCTGTCGGTCGGCGCGGTGGACCGCTCCGACCGCCTGGCCGTCTTCTCCAGCACCGGCCCCCGCGTGGGCGACTCGGCGTTGAAGCCCGACCTCACCGCGCCCGGCGTCGCCATCCGCGCCGCGCACGGCAAGGACTCGCCGGGCGAGGGCCCGTACGTCGAGATGTCGGGCACCTCCATGGCGGCCCCGCACGCGGCCGGATCGGCCGCGATCCTGGCCGGGCTGCGCCCGGACTGGACGCCCGAGCAGCTCAAGGCCGCCCTCATGGCCACCGCCCGGCCGCAGCCCGGCACCGGGATCTACGCCCAGGGGGCGGGCCGCCTCGACGTGGGCCGCGCGATCGGCCAGACGGTGACCACCTCCCCCGCGTCGGTCGGCTTCGGCGTGCTCGCCTGGCCGCACGACGACGACGAGCCGGTCACCAGGAAGGTCGCCTACCGCAACGACGGTCCGGAGCCGGTGACGCTGCGCCTGTCGGCGCGGGCCGGCGCGGACGTGTTCGAGGTGTCGCCCGGCACGCTGACCGTCCCCGCCGGCGGCCGGGCCGAGGCGACCGTCACCGCCGACACCCGCGGCGACGTGGCCGACGGGCCGCTCGGCGGCTACCTGGAGGCCACCGCCGAGAACGGCACGACCGTGAGCACGCCGCTCGCCGTGGTCAAGGAGGTCGAGAGCTACGACCTGACCCTCGACCGGCCGGGCGCCGCGGACGTCCTGACCACCCTCTACCGGACCGACGTCGACCGGAAGGACTGGAACCCGGTCACCGCCCAGCCGGGCGACAGGGTCACGCTGCGGCTGGCCAAGGGCACCTACCTCGTCGACAGCCGGACCACCGACGGCGGAGGTCTGACCATGCTCGTCCATCCCGGCCTGCGCCTGGACCGGGATCAATCCCTGCGGCTGGACCCGGCTCAGGCGCGGCCGGTGTCCATCACGCCGCCCGACCCGGCGGCCAGGCACCTGATGACCGAGGTGACCTACAGCGGCCGCACCCGCGACGGCTCCCCGTACTACCTGAGCGCGGAGGCCACCATGTTCGACGCCGCGCCGGGCATCCGCACCGCGCAGGTCGGGTCCGGCCGGTACGACCTGCTGACCAAGGTCGCCGACCAGTGGGCGGTGCCGGGCCCGGACGGCGACCTGGCGGGCAGCGCGCAGGCGTACCGGCTGGCGTGGTTCGTCCAGGGTCAGGTGCCGACCGGCTTCAGCCGCCGGGTCGGGCGCGCGGACCTGGCCACGATCCGCAGGGACTACGGCGCGCCGGCGCCCGGCACGGCCGCGAGCGCCGCAGGCGCCGCCTGGCCCGCGGAGGGACGGTTCTTCAGCATCATTTTCGTGACCGACTTCCGGCCCCCCTTCACGCACACCGAGTACGTCAACACCGGCGGCGGCCTCCGCTGGCTGAACAGCTACATGGAGATGGGCCCGACCTGGGGAGGCGACCTGACCTCGACCGCCTTCAGGTACGAGGCGGGACGCGCCTACGACGAGACCTGGAACCGCGGCGTCTTCGGCCCCGCGCCGGTCACCGCGGCGGACACGCCGCCCTTCTCCCGCGCGGGCGACGTGATCTCCGCGTTCCCCTCGCTGTACGCCGACGGGGCCGGTCATCCGGGGACGTCGAGCGTGTCCGGCGCGCGGACCGCCCTCTACCGGGACGGCGAGCTGGTGGCGGAGGAGCCCGGTCTGGGGGCGCGGTTCGGCGTACCGGCCGGGGAGGCGGCGTACCGGCTGGAGGTGGAGGCCGAGCGCGGGCCGGAGCTCCTCTCCACCCGTACGGCGGTCGCCTGGACGTTCCGCTCGGCCGGCGGCCGGGACGGTGCACTGCCGCTGCCGGTCGTCGCCTTCTCGCCCTCCCTGGACGCGGCGAGCGGCGCGCCCGCCGGCCGGGCGTTCGCGGTGCCGGTGTCCGTGCGCGGGCAGGCGGGGGCGGTACGCGAGCTGTCCGTGGACGTCTCCTACGACGACGGCCGCACCTGGCGGGCGGTCAAGGTCGCGGGCGGCGCCGTACGGCTGCGCCATCCGGCCGCGGCGGGCTTCGTCTCCCTGCGCGCCCGAGCCGCCGACGCCGGGGGCAACACCGTGGAGCAGACCGTGATCCACGCGTACCGGATCAGATAACCCACGGGTGGCCGGAGTCAACGCTCTGAGGGAATTTCCGATTTTGCTCACATTCGTGCCCGCGACCGGCGATGATCAACGTCGGCCGAGTGCCCACGGGGGGCGCACCGACCGTTGATTGGAGTTGCATTTTGCGGACAAGACTCCCTCTGCTCGCCACCGCCTTCGTGGCGCTGGCGGCGTTGATGCCGGTCCCGGCGGCGAACGCCGCGGCGACCGCGACGACCAACACGAAACCTGCGACCAGGACCATCACCTGGGCTCCCTGCGAGGAGGAGCCCAGTGCCGAGTGCGGCAAGCTGGCCGTCCCCATCGACTGGTCCCGGCCGGGCGGGCCCTCGATCGACCTCGCCGTCGCCCGCCGCAAGGCCACCGACCCGGCCGCCAGGGTGGGCTCGCTGGTGATCAACCCCGGTGGTCCGGGCGGGTCCGGCGTGGAGGCCGTCTACGGCGCTCCCGGGTCCTACACCGAGGAACTGCAGCAGCGGTTCGACATCGTCGGCTTCGACCCGCGCGGCGTGGGCCGCAGCCACCCGGTGATCTGCTCGGCGTCGGTCTACAACAAGATGCCGCCGACGGTCATGCGCAGCCAGGCCGACTTCGACGCCTGGAACGCCTTCACCAAGAAGCTGCACCCGGACTGCCGGGCCCGTACCGGCCCGCTGTACGACCACGTGGACTCCGTCTCCGTGGCCCGTGACATGGACGCCCTCCGCGCCGCCCTCGGCGAGGAGAAGCTGACCTACTACGGCATCTCGTACGGCACCCTGATCGGCCAGATGTACGCCGAGCTGTTCCCCGGCCGCATCCGGGCGCTCGCCCTCGACAGCAACATGGACCACAGCCTCGGCCTGAAGGGCTTCTTCGCCACCGAGGCCATGGCCGTCGAGGACGGGTTCGACCAGTTCGTCGGCTGGTGCGAGCAGGACACCAGTTGCGTCCTGAACGGCCGCGACATCCGCGCGATCTGGAAGAGCCTGCTGGACAAGGCCCGCCGCGGCGAGCTGGTCTACCCCAGCACCGGTCAGCGGGTGACCGAGCTGCAGGTCATCTACAACGCCGCGCTGGGCAACGAAGGGCCCGACTGGCGCACGCTGAGCGAAGTGATCAACTGGCTGAACGGCGGCCCCGCCCCCGAATGGGTGCCCCCGCTGCCCGGCAGGGGCCCGGTGGAAGGCGACGTCGCCGAGCTGCCGACCAGGATCCTGTGCCAGGACTACAGCCTCAAGGTGAGCAGCTACGCCGAGTACGCCGCGCTCATGCGCACCGCGGGCGCTCTGGCCCCGGACACGAAGTACCACCCGTACCCGACCGACGACCTGCCCATCTGCCTCAACTCCAGCCCCGTCAACCCGCCGCACAAGCTGCGTTACACCGGCCAGGCGCCGCTGCTGCTCGGCAGCTCGATCCACGACCCGGCCACGCCGTGGATCTGGTCGGCCAACGCCGCCCGCCAGCTCGGCCGCAAGGCCGTGCTGCTCACGTACGAGGGCTGGGGTCACCGCATCTACGGCAAGGACAAGTGCCAGACCGACATCATCGACCAGTACCTCATCGCCCTGACCGTCCCGCCGCAGGGCACTCGCTGCGGCGTGGGCACGCCTGAGGAGACGCTCCGGAAGCAGACGAAGCGGGCGTGGCCGTCCGACTCGCTGCCCTGGGCCGGATAGTCCGTACGACATGGGTACGGCCCCACACGCACATGGGGCCGTACCCATCCCCACAAAGGGATATTTGCCCCGGCAAACCCCCCGTTATGAACAATTCAGCGTAAGAAGGTAGCTGAAGAGGGGGGATGAGCCATGATCGAGGTCAAGAGCATCGACAAGCCCGACGAACGGCGCGACTTCCCGAAGGGCCACCTGGAGATCTGCGAGCTGAGCGGCCTGACGTTCGGGGTCGCCACGTTCGAGCCGGGATGGCACTGGACGGAGTCCGTGCAGCCGATCGCCGGCACACCGTCCTGCCAGGTGTACCACAACTGCTTCGTGGTCTCGGGCCGGATGCGCCTGCGCATGGACGACGGCACCGAGGCCGAGGCGGGACCGGGCGACGTCTTCGTGTGCCCGCCCGGACACGACGCCTGGGTGGTCGGGGACGAACAGGTCGTCCTGTACGACTTCGCGGGCGGCGCAGCCGAGTACGCCAAGGCGAAGAACGGCTGACGCCGCGCGCGGTTCAGGCGGGCGCGTGCGAGCGCCTGGGAATGATCTCTTCCAGGGCCTCGGCGACGGTGGCGCGTACGCCGAGGCGTCCTTCCAGACCGGTGATGCGCATCAGTCTGGCCGGTTGCGGGGTCGGCGCGGCGACCATCACCGTCCGTCCCGTGGCGGTGATACGTTTCCACGCGCCGATCAGCGCGCCGAGACCGGCCGAGTCCATGAAGCCGACATCGGACAGGTCGATCAAAGTGACGGCGGCCGGCGAGCCGTCGAGATAGCCGGTCGCCCAATCCTCGATGGCGCCGGCCGTGTGCAGGTCAAGGTCCCCGGCCGGGTGCAGCACGACCGTTTCTCCTGCGGAGTTCGCGAGGAGTCGGAAAGTGTCCACTTTCACTGCTATCACTTCCCTTCTTGGACCGCTCTCCCCTGCCCGGCAGCCGACAAACCCCGCAGCCTGACCGTACGGCGCAGCGTCGCTGCTCAATGCGGCTTTTTTCGGAGTGCAATTGGCGAAGCCCCGGACGGCCATTCCCGAGCCGAATGCGCGACCATTCTTCCGACGCCCGGAGCATGCCCATACATAAGTAAAGAAATGCTGGGCAGCGGCAAGGAATCGTGATCGCCGACGTTCGAGGAGAGTGAGAACCATGGTCCTGCTCGGCCTGCTGCTCATGGTCGCCGGGTCGGCCGCCGTGGTGGTCCTGTTCACCCAGACGACCACCACCGCCGCCGCCGCGCTGACGCTGATGGGCGTCACCTTCCGGGTCGGTGACCTGGAGCTGTTCAGCGCCGGGGCCGCCACCGCCACCGCGTTCATCCTGGGCGCCTTCCTGATCGTGGCCGGGACGAGCCGCAAGCTGGCCCGCCGCCGCGAGCTGCGCCGCCTCCTGGCCGAGCGGACGGACGACCGCCCCGCCACGGCCCAGCCCGACCTCACGGCCGACCGGCACGACAACCGCACGACCGACCCGGCCTCCGACCGCCTCGTGGCCACCGACCGAACCGGCCCGACCGACCGGACCGACCGGACCGACGGCCGGGACGCGTCCGTTCCGGGCGCGCGTCACCGGACGCCCGCCGATCGCCTGGTCGCCGGCCGCCGCCGTCCCGTCACCGGTTGACCCCGGTCACAAGCTGACCGGCCCTGCCCGCCCGGCTCAGGCGGGCAGGGCGTCGGCCGTGGGGACCACCAGGCCGAACAGGTCGCCGATCGTCGTCAGAGCGGCCTCGTGCAGCGCGTCGGCGGGCAACGGCGCGCCGCCGGGACCGGCGAGCGTACGGGTGGCGCAGGCGTCGGCGACGACCGTGGGACGGTAACCCAGCCGGAAGGCCCCCTGGGCGGTGAAGGTGACGCACATGTGGGTCATGAAGCCCGCCAGGACCAGGTCGGGCCCGGAGTCCAGGCCCGTCAGGACGTCCTGGAGACCGGTCTGGTGGAAGGCGTCGGGAAACGTCTTGACCACCACCGGCTCCCCGTCGCGCGGCGCGACCGGCGGGCTGATGGCCCCGATCTCGGCGCGGACGTCGTACGGGCTGCCGGGGCCGCCGTCGTTGACGACGTGCACGACGCGCGCCCCGGCGGCGCGGGCGCGCTCCAGCAGGCGGGCCCCGGCCGCGAGGGCCCGGTCCGCGCCGGGCAGGGCCATGACGCCGGTGCTGTAGGTGTTCTGGTAGTCGATCAGCACGAGGGTCGAGTCGGCCAGACGGGCCGGTTCCTCCGGCAGGCCGACGACCTGGCGCAGGGTGGGCGAGACGGTGCTGCTCATGGCAGGGGTTTCCTTTCGGGCAGGCTCGCGCCGCCGCCCGGCGCGGGCGGCGTGTCGCGGGGAGAACGGGGTCAGGCCACCGTGGTCAGGCCACCGTGTGGAAACGGCGGCGGTAGGTGCCGGGGCCGGTGCCCAGGCGGCGGCGGAACGCGCGGTGCAGGGTCTCCACCGAGCCGAGCCCGCTGTCGGCGGCCACCCGGGGAAGCGGCAGGTCGGTGGTCTCCAGCAGCCGGCGCGCCACCTCCACGCGCGCCGACTCGACGTACGCGGCCGGGGTGAAGCCGGTCTGCTGCCGGAATACCCGGCTGAACTGACGCTGGCTCAGCCCCATCCGCGCCGCCAGTTCGACCGTGGTCAGTTCCTCGGCGAGGTGCTCGGAGATCCACAGGCGCAGGTCGTCGATGTCGCGACGGCCCGTGGCGGGCCGCGTCAACGGGACGCTGAACTGGCTCTGGCCGCCCTGGCGCTTGAGGTACACGACCAGCTCGCGGGCCACCGCGAGGGCCGTCTCCTCGCCGTGGTCCTCGGCCACCAGGGCCAGGGTCAGGTCGAGGCAGGCGCTGATGCCGGCGCCCGTCCAGATCCGGCCGCTGGACCGCAGGAAGATCGGGTCGGGATCGACGGTGACCCGGGGATGGTCGGCCGCCAGTTGCGCGGCGGTGGACCAGTGGGTGGTGGCGGTCAGGCCGTCCAGCAGGCCGGCCTCGGCCAGGATGTGCGCGCCGACGCACACCGAGGCCACCCGGCGGGCGCCGGGAGCGGTCCGCCGTACCCAGGCGACGACCTCGGCGTCCGTCAGGGCGCGTGGCCCGTCGGGCGTGACGGTCACCGCGCCGGGCACCAGCAGGGTGTCCACCTGGTCGCCGACCTCGTCGAACGCCAGGTCCGCGACCAGCCGCACCCCGGCGGACGTGGTGACCTGGCCGCCCCGGGGACCGGCGAGCCGCACGTCGTACAGGGCGCCGCCGGCGACCCGGTTGGCCAGGGCGAACACCTCGGCCGGGCCGGTGACGTCGAGCAGGTCGACGTCCGGGAAGAGCGCGATGACGACGCGGTGTGCAGCGGGCATGCCCAGATTCTCACCGAACCGATGGAATGACCGCAACGACAGTTATCTGTCACATCTGGTCATCGAGCAGCACCTGGTCGAGCACGTGCGCGCCGATGGCGGCCATCGCGGGGTTGTCGGCCGAGTGGGCGGCCAGGGCCGTGCCGATGACGACGGCCCAGCCCCGCGCGCGTTCCCAGGTCGCCCGGTCGGCGTCCACGTGGGCGCGGAACACCGTGCGTCCGTCCGCGTCGAACACCAGCCAGGCGGCGGCCAGGTCGGTGGCCGGATCACCGCTGGTCACGTCGCCGAAGTCGAGGACGGCGGCCAGCTTCCCCCCGTCCAGCAGGAGGTTCGCCGGGTGCGGGTCGCCATGGAGCCAGAGCGGAGGGCCCGGCCAGGGCGGCAGCGCCACCAGCCGCTCCCAGAGCGGCAGCAGCTCGTCCCGCCGGGCGGCGAACGGCATCCGCTCCCGCACCGCCCGGTCGCGGTGGGCCAGCGGGACGCCCCGCACGGGGTTGCGCGGCGCGCCGGACGGCGCCGGCCGGTGCAGGTCGTTCATGAAACCGGCCAGCGTCACGGCCACGACGGCCCGCTCGGACGGCGGCAGGTCGGCGGCCGTGCGCCCTTCGTACCAGGGGACGATCGTCCACGGCCAGGGGTAGCCCTCGCCCGGCACGCCCACCCTCACCGGCACGGGCAGCGCGACCTGGACGTACCCGGCCAGCACCGGCAGCCAGCGCTGCTCGTTGACGACGAGGTCGACCGCGACACGCCGGCGCGGCAGGCGTACCGACAGGCCGTCGCCCAGCCGGTGGACGACGTTGTCCCAGCCGTTGGCGACGAGCGTGAGCGGGCCCGCCAGGTCGGGGTGCTGGGCGCGGATCAGCCGGTCGACGAGGGCGTCGTCGATGTCGATCTCCGCTACGGGGGTGTTCATCCACGCCACGATAGTGCGGGTGCCGGGGCGCTCAGTCGGCGTGCAGGTCGGCCGGTTCGCCGAGGCGCAGGGCGAGCAGGGCGACGTCGTCGGTGAACCTGTCGCCACGGTTGGCCAGCAGCAGCTCGCACATCTCCTCGATGGGCAGGTCGCGCAGTTGGGCGGCGGTGCGGGCCAGGCTCTCCATGCCCCTGTCGACACCGTGCGCGCGGTCCTCGACGAGCCCGTCGGTGTAGAGCAGCAGGGTGGACCCGGCCGGGATGATCTGCTGGTGGTCCGGCCGGGGCAGGTCGGGGGTGACGCCGAGGGGGTGGCCGCCCTCGGCCCGCAGGTAGCGGGCGGGGCCGCCGGTGGGGAGCAGCAGCGGCGGCAGGTGGCCGGCGGTGGCCCAGCGCAGCCGCCACTCGGTGCCGCCGTACTCCTCCAGGCGGGCCAGCAGCACGGTCGCCATCGGGCCGCCGTGCAGGGCGTGCAGGATCTCGTCGAGGCGGCGCAGGATCTGGGAGGGCGGCTCGCAGTGCTCGTAGGCGAGCACCCGCAACATGTTGCTGATGTGGCTCATGACGGTGGCCGCGCGCAGGTCGTGGCCCATCACGTCGCCGACCACCAGGCAGGGCACGCCGTCGGGCAGGACGATCGCGTCGTACCAGTCGCCGCCGATGCGCGGGACCGAGCTGGAGGGCAGGTAGCGGGCGCAGGCCCACAGGCCGTTCAGCTCGGGCAGCGGCGGGAGCAGGCTGCGCTGGAACTCCTCGGTGTTGCGGCGGATGCGCTCGTAGAGGCGGGCGTTCTCGATCGCGACGCCGGCCGCGCTGGCCAGCGCCGCGACGATCCGCTCGTCGTCGCCGGTGAACGGCAGGCCCGACCGCTTGTCCGCGAAGTACAGGTTGCCGTACGCGACGCCGCGGACCAGGATCGGCGTGCCCAGCAGGGTGCGCATCACCGGATGGCCGGGTGGGTACTCGCGGAAGCTGGGATGGGCGAGCACGTCGTCCACGCGCAGCGGCCTGGGCTGGGCCATGAGCTCCTGCAGCAGGCCGTGGGTGGTGGGCAGGCGGCCGATGGCCTCGTACTCCTCTTCGGAGACCCCGTAGGTGAACAGGTCGGCGAACTCGCCCTGCTCGTTGAGCACGCCGAGGGCGCCGTATCGGGCGTCCACCAGGTCTGCCGAGACCTCCACGATCGTGCGCAGCGCGGCGTTCAGCTCCAGCTCGGAGCTGATCGCGAGGACGGCGTCCAGCAGGCGCGCCATCCGGCCGTGCAGATCCTCGATCTGCACCAGGCTCGCCTGCAGCCGGCGGAGCTTCTCGGCGCCGAACGGCCCCAGGTCCCCGCCGTGCGCACCGCCCTCCGGCCACTGTCCGCCCACCGCACCCCCCGAGATGCCCTTGCCCAGGTCATGCCCCCGGTCACCGGCATGACACCTGTTCACAGGCACCGCGAGAGGCGGCTCAGAGCACCTTGGAGGAGGGAGCCGCCCAGGTGTTGCAGGAGCCCGGGTCCCCGGTGGCGAAGCCGCGCTTGATCCAGGAACGCATCGCGGAGGTCGTGCCGTACGAGCTGTACTTGCCCAGCTTGTTCCCTACGGGGAGGGTGAGGAAATAGTCCCAAGCGTGCGTGTCTTCGCGCAGTACCACGTCTGCGACTCGTCGTCGTCCACGGCCAGGCCGCAGTACTTCTTGGGGATGCGGTTCATGTGCCGCACCTTCACCGGCTCGTACGGCAGCCCGGCCCCGGTCAGGTGCTGCTCCCAGGTGGTCTCCAGGCAGGCGACGACCGCGTCGACGTAGGCGCGGGCCTGCTTGAGGTCGTGCCGCTTGACCGGCGGCTCAGCGCACGTGGTGGTGGGAAGGGGGCCCGTCCGCCACAAGGCGGACGGGCGGACAGGTCAGCCGCTCACGCTGGTGACCTTCAGGGCCGGGTCGGAGGCGATCTCGGCGTCGGTGAAGCGTTCCGTGACCCATCCGCCGCGGGAGAACAGGGCGGTCTGGTCGGCGTGGTGGGGCGAGCTCGGGTCGGCGGACAGGGAGTAGGTGAGGACGGTCCGGGTGCGGGGGCCGTCGGGGGTGAGCTCGACGGCCATCATGAAGCTGGAGCCGGTGTTCACGTCGGGGTAACGCCCGTCCTTGCCGAGCGGGCCGGAGTTGCGCACACGGTCGAAGCAGCCCTCACCCTCGGTGCAGCCGGGGATCGGGACCGACGCGTAGTGCTGGGCCTGGCCGGTGGTGAGCGTCAGGGGCAGCCCGTTGGCCCGGAAGAACAGCGCGGCGTCGGCCAGGGCCCGTAGCACGGCGGGGTCGTCCCGCTTGAGGCCGCGCGGCGTGGCGAGCGGACGGGCGGGATCGAACGGCACCCGCCACCAGCCCTGCGGCGGCTCCCCGGGTTTGACCGGGACCTGCAGCCCGTCGAAGAACCGCCGCCACAGCACGGCTCCCTCGCTGTCGAGCGTGGCGCGGCCGTCCCAGCGGGTCAGCGTCCGGCAGGCGGCCCGCACGTCGACCCGCTCCCCCGAGGTGGCCCGCAGCTCGCGGTGCTCACGGCACAACGCCACCAGGTCCGGGCGCATGAGCTCGAAGCCGTGATTGCGCTTGCTCCGGGCGGTGGCCTGGAGCGTCTCCAGGGTGAAGCCGGGGCCGCCGAGCCCGTCGGAGCCCTTGAGCCGCCGGTCGATCATGTCCAGGCTCACCCGGGGCCGCAGCTCCAGGTCGGTCCGCACGGTGCCCCAGACCTGGTCGTAGCCGGTCAGCGGCGCGGCCGGGTTCGCCATCCACGGGCTGTTGTTGGAGTTGGCGACGTAGTCGGCGCGGGTCAGGCCGGGCCGGCTGCCGGGGCCGAAGATGCCCGGCACGATCGCGTCGGCGTCCCTGCCCCACAGGCACGCCGAGGTCGAGCCGTCCAGGACGAGCGCGTCGATCGACGGGTCGGGTGAGGGCTTGGCGCAGCGGCGGGCCTGGGCGTCGGTGACGTGCGGGACGACGGAGGCGTCGGCGAAGGACGCGGTCCCGCCGACGTCGGTGGCCAGCGTGTAGACGAACGGCATGCCCTGGTGGGCGTCCTGGGCGGCGCGCAGCTCGCGTACGTCGCCGGCCTTGGCCATCGCCAGCCACTCGTCGGCCGCCCGCAGGTTGGCGGCGTTGACGTCGGCCAGTGCGTACGCGTACTCCTTGCCGTGCCCGGCGGCCAGCACCGGGCCGTAGCGGGAGGTGAGCAGGGTGCGTGAGACGAAGGTGCCGTCCTGGAGCGGCACCTCGACGTCCTGGCGGCCCATCGGCTCGGGCCGGCCGTCGACCAGGTAGGTGGTGGGGTCGCCCTGCGCCAGCCGGAGCCGGTAGAGGGTGAAGCGCTGGGCGTGGGAGACGGTGTGGGTCCAGGCGACGGTCGTGTTGTGGCCGATCTGCACGACGGGGGTGCCGTACAGGCTGCCGCCGGCGACGTCGAGCACACCGGGGATGGTGAGCTGCACCTGGTAGAAGCGGCGGACGCCGTTCCACGGGAAGTGCGGGTCGGCCAGCAGCATGCCGTGGCCGTCGCGGGTGGCCTCGCGGCCCAGCGCCCAGCCGTTGCTGCCGGGAGCGCGCCGCGGGCCCTCTCCCCCGCCGTCCCCTCCTCCGACGATGGCCTCCTTGAGCGCGGAGCCGCCCGACATGCGGCTGAGGTCGAGGAGGTTGGCCCAGACGTCGTCGGCGGTGATCGGGCCGCCCCAGGACTTGCCGCGGCAGGTGGGGTCGGGCAGGTTGGCCACGCCGGTGTCGTCGAGGTAGCGGTTGTACCCGGCCACGTACCCGTCCACCAGCTCGCGCAGTTCGGCGCTCGGGCCGACGGGGGCGGGCCGGGCCAGCAGCCGCCGGACGACGCCGGAGTCGGCGACGCTCCGGTGGTACAGGTCGCTGGTGAGGTTGGCGACCGGGCGCACCGGGTCGTCGGACTCGGCCTCCGGGCCGAAGTAGCGGGACCGGTCGCCGCGCAGCGTCACCACCCAGGAGGCCAGCACGCACAGGTTGTCCTGGGCGAAGGCGTACCCGTAGCCGAAGCCGAGGCCGCCGTGGTCCTTGGCGGACACGTGCGGGATGCCGTACTCGGTGCGCCGGATCTCGGCCGCGTGGCGACCGGCGGCGGCCGCGGACGGCGGGCCGGTGAGCAGGGCGGCGACCACGGCCAGCACGATCACCGGAACGACCGCCACGGTCGATGTCCGCAGCTTCATGTGGCTCCTATTCGAAGCGCGCGTTGTCGGGCGCGGTCATGTGCCGCAGCAGCGGCAGAACGGTCAGGATCACCAGCAGGGACGCGGCCAGCCCGCCGCCGACGCCGGCGAAGTAGGCCGGCCCCGGCATCGCCAGGGAGGCCCCCTTCATGCCGAGCCCGTCGATGAACGGCGCCGCCACGGCGAACCCGGCCCCGGCCGCGACGACGGCCGCCAGGACGAGCGGCAGCACCGACTCCAGCAGCACGACCGCGCCCAGGGTGCGGCCGGGCGTGCCCGCCAGCCGCAGCAGCGTGAACGGCTGCCGTCGTTCCATCAGCCCGCCGCCGACCGCCACCAGCAGGCTGCAGCCGCCGGCGAGCAGGGTCAGCGCGACCATGGCCAGCGCGATGTTCTCGGCCTGCGTGTAGAGCGTCGCCCGGACCTGGGCGACCTCGTCGAACGTCATCGGCGGGCCGGTGCTCTGCCCGGCCAGCAGGGTGCGGATCTGTTCCAGGGCCGCCGGGTCGGGCATGGCGACCAGCACGGAGGCCAGGTTGAGCCCGTCGGCGGAGACGGGTTCGCTGCCGGTGCCGGCCAGGGGGATCAGCTTGTCGATGGTGAGCGGGTTGTCGGCCTCCACCACGCGGTCGAACCGCCCGGCGACGGCCCGCGCGCCCGGCGGGCACTGCCCGAGCGCGGGGAAGCGGGCCAGGTCGGCGCACTCGACGACCGCCCGGGGCGGCGGCGGGCGTTCGGGGTCGATCACCCGGTTCTCCTCCTCCTTGGCGGCGTAGATCGGCAGCACGCCGACGCCCGGGTGGGCCCGGAGCCGGGCCACCAGGTCGGCCCCGGCCCGCGGCGACAGGCCGCCGCCGGCGACGTCGCCGAGCGGGGCGCGCAGCACGCCGGACAGCGTGCCGCCGGCCACCGCCCGCTGGCCGTCCAGCACGGCGGGGACGATCCCGGCGATCGCCGTCCCGATGAACACCGCCAGGACGAGGCCGCTCACCGACCGGAACGCGGCCTTCGGATCGGCGGCCAGCCGCCGGGCGGCCAGCAGCGTCGCCGCTCCCCCGGTCAGCCGGGCGGCCAGGCGGGCGGCCAGCATCGTCAGCCAGGGGCCGGCCAGGATCAGCCCGGCCATGGTCAGCGCCAGGCCCGCCGAGGCCGAGACGGCGTCCGGATCGCGGTTCTCGGTGCGGAACGCCGGAGCCGCGAACAGGGCCGGCCCGGCCAGCAGCGGGATCACCCGCCAGGCCCGCGGCGGCCGTGGGGCGCCCTTCCTGAGCGCGCCCAGCGGCGAGATCCGTACGCGGCGCAGCGACCACAGCGCGCTCACCCCGGCCAGCAGCGGGACGCCGGCCAGCACGGCCGCGTACTGCCAGGCGGCCGGGGTCACCGTGTCGGGGAAGAACCGGGAGCCGGTGACGCGGACGGCGGCGACGGCCGGGCGTACCAGGAGGAAGAGCGCGATCCCGGCGAGCGTGCCGGTCAGCGCGCCGAGCGCCGCGTCCACCGCGGCGAACAGGGTGACCTGCCGGGACGTGCCGCCCACCAGCCGGATCGCGGCGAAGCGCGCCTCGCGGCGGGCGGCGGCCAGCCGGGTGGCGGTGTTGACGAGCACGAGCAGCGGCACCATCAGCCCGACGGCCGCGACGGCGAACCCGAACCGGTAGATGTCGGCGTTGTCGTCGATGGCGGGCTCGTCGGCCGTCGTGTCCACCTGGCGGCTGCCGCGCAGGGCGGCGACCTGCTCGGGCGTGCGGCCGACCACGATGGTCAGGTCGTCGGGGCCGGACAGCGCGGCGCGGGCGACCGTCCCGGCCCTGACGCCGGGGAAGCGGTCGGCGAGCTGCGCGCGCGGCGCCGAGTCCAGCAGCCGGGCCAGCTCCGGGGAGACGTAGTACTGGCCGGGCGCGGGCATGCGGGACAGCCCGGGGAGGACGGGGGCCCGGGCGCCGAGCGCGGCGGCGTCGAGGCGTCTGATCACGCGGCCGGCGTAGTAGTCCTCGTGGTAGTTCCACAGGGCGCCGGTGGCGGTGGCGTCGAGGGCCCAGCCGCTGGGCGCGGTGCCGCGGGTGCACTCCCAGCAGGTGCGTTCGTTGGCCGTCTGGAAGGCGTTGAACAGGGAGAGCGTGGTCAGCAGCACCGCCACGCCGACCGCCACCCCGGCGATGATCAGCGCGAGCCGGGCGGCCGCCTCCCTGCCTCCGGCCAGCGACAGCCGCAGGCCGAGGGCGATCACCGTACGACCTGGCCGGCGTAGGGGTCGGTGAGCCTGCCGTCGCGGACGATGACCTCGCGGTCGGCGGAGGAGGCGACCCGGGCGTCGTGGGTCACCACGATCACGGTCGTGCCCTCCTCGCGCGCCAGGCCGACCAGCAGCTCCATGACGTGCTCGCCGGTCAGCGAGTCGAGCGAGCCGGTCGGCTCGTCGGCGAACAGCACCCGCGGCCCGGTCACCAGCGCCCTGGCGATCGCCACCCGCTGCGCCTGCCCGCCGGACAGCTCGCCGATGCGCCGGCCGCCCAGGTCGTCCAGCTCCAGCCGGCGCAGCCAGTCCGCCGCCCGCCGGTACGCCTCCTTGCGCCCGGTACGCGCGAGCAGCAACGGCAGGGCGACGTTGTCGGCCGCGGTCAGCTCCGGCACGAGCTGCCCGAACTGGAACACGAAGCCGAACGCGGTGCGCCGCAGCCGGGTGCGCCGGTCGTCGCTCATGGTGTCCAGGCGCTGCCCGTCGAACCACACCTCGCCGCTGTCGGGGGTGAAGATCCCGGCCAGACAGTGCAGCAGCGTCGACTTGCCCGAGCCGCTCGGGCCCATGACCGCCACGATCTCCCCGGCGGCCACCTCCACGCTGGCCTCGCGCAGCGCCGGGGTGCGGCCGTAGGAGCGGCTGATCTCGCGGGCTTGGAGGATCATGACGACGTCCGCACCAGCTCGGCCAGCGCGTCCAGCCGCGCCTGCGTGACGTCGATCCAGCGCAGGTCGGCCTCCAGGTGGAACATGCCGTGGTCGGCGAGCAGCGCGTCGGCCAGCGAGTCGCCTCTCTTGATCTGCGCGAACTCCCGCATGCGCCGCAGGTGCGTGGCGCGCTGGAGGTCGAGGTAGGCCGCCGCGTCGCGGCCCAGCATCAGCGCCAGCACGACCTTGGTGAACAGCACCGTCTGCAGGTACGGCTCGGCCGCGACCGGCTCGCTCAGCCACGCCTCGACCTCCCGCGCGCCGAGCGGGGTGATCGCGTAGCGCTTGCGCTCGGGGCCGTCGCCCGGCTCGTTCTCCCCGGCGGTGACCTTGCCGTCCCTGGCCAGCCGGCCGAGAGTGGAGTACACCTGGCCGAAGGGCAGCGACTTGCCGCGGCCGAAGAAGGTGTCGTAGTCGCGCTTCAGGTCGTAGCCGTGGCTCGGCTCCCGCTCAAGGAGGCCGAGCAGCGCAAGAGGGACGCTCATGCCCGAACTATATACCGAGGGTATATACGGGGGGCATAATCGCCCTCTCGCGAACCGGGGACCGGTGATCGGTCAGGAGGTGGAGCTGGGTGACGGGGTGGGCCGCTGGTCGCCGTGCCGGTGGCCGTCCTTGCCGCCGTCCCTGTCGTCGCGGTGGTCGCCGCCGCGTGAGTGCGGTCCGCGGGCGGTCACGTCGTGGACGGTGACGGCGGTGGACGTGCCGCCGCTGACCTTGGCGCTGACCATGACCTTCTGACCGGCCTTGATCGCGTCGATGCCCTCGTCGCGGTTGACCCGGGTGCCGGCGTCGACGGCGTACTCCTTGGTGTAGCCGTCCGCGCTCTTGACCGTGACGGAGTCCTGGTCCACGGCGGTGACCTCGCCGTACTGGGTGGCCACCGTCACGTACGCGCCCTTCCCGTCGGGGACGACGAACTCGCCGTGGACGGGCGGGCCGCCGAACCCGCGCCCCCAGCCCCGCTCCTTGCCGGACGGCGAGTCCGTCGGACCGGCCGCCGGCGAGTCCGTCGGACCGGCCGAAGGGGTCGCAGTGGGTGAGGGCGCCGGCGAGAGCGCCGAGGCGGCGGCGACGCCCGCGCCGGTGGCCAGCACGGCCACGGTGGTCGCCGCGACAAGAACCGAGCGGGGGAATCGGCGCCTGGGCGGCTCGCTCGTCAGAGTGTCCGCCGTGCCGAATCCGTCAGGCCCAGAGGTCATGATCTTTCCTCTCTATGGGATACAACACGACAACACTGCCCGAAACCGCCTAAAAGTGTCGTAAACGCCCATAGATGTGCGGCCCGCCTCCCCGCATGCGGGCCGCACCCGGCTCTATGACCCGGAGACGCGCACCACCGCGCGGTCGCCGTCACGCAGGACGGCGATCCGGGTGCCGGTGTCGGGCACCTTCACCCCGAGCTGGGGCAGGTCAGGGTGCCAGTAGACGCCGTTGCGGTCGTCGAACACCGGCACGCCCGGACGCGCCGGGAACACCGCGGGAACGCCCGCCGAGTGCAGCCGGAGCCGGTCCGTGCGCGCGTTCCCGAACGGCGCGTCGAACACCTGGAGCCGCGCCCCGGCCGCCGCCCCACTGGCCCAGCGCAGCGGCTCGGGCCGGGCGTCCACGGGCAGGATCATGCCCTCGCCGGGGTGGTCGCGAGTGGTGTTGTCGCCGTACCAGGCGTCCCAGAGCCAGATGAGCACCCCCTGCTGGTACGGGTAGTGCTCGACCCGCTGGCTGCCGGTCCACCCGAAGTTGTACGGCCCGGTCCGCAGATAGGCGTTGTACCCGGTGTAACGCCGGTTCTCGGCGAGGTAGGCCCGGGAGAAGCGCTGCACGCCGACCTCGCCGCTGCGGGCGAAGCCCACCGCCGTCCACTCGCCCTCACCCTGCTCGACGTCGTCGGCGAACACGCCGGGCACCTGGATGTCGTCCACCCGGAAGCCGGACTCGGAGGTGTTGGAGTCGGTCGAGTAGCGGAAGCGGAACCAGATCTGGCCGCCCGCGTACGGGGTGAGGTCGTAGGTGATCTCACGCCAGTCCGAGCTCCCGGTGAGCGGCCGGCCGACCGGCGACCAGGCCGCGCCGTCGCGGGACACCTCGGCGTAGAGGTAGTCGTAGCCCTGCTCGATCGTGTACGCCGCGTGCGCCTTCAGCGTCGCCTCCGTGGCCCGGGAGAGGTCGATGCGCCGGGTGAGCGTCTGCTCAAGGTTGTCGCCCTTGCCGCTCCACCACTGCCACTCCCCCTGGTACGGCCGGCCGAGCGGGGTGCTGATCTCGCGCGGTGGCAGGTCCACCACGAGCGCCTGCGGATCTCGGGTGTTGTAGGAGCCGACGCCCAGCGTGTGCGTGGAGGGAGTGGCCGCGCGGGCCCGGTCGTAGGCCAGCCAGCCGAGCTGGAGCTTGCTCCAGGCGTCCAGGTCGCCGGCGTACTCGCCGAGCGGCCCGGTCCGCGAGCTGAGGTAGGACCCGGACGACATCAGCGACCAGAAGTTGACGGAGTTGTCCCCGCCGCCCGCGTACAGGTCCGGCAGGCCGAGGTCGTGGCCGAACTCGTGGGCGGTCAGGCCGACGCCGCTGTTCTCCCCGACCGTCAGGTAGTCGCCGACCCAGATGCCGGTGTCGCCGATCTGGGTGCCGCCGTTGCGGTTGCCCTGGGGGCCCGCCTGGCCGCGCTCGGGCCAGTAGGCGAAGTAGCGGTGGGCCCAGACGGCGTCCGCGCCCTGCGCGCCGCCGCCCCAGGTCTCGTCCACGCCGGAGTGCACGACCTGGTAATGGTCCAGGTAGCCGTCGGGCTCGTCGAAGTCGCCGTCGTTGTCGTAGTCGTAGCGGTCCCAGACGTCGTACTTGGCGAGTTCGGCGCGGATCTGGTCCAAGGTCCTGCCCTTGGCCTTCTCCGCGTCGTACCAGGCGTTGGCGGAGTCGCGTACCAGGTCCCAGTTGTTCCAGCAGATGCCGCCCTCCTCGGGGGCGCACCGGTCACTGCCGTAGCGGGCCTCGTTGTACGGCACGCGCACCCAGTCGCTGACGTAGCCGTCGAGGTCGTAGCGGCCGGAGGACTGGAGGCGGTAGTAGTCGCGCAGCGAGTTGCCGCCGGTCGCGAAGTAGGACTTCGTGTAGGAGGCGCGGTCGAAGTCGGGACGCCAGAGGGTGTGGTTGTCGTCGGTGCGGCGCGGGTCGGGGATCGCGTTGTGGCGGGGGCCCGGCTGGCCGCCGTACTTGACCTGGCCGTCGATCTTCGTCTCGTTGTCCACCTTGTCGCCGAACTCGGCCAGGACGACGAAGACCTGATCCTTGCGTTCCTGGGCGAGCTCGACGTAGCGATGGCCGACCTTGGCCGAGCGACCGGTCCGGGCGTCGGCCGCCGCCGCGCCCGGGGATAAGACGCCTTCGACGGCCTGCCTGCGCAGTGCCGCCTGTTCGCGTTGTTGCGGGCTGAGCGGGGAGATCTCCCTGCTCATCTTCTTCGCGGGTGGCGGCGCGGGCTCCGCCGCCGCCGCGGAGACGGGGGAGGTGCCGAGCGCGGCGATCGCCAGCAGGACGGCCGCCGCGGAGAGAGTGATTCGCATGGCATGTAACATGTCACACTCCAAGCCTCTCGTCTCTACCTCCGCACGATCTTCTCCCCGCTCACTCGACGATCAGGTTGACCGGCATGTTGCCGCGGGTGGCGTTGGAGTACGGGCAGACCTGATGGGTGGCCTCGACCAGCTCGCGGGCGGCCTCGGGCGAGATGTCGTCGGGCAGCTCGACGCGGAGCGTGGCGTCGAGCTGGAAGCCGCCCGCGCCGTTGGGCGACAGGCCGATCTCCGCCGTGACCGACGCGTCCGCGACGTCGAGCCGCCTCTGCCCGGCCACCAGCCGCATCGCCGAGGCGAAACAGGCGGCGTAGCCGGCGGCGAAGAGCTGCTCGGGGTTGGTGCCCTCGCCGTCGCCGCCCAGCTCCTTCTGCAGGGCCAGCTTGACGTCCAGCCTGCCGTCGGAGGAGACCGCGCGCCCGTCGCGGCCCGCGGAGGTGGCGATGGCGGTGTACATGCTCATGTCTCGTTCGCCTTTCCTGTAGTAGACAGACCTGTCTGTCTGCCCTGCTGAGCCTGAGACTAGACAGGTCTGTCTGGTAGCGTCAAGGGGTGACCGCAGAGACGGCGAAGGACCCTCACCCGAGCCCGGCCCGCGCCCGCGTCCTGGAGACCGCGGCGCGGCTGTTCTACGCCGAGGGCGTGCACTCGGTGGGCATCGACCGGATCATCGCTGAGGCGGGCGTCGCGAAGGCGACCTTCTACCACCACTTCCCGAGCAAGGACGAGCTGGTCCGGGCCTACATCGCCGAACAGGGCTCGACGCAGCGCGCGATGGTCGCCACCCTGCGCGCGGCCTCACCTCGGGAGACGCTGGAGGCCATCTTCGCGTTCATGTGCGAGTTCGGGTCCGGCGCCGGTTATCGCGGCTGCCCCTTCGTCAACACGGCGGCGGAGTACCCGGACCCCGCGCATCCCGTACGGCGGGCCATCGCCGAGCACCGGCGCTGGTCGCGCGACCTGTACCGCGACCTCCTGGCGGCCGACGGCCACCCCGACGCCGAGCGCACCGCCGACATCCTGCTCCTGGTCAGGGACGGCCTGGTGGTCGGCTTCGACCTGGACGACCCGCCCACGGTCCGCGCCACGGTCCAGGAAACCCTGACCCGCGTCCTCACCCTCTAGGCCCGCCTCCGGCCGCAACCCGCCGCCCCTGGGCCAGGCACAACCTCAGCCCCGCCCGTAGCCCCCGGCCAGGCGCAACCCGCGCTGCCCGTAGCCCGCCTTCAGGGCGCCCTTCGCAACCCTCGCCCTCTGCCACCCGCCGTCCGGCGCGCCCTCGGCGGGCCGGACGACTGGGAGAAGTGGGGGGTTTTGTGCTCTATGGGTGGTTTGTCTGGTATTACTGGGCAGCGCCATCCCTCCCCTCCCCACCGCTTACGAGGCAGTCATGTCGTTGTCCGGAAATATCAGGAGAATCGTGGCTGCGGCGGTGACCATCGTCCTCGCCCTGCTCGCCGCCTCCCCCGCGACCGCCGCCCCCACGGCGGCCCCGGCCCCCACCCGCCCGAACATCATCTTCTTCCTGGTCGACGACCTCTCAGCCGACCTGCTGCCCTACATGGACACGGTCCGCAGCCTCGCCGACGGCGGCACCACGTTCACGAACTACTACGTGTCCGACTCGCTCTGCTGCCCCTCCCGGGCCACGATGTTCACCGGCCAGTTCCCCCACAACACCGGCGTACGGACCAACCAGGGCTACGACCGCGGCGGCTACCAGGCGTTCGCCCCGCACGAGAGCCGCACCTACGCCGTCCCCCTCCACCAGGCCGGCTACCGCACGGGCTACCTGGGCAAGTACATCAACGAGTACCCCGCCCGCCCCGGCTACCAGGTGCCGCCCGGCTGGGACGAGTGGCACGTCTCGGCGGGCGGCGGCTACAACGAGTTCAGGTACCAGCTCACCCGCTACATCAGGGAGGAGTCGGGCGGCAGGCGTGCGATCGCCCCCTCCAAGGGCACGTACCTGGTCGACGAGCTGGCCCGGCGCGCGACCGGCTTCATCGAGCGCTCCCGCGAGCACGCCCCCGGCCGGCCGTTCTTCCTCCAGGTCGCGCCCTTCTCCCCGCACAACCGGGTGGACGTCAAGCCCGGCGACACCGAGCCGCGCTTCCCGCCCGCGCCGCGCGACCGTCCGAAGGACCGTTTCCCGGCCGGCGAGTTCCCGCACGGCGACTGCGGCGGCCCCGACTGCGACGGCATCGACGTCACCGCCCTGCCCTCCTTCGACGAGGACACCGCCGACAAGCCCTCCTGGGTCCGCAGGGCCCCGATCGGGGCCAAGCGCACCGAGGAGCTGCGCGAGGACTTCCGCGACCGGATCCGCATGGTCCAGTCGGTCGACGACATGGTCGGACGGGTGCTGTCCACGCTGACCGAGCGGGAGCGCCGCGACACCTACGTCGTGTTCGCCAGCGACAACGGCTTCCACCTCGGCCAGCACCGCCTGGTACGCGGCAAGTCCACCGCCTACGACCACGACGTACGGGTCCCGCTGCTGATCAGGCGGCCGGTCACCGGACAGGGCGACCGGCTGGTGACCGACGCCATCGCCCAGAACGTGGACCTGTTCCCGACCTTCCTCGACATGGCCGGCGTCGCCCCCGCGGTCCGCGACAGCCGGGACGGCCGCAGCCTGCTGCCGCTCGTCCAGGGCCGGCAGGTCACGGACTGGCGGCAGGCGGCGCTGGTCGAGCACGTCAAACCGGACCCGCGGACGCCGGGCAGGCCCGACCCCGACGCCGACCGGCTGAAGAAGGGCAACGCGCAGCCGCCCACGTACAACGCGGTGCGAACCGCCGGGGAGCTGTACGTCGAGTACGAGGGCGACCCGAGGCCCGAGTACTACGACACCGTCACCGACCCCCGCCAGGAGTCGAACGACCCCGGCAACGCCAGGACCGCCTACCTGGCCGGGGTGCTCCGCGGGCTGACGACCTGCGGCAGGCCCGGCGCGCCCGACTGCTGGACGGCCGCCCACCTGCGCTGAGGAGTACGGCAGAAGTTGACCCCCTTCGGACCGGCGGTTGACGCGCGGGCCGCCGGTCCCCCCGTAGGTTGGGGCGGTCGGGAGTCCGAACCGAAGGAGAGCCATGCGGTTCATGTCCACCCTGGCCGGATTACTACTGTTCGCAGGCACGATGGTGGCGCTGGGGGCGCCCGCGGAGGCCGCCGGGTGCGCGACCGTGCTCCCCCACGCCGACGGCTACGGCATCACCTGCGCCGACGTGCAGCGTCACCCACAGAGCGACGGCTCCGAACTGCGGGACGTCACGATGACCTCGACGGCGATCTTCCAGGCGTCCGGCGGCACCCCGGTCATCAGCCCGCTGTCGCGCCCGATCACCGTCCGCGTCTACCTGCCCAAGGGGTACGACCCCCAGCGCGCCACCCGCTACCGCGCGCTCTACCTGATCAACGGCGGCGGCGACAACTACGACTCGTGGACCACCAAGGCCGACCTCGTCTCCCTGGTCCGGACGGCGGGCTCCTTTGACGGGATCGTGGTGATGCCGACCGGCGGGATGACCGGCTGGTACGCGAACTGGGCCGGCCGTACGGATGGATATTTCGCCCCGAAGTGGGAGACGTACCACATCAACCAGCTCATCCCGTGGATCGACGCCAACTTCAACACCGTCGCCGACCGGTCCGGGCGCGGCCTGGCGGGCCTGTCCATGGGCGGCTACGGCACCCTGCGGTACGCGGCCGCGCACCCCGGCGTCTTCTCCGTGATCGGCGCCTTCTCGCCCGGCATCGACCTGCGCGCCAAGCCCGCCCAGCGCACGATCTCCGACTCCATGTGGCAGTCGGGCGCGGCGATCAACCTGACCGACCTGGGCGAGTTCCGCGTCAACAAGTACGAGAACGGCAGCCCGCTGCCCGTCCTCGACCAGGAGGTGCAGCGCCGCTACCGCCTGGACACCCTGTTCGGCCCGCACACCACCACGGTCTTCCACGGCCGCACGGTCGACGACTGGCCCGCCGCCAACCCCGCCGACCTGGTCACCCAGGGCAAGTACGCCCCCTACTCCGGACGGCTGGCCCTCTACGCCGGCGGCTGCGCGAGCCTCCCGCACGTCCCGAACGGCACCGAGCCCGCCCCCGCCGCCTGCGGCTACGACACCGGGGCGAGCGACGACGCCACAGGCGTCAGCGAGCCGATCCTCGGGGCGTACGCGAGCGAGTTCGACACGACGCTGACCACTCTCGGCGTCGGCCACCGCTACTGCTACACCAAGGGCGGCCACGACTGGAACGCCTGGCCGTCCTACCTGGTCGACTTCCTCCGGTACGCCTACGGCACCGCCCCGGCCCTTTGCCCCTCGCCCTGATCCCCCATCCCGCTTCCAAGTCGGCCACAAGTGCCGGCCGGTAGTCCTGGACCGGTGACGAACCATCTTCCGACCCGCGTCCTGGCCGCCCTGGGCGCCGCCGTCCTCACGCTCACCGCGACGGGCACGGCGGCCGCCGCCGATCCCACGAGCTGGAGGTGGGGCGCCCTGCACTCGACCGACGGCCTGGCGACCGCCCGGGGCAAGGTCGTGGCCGGGCAGTCGGGGCTCGCCGTGACCGGATCTCTCGACGACGACCGCGGCAAGGGCTGCTCATGGGCCCTGATCAGGTACCAGAGCGGGAGCAACGGCCGCTGGCGCACGTACGGCGTCTACAACTGCATGAGGAGCACGGGCACCTTCCGCAAGAACGTCGGCGGGGCGCTGCAGATCAGGGTGCAGGTGTGCCGCGGCACCGCCAAGCGGCCCGTCGGCCGGTGCTCGCGATGGAGGACCGTCCACACCCAGGGCGGCTGACCCCCGCCGCCCTGCCGTCCGCCGGGGGTGTCAACCGGCGCGTTTCTTGCTGGCGATGATGTAGAGCACCAGTTCGCCGCAGGCGCGGCAGACGGTCATGTCACCGTCGGCGCCCAGATGGGCGGGCACGGCCCGCGCGCCGCAGAACGCGCACGGCCGTTCCGCCGGCTCCCGGTCGCCGCCCGTGGTCCCCGCCGTCGCCAGCAGCGCGCATCCCAGGCAGACCGAGACGGCCTTGCCGACGACGAGATCGGCCGGATCGGGCACCGAGCCGCAGAAGCCGCACTGGAACACCGCCGTCACCCCGATCCAGTCGCTCGCCCGCGTGTGCTCGCCCGACAACACCAGCCGCAGGACACGCAGGCAGCGGCCGGCGTCCTCGTCCGTGACGCCCGCCCGCGCGAGTTCCGCCCTGAGCGCGGCCCGCGCGCCGGGGTCCTCGGACGGCAGCGCCTTCAGCAGGTCGAGCAGTGCCTCGTCGAGCGCCCGCAGGGCGTCGGCGGCGGCCGCGACGAGGTCACGCATACCGTCCCGCCGTCCTCGCCACGCCCTGCGGGGCTCTCTCCTCGCCGGCGGCGAGCGGCGGGCGCGGAATGTCCCGCCCTTCCTCGTACGCGCGCCCGATCCTTTTCCGCTCGCGCCTTGTACGGAATGTCGCTTGCCGTGCTCGTCGCGCGTTTTCACCGGCGGTGCCAGAAACGCTTCTCCGCGCTGACCGTTCTAGAATTCCGCACCACCGGGAGTCAATGGCCGGGACGCCGGGCCGGACGGGCATGAATTCATGTGCCCCGAAATCGGCGGCCAACTCGGCACAGCGGGCGCGAAGGAGTTCCGCATCGCCGGGCGCGGACGTCATCTGCTCAGCCCCTGCCACCGCCCGCCGGAAAACCGCAGTTCACGGCCGTGTCACGGCACTGTCCTGGCGCACCGGGGCATCGGGCATTCGCTCGCACAAGCAGGGTCACGCATTTCCTCATTTCCGGCGGAGGCACGGACGTCCCTTTCGCGGCCATCATCACCCGGGCCCAAAAAAGCGTCAACGGGAGACGGCCCTACATTTTCCCTATATTGCGGCGTGGCGCCGTCTTGCGCGCCCTGGCTTGTCCCGGCACGCTGGCAACGTGGCGGATACCCGTACTGGAAAGAGCCGCGCGCGAGCGGCGCGCAGATGGTCGGCCGCGCCGCGCAGCGAAATGTTCAGCCTGCCGGAAATCCTCGCCAAGCTCGCCGACCCCGACCGCGAGTCGCCCGGCGATCCGGAGCTGCGTGACTTGTTCGAGCGCGACCAGCACGACCGTCGCGACGGCGGGCCCGAGGACGGCGGCGACCAGCGCGCCCTGGCCCGGCGGGCGCGCTGCATGGAGAAGTTCGCCGCCGGGGAGGTCCGCTCGCCGGGCGACTACTTCCACCTGGCCGCGGTGATGCGGCACGGCGGGCTGGCCGAGCACTACCACCTGGCCTTCGAGCTGGCGCGGCGGGCGGCCGACGCCGGTTTCCGCCCCGCGCGCAGGCTGGCGGCGTCGGCCCTCGACCGGTGGCTGCTGCACATGGGCCTGCCCCAGCGCTACGGCACCCAGTACGTCGACATCGGCGGCCGCTGGTCCCTCTACCGCGTCGACCCCGTCACCACGGACGCCGAACGCACGGTCTGGGACGTGCCGCCCCTGGCCGAGGCCCTGGCACGGGCCGAGGAGATGAACCGCGCCGACGAACCGGGATGACCCGCGCCCCCGCCCACCTGCGGTTTCCCGTGGGAAACCGGACACGACCTTTGCCAGTGGTTTTCCTGTATCTCCCGGCTCTCACCGGACCGGCGGGCGAATCTGACCATGACATGTTCCCGCCCCGGTCGAGACAGGCAGGTTCCCATGGTCAGACGGGCTCTCAAGACGCCGGTCCCGCTCGCGCTCTCTCTGGTCGCCGTCCTCGCGACCGCGCCGCCCGCCCAGGCGGTGACGCTGGAGGAGAAGCTCGCCACGCTGGCGGAGTTCACGCAGCCCACCGAGTCCAGCGCCGCGGCGTGGCGGGACGCCTGGTCGGACCGGAGGTCGTGGGCCGACTTCGACTTCGACTGGTCCACCGACGGCTGCACCAACAGCCCCGACCAGCCGCTCGGCTTCGACTTCAGCATCGCGTGCCGGCGGCACGACTTCGGCTACCGGAACTACCAGGCGGTCGGCGACTTCCGGGCGAACAAGGAGCACGTCGACAAGGCGTTCCTGTTCGACCTCAGGCAGGTGTGCGCCGGGTACACGATCTTCCGTCAGCCGAGCTGCAACGCGCTGGCCAAGCTGTACTACCAGGCGGTCCGCCAGTTCGGCGCCCCTCGCGGCACCGGCGGGCAGCTCGGGCGCGTGCCCGACCGGGACGCTCTAGGGCAGCAGGGCGCCGCTGAGTCCGCAGACGGCCGTGACGAGATGTTCTCCCAGAGCCCGCCAGGATTCTTCGACTGAACCGGCGGCGGCACGGCCGGCGGCCAGGTCGGTCTCCAGCTCGGCGCTCATGTGCACGACGAGCAGCCGGATCATCGCCGCCTGCCGCTCGGACAGCTCGCGCTCCCGGTCGCGCATCGACGGCGGACGCAGCAGCTCCAGCCGGCGGAACGACGGCGTGCTCAACGTCGTCTGCGCCGCGTAGTCGCGCAGGGACGGCTCCACGACGGCCTGGGCGAGGAAGCGCCCGTACCAGGACGGCGTGCCGAGCTCGATGTGGTGCTCGATGCTGGGCGCGATCACGCACGTGATCCAGTCGCGCAACGACACCTCGCCCGACGCCTCGAGCGCGGCCACCATCGGCAGGCGGTGCCGGTCGATGGCGGCCGCGTGACGGGACAGGATCGCGTGGATCAGCTCGTCACGGGTGCTGAAGTGGTATTGGACGGCGGACTTGTTCCGCTGGCCCGCCGCCTCGCGGATCATCCTGATCGACACGTGCGCGAAGCCGTGCTCGGCGTAGAGCCGCTCCGCGGTCTGCATGATCTTGTCCTTGGCGCGGATCGAGCGGGGAGACGGCGCGGCGACCGCCGTACTGACGTCCATGACCGGTCCTCGATCTCGTTTCCACCACCGTCCCCGAACGTTATCCCATGTCGCCGGTGGAGGTCAGCGGGTCACCAGGTGACCCACACGTCCTGGAGGCCGCCGGACAGGCCGCCCGTACGCAGCCGCAGCTCGTCCGGGTTGTCGCGGAGCCGCAGGTCGGGCAGCCGTCGCGTCAGCAGGTCCAGGACGACCTGAAGCTCCAGCCTGGCCAGCGGCTGGCCGAGGCAGTAGTGGCGTCCGGCGCCGAAGGTGAGGTGCTGGCTGCTGTTCTCCCGGCGCGGGTCGAACCGGTCGGGGTCGGCGAACTTGGCCGGGTCGCGGTTGGCCGCCGGGATGTGCGGGATCACCGTGCTGCCGGCGGGCACGGCGACCTCGCTCAGCTCGACGTCCTCGGTGATGAACCGGGGCACGCCGCCGATGGCCGACAACGTGCTGTCCAGCCGCAGGACCTCCTCCACGGTGCCCGGGATCAGGTCGGGGTCGTCGATCACGGCCTCGTAGCGCCGCCGGTCGGAGAGCAGCATCGCCGTCATGATGGCGATCATGTTGGACGTGGTCTCGTGGCCGGCCAGCAGCAGCCCGCGCACGGTGGCGACGAGCTCGTCCTGACTGAGCCTGCCGTCCTCGGCGTCGGTGATCTGGGTCAGCTCGCTGAGCAGGTCGTCGCCGGGGTTCGCGCGGTTGCGGTCGACCAGGTCCGACACGTACGCGTTGAAGTCCCGGTAGGCCGCGTCGACCTCCTCCTGGGTGTTGCGCGTCAGGGTCAGCATCGTGCTCGACCAGTGGGCGAACTTGTCCTGGTCCGAGCTCGGCGCGCCGACCAGCGCGCAGATGACCCGTACCGGCAGGGGCAGGGCCAGGCCGGACGACAGGTTGCCCGGGGAGCCCTTGGCCAGCATGGAGTCGAGCAGGTCGTCGGCCATGGCCTGGACCCGGGGGCGCCACACCTCCATCTTCCGTGCCGTGAACCAGCGGCTCAGCAGCCGCCGCCACCGCATGTGGCCCTCGCCCTCGCCGATGTCGCCGGCGCCGTCCTTGCGCCGGTTGAACAGGCCGCCGTCCTCGGTGGTGGACAGCCGGGCGGCGCCCTCGCGGGCGAGGTTGCGGCTGAAGCGGGGGTCGGCCAGCACGGCTCTGGCGTCGTCGTACCTGGTCACGAGCGCCGCGACGTCGCCGCTGGGCAGGCGTACGTGGGCCACGGGGCATTTGTCCCGCAGGTCGGTGAGCTGCGGGGGCGGTTCCAGCGCCATGGGGCGGTCGAAGGGGAAATCGGGGATCGCGTCAGCGGTCATGCGTCCTCCAGCTTGATAGCCCGACACTTCGGAATATAAGGCGATCGCCTTATTCAAGGCAATCGTCTTGACTGGATGGATTACTCCGGGTGCGGAAGATCTTCTGTGGCGTTGCCGTCCGTTGCCCTCGGCCGGGTACGCATCGGATTACCCCGATACGTCGATGAGTGCCTAGGATCGCCTCCATGGCGGAAGCTGCACTCATGACCGATTCCGAGCTGTCGGACGCGTTGCGGGCCCTGGCGAACCCGACCCGGCTGCACCTGCTGTCGTGGTTGCGGGAGCCGGAGCGCCACTTCTCCCTGGAGGGGGCGATCGCCGACCCGGTGGAGGTCGGGGTGTGCGTGACCCACATCCAGGCCAAGGTGGGGCTGGCCCAGTCGACGGTGTCGGCGTACATGAGCGAGTTGCAGCGCGCCGGGCTCGTACGCGCCACCCGCGTGGGCAAGTGGACGCACTACAAGCGCGACGAGCAGCGCATCGCCCAGCTCGTCGCCACGCTCGGGCACACGCTGTAGAGACCCGCGCCACCCCTCGAAGCGCCTCCGGCTTGTGTCATATCGACATTTTGCGATATGTCTATCCTTGAAGTGATCGGCAGATGATTGAGGGGTATGTCCCATGAGCGCCATCGACGGCCTGGATCTCGGCACGTTCGGGATCTACACGTTCGACTTCGAGCACCAGCCGGCCGCGCGGATGCGCGAGTCGATCCAGGAGCTGGAGGAGCAGGGGTGGCGGGCGTTCTGGATGCCGGAACTCCTCGGGCGCGAGGCGCTCACGCACGCCGGGTTCCTCCTGGCGAGCACGCGGCGCCTGCACATCGTGAACGGCATCGCCCAGATCTGGGCCCGTGAGGCCAGGTGGACGTACGGCGCCGCCCTGCTGCTCGCCGACGCCTACCCCGACCGGCATCTTCTGGGCCTGGGCTTCGGCGGCGAGCCGCGTCCGGGGACGACCCCGCTGAAGGCCATGCGCACCTACCTGGACGAGATGGACGAGCTGGAGACCGTCAACCCGGTCCCGAAGGCGGGCGTACGCCGCATCCTGGCCGCGTACGGGCCCAAGATGCTCGAACTGGCCCGCGACCGCGCGGCGGGCGCCCAGACCTACCACGTCAACGTCGCGCACACCGCCGAGTCGCGGGACCTGCTCGGCCCTGACGCGTTCCTGGCCGTCGAGCACCCGGTGCTGTTCGAGACCGACCCCGCCAAGGCCCGCGCCGCGGCCCGCGAGCACCTGCATCCCTACCTCAGCACGCCGTACAACGTGGCGAAGTTCCAGCGGCTCGGGTACGCCGAGGACGAGCTCGCCGGCGGCGGCAGCGACCGCCTGGTCGACGACTTCGTCTTCTGGGGCGACCTGGACACCGTCGTCGGCAAGCTCCGCGGCCACGTGGAGGCGGGGGCCGACCATGTCGCCGTGCAGGTGATCGGCATCGAGCCCGGCCGCACGGCGATGCCCCACTGGCGCGCGCTCGCCGACGCCCTCGCGCCCGGTGACGCCTGACCACTCCCCAGATATACAACCGATCGGTCGTTAATATAGTTTGGCGGCATGACATCCGAGATCGCCGCCGGACCGGACGCCGCATGCTGACGTCACGCTGGATCCCCGGCCCCGAGAGCCACAGCCGGGGGCCGATGGTGGCCGCCCTGACGGACTTCCGCATGCGACGGCTCCTCGACCTGCCCGGCATCGCCCGGCGCGGCCGGTCCCTGAGCCGCCATTGGCCCGAGCTGCCGGGCGCGGTGGGCATGTGGCTCTGGGTGGACCTCGCCGGCCGCCGGGTCGGCTCGTTGTCGGTGTGGCGGACCGAGGAGGATCTGCGCGGGTTCGTCCGGCTGCGCGAGCACGTCGCGATCATGCGCGCCTACCGCGATCGGGGCACCCTGCGCTCCCGTACGTGGCCGATCGACGTCCTCGACCGGGACGCCCTGCTGCGGTCGCTGCGCTGACCCGCGCGGTCCTGCACCGGCGCGCGTGGCGGACCGTTCCGCAGGCACGCTAGGGTCGGGCGGGACGGCAGCCGGAAGGCGGGGACTGATGGCGTGGGCAGCCCGGGTGGTCGCCGTCGTCATGGCCGTGGTCTCGCCGGTGCTCGTGCTCGCCGCGATCCTCATGTACGCGGCGCTTCCGTCCGAGTGGCGGCTGCCGCAGATCTTCACGCCGCTGGCGGCGGCGGGGGTCACGTTCCCGGCGTTCAGCGCGTTCCTCATCATGCACCGGCCGCGGCTCAGGCTGGCGTGGCTGATGTGCGCGGGCGGTCTGGGCGGCGCGGTCAACACGTTCTGCCAGTCGGCGATGCTGGCCGCCGCGGCGGGCGGGGAGCTCGCGCTGGCGGGATGGGTACGATTACCGGCCCATGTCGGCTGGGCGGTGTCCGGGCTGCTGCTGGAGATGTTGCTGCCGCTGTACTCCCCCGACAGCAGGCTGCCGTCGCGGCGCTGGCGCCTGGTGGTGCTGCTCGGCGCGGTGTCGACCGCGGTGGAGCTGGCCCACATGTTCGTACGCCCCGACCCGCCGGCCGAGGGCTACCCGCTGCCCGCGGTCATCCCGAACCCGTTGCAGGTCCCGGAGCTGGCGCCGATCTGGCCGGTGGTCACGGTGGTGGCCTGGACCGGAATCCTCTCGACGCTGCCGCTGGCGGCCTGGTCGATGTTGCTGCGCTTCCGCCGGGCCGACCCGACGGTACGGCGGCAGATCGGCTGGCCGCTGTTCTCCTTCGCCGGGTACATCGTCTTCATGCTCGTCGCCATCGTCGTGCCCGGGCTGGAGTGGCTGTCGATCGCGTGGGCGACGGTCATCCCCGTGTCGATGGTGATCTCGGTGACCCGCTACCGGCTCTACGGCATCGACACCGTCATCAGCCGGGCGTTCGTCGCCGCCGGGCTGCTGGCCGTGATCGGCGGGGTCTACTTCGGGGTGGCCACGCTGTCGAGCCTGATGGTGTCGGGGTACCACCAGGTCGCCGGGCTCGCCTCCGCGCTGCTCACGGGCGCGTTCTTCCAGCCGTTGCGGCGGGCGCTGCAACGCGTGGTCGACCGCCTGCTCTACGGGCCGGTGGGCGATCCGCGCGTGCTGGCCGAGCGGCTGGCCCAGGAGGTGCGCCGGGGCGATCCGGCGCAGGCGCTGGCGGCGGTGCTCGGCGTGCTGCGCGAGGGCCTGGCGGTGCAGGGCGCCGCGATCGAGGTGACCGGCGGCGAGCCCGGCCACCCGGCCGGCAGGGCGAGCATAGACAGCGGGCAGCTCGGCGACTCCCCGCGCGAGGTGCCCCTGATCTGGCACGGCGAGTGGGTGGGGCGGCTCCTCGTCGGCCCGCCCGCCGCGCGCCGCTTCCCCGCCGCGCACGACGAGCGGGTGCTGGACACGCTGGTCCCGTACGCGGCCGACGTGGCCCACGCCGTCCGGCTGGCCGCCGACCTGCAACGTTCCCGCGAACGCATGCTGGCCGCCCGCGAGGAGGAGCGCCGGCGGCTGCGCCGCGACCTGCACGACGGCCTCGGCCAGACCCTCAGCGGGCTGGCCATGACCGTCAACATGGCCCGTCTGAGCCTGAAGACCTCCCCGGAGGCGGCCGACGGGCTGCTGCGCGAGCTGCGTACCGGCATGGACGCCGTCACGGGCGACCTGCGGCAGCTCGTCTACGGCCTGCGCCCGCCCGCCCTGGACGACCTGGGCCTGGCCGCCGCCGTACGGGCACTGGCCGGGCCGGACGGTCCCGCCGCGCAGGTGATCACCGAGGGTGACCTGACCGGCCTGCCCGCCGCCGTCGAGGTGGCCGTCTACCGGATCACGCAGGAGGCGCTGACGAACGTGCGGCGGCACGCGCGGGCCACCAGCGTCCGGGTCGAGCTGCGCCGCGAGCCCGGGGCGCTGCGCCTGCTGGTCGCCGACGACGGCGCCGGCCTGCCGCCGGAGCACCGCTCGGGCGTCGGCCTGACCTCGATGCGCGAGCGCACGGCCGAGCTGGGCGGGATCTGCCTGGTCACCGGCGCGCCGGGCGGGGGCACCACGGTGGAGGTCATGCTTCCCGTCCAGCCCGCCTGACCGTGCGCCTTACCGAACTTCGACCCCTCGATCACGTAGGGTGCCAGTCAGTCACTTTCAGTAACTCTCACGGAGGTGTCCATGAAGCTCATGGGCCGTATCGCCTGCACCCTCGCCGGTGGCGCGCTGCTGACCACCGCCCTCACCACTCCGGCCTCCGCCGACTCGCTGGCGGCCGGCGGGCCCGTCGGCGCGCTGGTGCAGCCACTGCTGGACATGCTCAACCTCGTCAACGACACGACCACCCTCGGCGTCCTGCTGCCCAACGGCATCATCGCCGCCCGCTGACGATCGCCCCTTCCCCCCGGGGTGGCCGCTCAGGGTCGGTATGCACGCAGCACACACCGACCCCCAGCGAAGAGCGCCGAACGGACGGCGCCGCCAACGCCGAAGACTATCCGGTAAGCCCGCCTTCCCGACAGAACCCGAGCTCCACGCGCACCGGCCTTGGGGCAGGCTGGGCGTCATGGTGGAGATCGACTTCCTGACCGGGTCCGACCGCGCCTCCTGGGAGGCGCTGGCCCGCGGCAAAGACGCGTACTTCGAGGTCGAACGCGGCGACGACGCCTACGAACGAACCTGGCGACGCCTGCTCGACGACGACCGGACACCCGCGCGCTGTACGACAAGGTGGGCAAGGTTCACGACGGGCTCGTTGTCTACACCTATCGGCGGGGCGTGAAGTAGGGCGATCCCGGCAGGTGCGGCGTACCGTGGGCGGATGATGGTCGCGGGTGAGGGCATCCGAGGGTGGGAGCCGTCCACTGTCGTCAGTGACGAGCTGGTCGATCCGTCGCCGGTCGCCGCGCTCGCGGCCCTGTTCGACGACGGTGTGCCCGTCCCCGGGCCGGGGGCGGAGTTGCCGCCGTTGTGGCATTGGGCGGCGTTGGCGCGGTGGCCCGTCTCGTCCGTGATCGGGGGCGACGGGCATCCGGTGCGCGGCTCGTTCCTGCCGCCCGTCGACCTGCCGCGACGCACGTTCGCCGGGGGCGAGGTCGTGTTCCACGGGCCGCTGCGGGTCGGCGAGACCGTACGCCGGGAGAGCACGGTGGAGTCGGTCACCGAGAAGTCCGGACGGTCGGGCCGGCTGGTCGTGGTCGTCTTACGCACCCGGCTGACCGGCCAGGACGGCCGCCCGGGGCTGGAGGAACGGCAGGACCTGATCTACCGGGAGGCCGTGGTGCCCACCGGCCCGGCGGCGGCCGCCCGGCTCCGAGGCCGCCACCCCGTGCACCACCCTGACCGTGGCGGCCCGGTAGCCGGTCTCCGTGCCCGCTCGGAGTTCGTCAGGGGGTGATGACGTGTTCGGCGAGTTCGCGGGCGGCGGCGGCCGGGGAGGTGCCGGGGCGGGTCGCGCCGACGGCGAGGAGGCCGTCGATGAGGATGAGGAGCTGGTCGGCGCCGTGGTCGGGGCGCGGGTGGCCGAGCGCGGTCAGCTCGCGCGCCAGCAGCTCGTGCACCTGCCGCCGGTAGTCGCGGGTGACCTCGTGCGCGGGGTGCGCGGGGTCGGCCAGGCCGAGGTCGGCGGCCAGGTAGCGGCAGCCGTGGAACCCGGGCATGCCGACGATCTCGCCGAGCCGGTCGAAGACGGCCAGCAGGCGCTCGCGCGGGTCGCGGCCGGCGGCGTCCATGGTGTGGCGGTAGTCGGCGGCGTCGGCGGCGGCGGCTGACCGGAGCACCTCGACGATCAGGCCGTCCTTGCCGCCGAAGTGCTCGTACAACGACCGGCGGGCGACGTTGGCCGCCTTGAGCAGGGCGTCGACCCCGATGTTCACGCCGTGGCTGTAGATCAGGCGGTCGGCGGCCTCCAGCAGGCGCTCCCGGGGGCCGGGTCCCGTACGAACTGTCATGGAACCCAGGTTGCCACGGGTTGACGAGTAGATCAACCGGTCGATATACATAGATAGACCGATCGATCTACCGGCTTCCACTTGGAGGAACCATGTCCTTCCCTTCCACCGCCGACGTCATCGAGCGCTTCAACCGCGCCTTCGTCGAGCGTGACCGCGGCCTGCTCGACGACCTGGTCGCCGAGGACTGCGTGATGGAGTCCGTCCAGCCGGCCCCCACCGGCGAACGCGTCACCGGCCGCGAGGCGTGCCTTGAGTGGTGGGGCGCGCTCGTGGACGACCTCACCAGCAGGTTCGAGCCGCAGGAGGTGATCATCGCCGACGACCGGGCCACCATCCACTGGCACTACCGCTACGGCACCGGCCCCTCCGACTGGGTCAGCGGCGTGAACCTCATGCGCATCCGCCACGGGCGGATCGTCGAGGCCCTCGGCTTCAGCAAGACCGCCGGCGAAGTCCCCCTGGCCAGCGCCTGATGGACGTCATGCGCAGCTACCACGTCGACAGCGGAGCCGGCGTCGACGGCCTGTCGATCAAGGAACACCCCGTCCCCTCCCCCGGCCCCGGGCAGGTGGTGGTCGCGGTGCGCGCCACCTCCCTCAGCTTCCGCGAGCTGATGATCCTGCGCGGCGACTACGTGCTCCCCGTCAAGCCGGACGTGGTGCCGGTCTCCGACGGCGCCGGCGAGGTCGTCGCGACCGGCCCCGGCGTCGAGTCCGTCGCCGTCGGCGACCGGGTCACCGCCACCCTGTTCCCGAGCTGGCAGGACGGCCCGTTCGCCCTCCGGCACCTGCCGCAGCTCGGCGGCTCGCTGGACGGCATGCTCACCGAGTACGCGCTGCTCGACGAGCACGCGCTCGTGCCGATCCCGGCCCACCTGTCCTACGAGGAGGCCGCGACTCTCCCCTGCGCCGCGGTCACCGCCTGGAACGCCCTGACCGGCGACGGCACCGGCCCGCTGCCCGGCCAGACCGTCGTCACCCAGGGCACCGGCGGGGTGTCGCTGTTCGCGCTGCAGTTCGCCAAGGCGCTGGGCGCCCGCGTGATCGCCACGACCAGCAGCCCGGCCAAGGCCGAACGCCTGTACGAGCTGGGCGCCGACGACGTCGTCGACTACCGGGCCATCCCCGACTGGCCCGCCCGCGTCCGCGAGCTGACCTCCGGGCAGGGCGCGGAGTACATCGTCGACGTCGCCGGCGACCTGGGGCTGTCGCTCACGGCGGCCTCGATCGCGGGGCAGGTCGCCAGCGTCGGGTTCGTCGTCGGCGACCCGCCGCCCCTCGACCCGCGGGCGGTCTTCAACGCGGGGGCCACGCTGCGGGGCATCGCCGTCGGCAGCCGGGCGCAGTTCCTGGCCATGAACCGGCTCGTCGAGGCCCACCGGCTGCGCCCGGTCATCGACCGCGTCTTCCCCTTCGACCAGGCTCCCGACGCCTACCGCCACTACGCGTCGGGCCGGGCGTTCGGGAAGATCGTGATCACCGTGTGAGGGCGGTCGGTGCCGGGCAATCGGGCGCAGCGGCGGGGTGTGCCTGCGGAACACCCCGCCGGAGCAGCCGGGCCCGCCGGGGAACGCGCGACCGGCGGCGCGTCGTCCCCCTTCGCCGGTCCCGCTAGCAGGGGGTCTCGTAGAACTCCGGGTACGAGCCGCGGGTGCCCACCCACGTCTCGTCGCCCACGCAGTTCTCGTACTTGACGCCGACCAGCGTGGTGCGGGAGGAGTCGCTGTAGTAGTACGTCTCGCAGTGGTAGTCGATCTGGCAGGCGCGGGCGTGGGCGGGCGAGCCGAGGATGGTGAGGGTGCCGAGGGCGAGCAGGACGGCCAGCGATGCGCGGCGAATCATGGAGATCCTCTCTGACACGAGGAAGCGCTACTGACCTCGATGATCGATCGCCGGAGCGAACAGTTCAATACGCTCTATGCCGGGTAACCCATGGCGAAGGCGAAATGATCGCACTTCTCTCCGACATAGGATCATTTCATCTGGTAGTTGGCCGATCATCGAAAGGCTTCCATGATCCACCCCCTCAGCCGCCGGTCCGCTCTGCTGGGGGCCGCGGCCGTGGCCGGAATCGCCCTGTGGGAAAGGCCGGCCGAGGCGGCCGGCGCCGCCGCGTTCGACGCGGCCCGGGAGCGATGGGTGAGCCTGCTGGCCGGTGCGACGTACGACCCCGCCTACCTGGAGAAGACGCGGGCGGTCGAGGGCTCGGCCAACGCGGTGCTGCGCAAGATGAACCCCACCCCCGGCCGTCCGAGCCTGTGGCCCGACCTGCCGCTCGACGACCCCCGTACGGGCAACTTCAACCGCGCCTACAACCGCATGCGCACGCTGGCGCTCGGCTGGGCCACGCCGGGCACCGACATGCACCGGGACCAGCGGGTCGCCGAGACCGCGGCCGACGCGCTGGACTTCCTGTACGAGCACGCCTACCGCGAGGGCCTCGACCGCCGGGGCAGCAACTGGTACTGGTGGGAGATCGGCGTCCCCCGGGCGCTGACCGACACCTGCGCCCTGCTCTACGACGGCCTGCCCAGGAAGAGCCTGCACCGCTGGCTGCGCCCGCTGCGCCACTGGTGCCCCGACCCCGAGCGGCGCGTCAGCCACCCCGGCGTGGTCGAGACCGGCGCCAACCGGGCGAGCAAGGCCATGGCGGTGGCGATGCGCGGGCTGCTCACCCACGACGCCCGCCTGATCAAGCGGGCCGGGAACGCCGTCTCCGACCTGCTGCGCCGCACCGGGGGGCCGGGCGACGGCTTCTACCGGGACGGGTCGTTCATCCAGCACGACGTGTACCCCTACAACGGCAGCTACGGCGTGGACTACCTGGAGAGCGTGGCCAAGCTGATCGCCATGCTCGCCAGGTCGCCGTGGGAGATCGACGGCATCGGCAAGGTCTACGACATCGTGGACCGCTCGTTCACGCCGTTCATCTTCGACGGGCTGATGATGGACTGCGTGCGCGGCCGGCAGATCTCGGTGCAGGGCCATCGCGACCACCACTCGGGACAGAAGGCGGTCGAGGCCATCCTGACGCTGCTGGAGACGGCGCCCGAACGCCACGCGCGGCGCTGGCGTCCGCTGGTGAAGGGCTGGCTCACCCGCAACCAGGCCGTCCCGTACGCCACGGTCGCCCCGCTGGCGAGCGTCGCGCGGGCCGAGGCCCTGCTGGCGGACGCGTCGGTCCCGGTCGGCCCCCGCACGACCGGCACCTTCGTCTTCGCCGACATGGACCGGGTCGTGCACCGGCGCCCCACCTGGGCGTACGCGATCGCGATGAGCTCGGAGCGCATCGGCGCGGCCGAGGGCATGAACCAGGAGAACCTGCACGGCTGGTACACCGGCGACGGCATGACGTACCTCTACACGGCCGACCTCACCCACTGGAACGACGACCTGTGGCCGACGATCGACCCGTACCGGCTGCCGGGCACCACGGTCGACACCCGCAGGCGCGCCGACCTCCCGCACGGCGCGCGCCGCCTGCCGCCCACCCCGTGGGCGGGCGGCGTGGCGCTCGACGGCGAGTACGGCGTGGCGGCCATGAGGCTGATCGCCGACGGCTCCTCGCTGCGGGCCAGGAAGGCGTGGTTCCTGCTCGACGACGGGGTGATCGCCCTCGGCTCGGGCATCACCGCCTCCGACGGCCGCCGCGTCGAGACCGTCGTGGAGAACCGCAACACCCACGGCGCCCATCCCCCGCTGACCCGCGGCGACGGCTGGGTCCACCTGTCCGGAGTGGCCGGGTACGCGCTGCTCGACGGCGCCGAGGCGAAGGTGATCCGCGAGAAGCGCACCGGCCGCTGGCGCGACATCGACACCGGCGCCACCACCGGCGGCGACCGCACCCCCGTCTCCAGGCACTACACGACCATCGTCGTCGATCACGGCGTCGATCCGCGCAGGGCCCGCTACGCCTACGCCGTGCTGCCCGACGCCACCGCCGAGCAGACCGCGGCCTACCGCCGTCGGGTCGAGGTCCTGGCCAACTCCAGGACGGTGCAGGCCGTGGCCAGGGGCGACCTGCTCGCCGCCGTGTTCTGGCGCGCGGGGGGCGTCGAGACGCCGCACGGGCCGCTCGCCGCCGACGGGCCGTGCGCCGTGCTGCTGCGCCGCGACCGCCACCGGGTACGGCTGGCCGTCTCCGACCCGTCCAGGACCGTCGACGAGGTGCGGATCAAGCTGCCGTGGCCGGTCAAGTCGGTCAAGGAGGGCGACCGGGGCGTGCGCCGGTCCAAGCGGGCGGTCAAGATCGAGGTCGGCGGCAGCCGCGGGCATGCCCGTACGGCGGTCGTCCGCGTCTGAGGCCGGGCCGCCGCCGTTCAGGAGGCATCGGCGGGGGCGTACGGCAGGAGGTCCGCCACGGGGACGCCCGGGTCGGCGAGTCGTCGCGGATCGGCGGTGTGCCCGGCGGCGACCAGGGCCCGGAGGTGACCGGCGGCGCCCTGGCCGTCCATGGTCATGGCCGCCACGGGGACGCCGCGGTCGAGCCAGAAGGCGGTGAACCCGGGCTCGCCGGGCTCGCCTCTGGTGACGACGCGGTCCGAGGTGGTGGGGAGACCGACGTATTCGAGGGTGGACCCGTACTGGGTGGAGAAGAAGTACGGGACGTGGTCGACGGTCGCCGGCTCGCCCACCAGCGTGGCCGCGGCGGCCGTCCCGTGGACGACGGCGTTGTCCCAGTGCTCGATCCGCACCGGTTTCAGGTAGCGGGGGTGCCGGTGGCGGGCCACGTCGCCGGCGGCCAGCGCGGCCGGGTGCGAGGTGCGCAGACGTCCGTCGGTGAGGATGCCGCCGTCGACCCGCAGCCCCGCCGCCTCGGCCAGCTCGGTGTTGGGGACGGCGCCCACGGCGACGACGACGAGGTCGGCCGGGACGCGCCGCCCGGCGACGGTGCGCACGGCCTCGACCGAGCGCGTGCCGAGCACCGCCTCGACGCCGTCGCCGGTCAGCAGCTCGACGCCGTGGTCGAGATGCCGCCGGGCGACGACGCCGCCGAGCCGGTCGCCGAGCACGTGGTAGAGCGGCGTGGGCAGCGGGTCGACCACGGTCGCGCGGACGCCGAGCGTCCGGGCGGCGGCGGCGACCTCGCAGCCCAGCCAGCCGGCGCCCACCACGACGACGTCGGAGGCCGCGCGCAGGGCGTCGCGGAGGCGTTCGCTGTCCTGGCGGTCACGCAGGTAGTGCACGCCGTCGAGGTCGGCGCCCGGCACCCGGAGGCGGCGCGGGCGGGCGCCCGTGGCGATCAGCACCTGGCTGAACGGCAGCTCCACGTTGCGGCCCAGCTTCACCCGCCGGCCGTCCAGGTCGAGCAGGGTGGCGGGGGCGCCGAGGGCGAGCGCGACGTCCTGGGCGGCGTAGAAGCGCGGCTCCAGGACGTCCAGCTCGGCGGCCTCGGTGGTGCCCAGCAGGTAGCCCTTGGACAGCGCGGGACGGTGGTAGGGCAGGGGGTGCTCGTCGCCGACGAGCGTGATCGGCCGGTCGTAGCCGTGGTCGAGCCGCAGGGCCCGGGCGGCCTGGGCGGCGGCGAGGCCGGCGCCGATGATGACGATGCCGGGATCGGCGGGCATGGGAAATCTCCTTGTGAACGGGACCGAGGAGGGTCAGACGACCTGGAGGTTGGCCATCATCGCCATGTCCTCGTGCTCGGCGTTGTGGCAGTGGAAGAGGTAGCGGCCGCGGTAGCCGTCGAACCGGGTGATGATCTCCACCGCCTCGCCCGGACGCAGGGAGACGGTGTCCTTGAGCCCCGCGTCGTGCGGCAACGGTGGCCGGCCGCTGCGCGAGAGCACCCGGAAGCCGACCAGGTGCAGGTGGACGGGGTGGTGGACGTCGGCGACCATGCGCCACACCTCGACGTCGCCGAGGCCCACGGTGACGTCGGACCGGGCGGGGTCGAACGGCAGCCCGCCGATCAGCCAGCCGTGGCCGTCGTCCATGCGGCCCGCGCGGAAGGAGAACTCGCGCACCCGTACGGCGTCCGCCCGCCGCCACTCGGGCAGGTCGGTGGACAGGACGCGCGGGACCCTGCTGTCGTCGGCCACGGCCCGCGCGACCCGGAAGGCCATCACGTCCCGGGTACGGCCGGAGCCGAGCCGGTTGACGATCCGGACGCGCCCGCCGACCGGGACACGGGCGAAGTCCACCACCACGTCGTACCGCTCGGCCGGCGCGATCGGCAGGAACCGGTGGGTGACCGGCGACGCGAGCAGCCCCTGGTCGGCGCCGATCTGGACGAGGTCGAGCCGCCGCCCGTCGTCGAGCACGGCTTCGAGCTCGTAGTGGCGGGCGTTGGAGGCGTTCAGCAGGCGCAGCCGGTAGCGGGCCGCATCCACCTCGTGCACGGGCCAGGGGGCGCCGTTGACCAGGATCACGTCGCCGAGCACCCCGGCGAGGTACGGTTCGAGCACGCCCGGCCGCTCCCGCAGGGTGGGGTCGAGGGCGGGGTAGGCCAGCTCGCCCTCGGCGGTGAACGCCCGATCGGCGATCATGAGCGGCAGCTCGCGCGGCCCCGAGGGCAGGCCGAGGGCCTTCTCGGCGTCGTCGCGGACGATCTGCAGCCCGGCCAGGCCGCGCCAGATCGCGGGGGCGGTGAAGTCCATCCGGTGGTCGTGGTACCAAAGCAGCGTCGCCCGCTGGTCCAGCGGGAAGGTGTAGTCCCTCGTCCGCCTGCTCAGCACGGCCCGGGGGTCGCGCATGTTCCCCATCCCGGAGCCGTGCGCCGTGTGCATGCCGGGGTGCATGGTGGGCTCCGTCCAGCCCTCGGGCAGCACGAGGTCGGTGGGGTAGCCGTCGGAGGCCGCCGGGGTGCGTCCGCCGTGCAGGTGGACGACGGTCGGCACGGGCAGGTCGTTGCGGTGCGTCACGGTGATCGGCCGGCCTCGGTGCGCCTCGATCGTCGGCCCCGGGAAGGTGCCCCCGTACGTCCAGGCCCGGGTCCGCACGCCGGGCAGGATCTCCAGCGTCGTCTCACGCTGGACGATCTCGTACCGGTCGGCGCCCTCCGAGGTGCCGGACGGCGCCAGCACGGCCGGGATCGGCAGCGGCACCTGGAACGGCGGCGGCAGCGGCAGGTCGCTGCGCAGCTCGGCGCCGGTGGTCGCGGGCCGGCGGGCCATCGCGGCGGAGGTGCCGAGCCCGGTGGCCGCCATCAGCCCGAGCGCGCCGCCGATGCCGAGCGCCTGCCGCCTGGTCACACCCATGATCCGCCCGTCCTGTTCAGGCATCGGGGGTCTCCCTTCGCGGGAAGGGGCGGCGCCAGACGTCGATGAACTGCACCGTGAGCGCGGCGACCGTCATCACCCCCAGGGGGATGTGCAGCCACAGGGCGCCGTCGAGCCCGGCGAAGTACTGCACCGTCTCGGCCGCCACCACCGCCGCCGTGGCCAGGAAGGGCCCGGACCTGCGCAGCCGCACCCACACCACGATCGCCACGATCAGCTGGAGGTAGCCGACGGAGGTGACCACGTCCGCGCCGATCGAGTGCCAGCGCAGGCTGTCGTAGTCGCCGGTCAGGTAGACGCCGGCGAACACCGGCTGCCCGGCGATCGCCGCCATGTGCGCGCTGACCAGCGCTCGCAACGTCCAGGCCACGGGTGCCGTACGCCGCCGGGCGTCGGCTCCCGGCCCGTCGACCGCGGTGAGCATCGGGGGTCCTCCTCGTCTCGTCCTCGTGAAACGCTCCGACGCTATGGCCTCCCGGTTATCTTGTCCAAGATCTGTATTGCTATGGTGTTATGCGTTGGGAGGCATGATGGATCTGAACGCGCTCCGGCAGTTCCTGGTGGTGGCCCGGCTCGAACACCTCAGCGCCGCCGCCGAGGAGCTGCGCGTCGCGCAGCCGTCGCTGAGCCGTACGATCGCGCGGCTGGAGAACGAGCTGGGCACGCCGCTGTTCGACCGCGGCGGCCGGCTCCGGCTGAACGGCGCGGGCAGCCTGTTCCTCGGTTTCGTCGAACGGGCCCTCGGCGAGCTCGACGCCGGACGGCGAGCCGTCGCCGAGGCCGCCGGCGAGGGGTTCGGCACCGTACGGCTGGCGTCGGAGACCTTCCTGACCCTCACCGGGCCGCTCGCGGCCTACAAGCGCGCCCATCCCTCGGTCGAGGTCGAGCTGCACTGGGCGCCCGCCGACGACATGGGCCGCCGCCTGCGCGCCCAGGAGTTCGACCTGTGCGTCGCCTCGCAGCCCATCCACGCCGACGGCCTGGAGGCGGTCGAGCTGCTCGACGAGCCGGTGGGGCTGGCCACCTCGCTCGACCACCCGCTCGCCGGCCGTGCGTCGGTGACCATCGACGAGCTCGCCGGCCAGCCCTTCGTCACCGCCCGCAAGGGACACTGGCAGCGCCGGCTGCTCGACCGCCTCTTCGCCGCCAGGGGCCGCACGCCGAGGGTCGTCTGCGAGGGCGACGAGCCCAGCGCCATCGCCGACCTGATCGGCGCGGGGCTCGGCATCGGCCTCGTCCCGTCCCTCGCCCGCCGTTCCACCACCCGTGCGCCCCTGGCCTGGGTGGACGTCGACGACCCCGACTGCCGCCGTACACTCACCCTGCTCTGGGGCGCCGACAGCCACCTGTCCACCGCCGCCCGCCTGATGCGCACCACGATCACCAGCTGGGACTGGCTGGCCGGCGAACCCCAGGAGAAGCGCGCCTGATCCCGGCCCGCGCCTCCGCGGACCGGTCCTACGGCCTGGGCGTCGCGCCGACCCGGCGGCAGGCAGCCGTGTCGACGTTGCCGCCGCACACGAGGGCGAGCACGTGCCGGACACGGAGTGCGAGCGTCCGTACACTTTCTGTCGCTGGTCCGTGTGGCCTTACGGCCCGGTCGAGAGAGGGCGGGGTTGACAGCGATGAGCGAGGTCCACGGCGGCGGACAGTCGCCGGGCGCCGCGGCGGCCACCGGCCCCGAGTCGGTGACCTGTCATGAGGATCTGGCCAGGCTGCTGGCCGAGCAGTTCGCGCGGGCCGACGTGTCGCTGCGGGAGTTGCAGGCGCGGGCCGACAGGTCGGGCGGGGCCAGGCTGCCGCGCAGCACCTGCGCCGACATGCTGGCCGGGCGGCGTTTTCCCAAGAAGGCGGTCATGGTGGCGTTCCTGCGGGGGTGCCGGGTGCCCGACCATGAGCTCCCGGCGTGGGAACGGGCCTGGGACCGGGTGCGGATCAGCCGCCTGCCCGCCGGGGCCTGGGACGATCGCGCCTCGCCGACGCCAACCGGCACAGCGCCGACGCCCGCGGCCGCCCCGCCGGAACCGGCCGTGGACGAGGGCGGGCGCCGGCGGCGGGCGGTCCTGACCGGAGACGGACGCCGGCGGCGGGCCGTCCTGGTCGCGGCGGTCGCCGTTCCCGCGGCGGCCGCGCTGGTGCTCGCCGTGGTCGTCGCGCTGCGGATGACGGCCCGGCCCGAGGCGCCGCCCGAGCGGGTCCCCGACCAGGCCGTGGATCCCGATCACATCGTCACCGACGACGGCCGCGCGTTCCCCCGGGGCGGGTCGAGCCGGTTCACGGTCAGCGTGAGCCCGGCCAACACCGGCGTACGGCTGACCCGCCGCCTGGACGCGGGCGTCGGCCTGCAACACGCGACCATCACCGTGGACGGCGCCCCGGCGGCGCACTGGCGGCCGCTGCTGGAGGACGGCGTCCACAAGTGGCGCAACCAGATCGTCGACCTGCCGCCGGCCCTGACGGCGGGGCGGCGCGCGCTCACCGTCGTGAACGAGTGCGTGTCCGCCTCGGGCTTCAACGAGTTCCTCTACACCGTGGAGCACCGGATCAACGGCGTCTGGTCGATCGCCGACAAGGTCGACGTGGGCCCCGATCATCCCGAGAGCGAGGCCGCGCACGACTACCGCGTCATCGGCGGCGACTGGGCCCACCACCAGACCTTCGCCTACCCGCCCCGCAAGGAGGACTGGAACGTGCGCTGAAGGCCCCGGGCGATAAGGTAGCGAAGTACTTCACAATGAAGGACGTAACAAACCCGAGGAGCTCCCCCGCATGGCCTCCATCCGGCACGAGATCGTCATCGACGCCTCCCCCGACCACATCTGGGACGTCCTGCGCGACGTCGGAGCCGTGCACGAACGGCTGCTCCCCGGCCGCGTCGAGGACACCCGGATGGAGGGCGACCAGCGCTTCCTCACGTTCCCCGACGGGCACGTGATCCGCGAGCTGATCCTGGCCATCGACGACGACGCCCGCCGCCTGGCCTACGCGGTCGTGGATGGCGCGAGGCCGCCGCTGGAGCACCACCACGCCTCCTTCGAGGTCCGGCCGGAGGGCGAGGGGGCGGGCCGGCTGATCTGGGTCACCGACGTGCTGCCCCACGCGCGGGCCGCCGAGGTCGGCCTGCGGATGCGGTACGGCGCGTCGGAGATGCGGCAGGCGATCGAGGGCACGGCCCGCTCCTGACCTGGCGCGAGGGCGCTGACAACGGTGTCACTAGGATGGCCCGCGCCGGGAGGGCTTCCCGTCCCGTCCCGCACGACCCGAGAGGCACATCCTGATGGCGGACCGCGACGCCCACCCGCTCGACGACCCGGTGGGCGCGTCACTGCGCGGGCGCCACGCGCACCTCGCCCGCCGGCTCGGCGACGCGGTCGCGTACCGGCAGGACGTGGCGACCTTCTGCTCGGTGCCGGCCGACCCGGACGAGCGGGCGTGGGCCGACCTCGCCCGGCTGCTCGGGCCGGGTGAGCTGGCCGACCTGTTCAGCCTCCCGGCGACCCCGCCGCCGGACTGGGAGCCGGTCTTCTCCGTCGAAGGACGCCGGCTGATCTGGCCCGGCGGCCCGCCTCCCGCCGGGTCCGGCGAGGTCGTCGAGCTGGGCGACGACAGCGTCCCCGAGATGCTCGACCTGGTCGCCCGGACGCGGCCGGGGCCGTTCTGGCCGCGTACCCGCGAGATGGGCGTCTACCTCGGCGTCTTCGACGGCGGGAAGCTGGTGGCGATGGCGGGCGAGCGGCTGCGGCCGCCGGGCTGGACCGAGATCAGCGCCGTCTGCACCGCGCTCGAGGCGCGCGGCCGCGGGCACGCGGCCCGCCTGGTCGGCGCCCTCGTCTCGCGGATCCTGGCCCGCGGCGACCGCCCCTTCCTGCACGTGGCCGAGGCCAACACCGGCGCGATCGCCCTCTACGAGCGGCTCGGTTTCCGGACCCGCGGGCCCGTGACCTTCCGGGGTTTCCGCACCCCCTGACGGCCCCGGCGGGCGCCCGGGTCCGTCACGGAAAAACGCGTTGCCGTGGACGCCCGGCGAAACGTATGGTTTTGCGCTCGTGGTCACAGTGGTGGAGCGGGTCCTGCCGGCCCGATTGGGTACAGGGTTCCGATGGTTGCTGGCGTCGAGCTGGCTGACGAATCTCGGTGACGGGATCGCGGCCGCCGCGGGCCCCCTGCTGATCGCGACGTTGACCCGCGACCCGCTGATGATCTCGCTGTCCGCCCTGGTGAGCTGGGCGCCGCCGCTGATGTTCAGCCTGTACGCGGGCGTCCTGTCCGACCGGCACGACCGCCGCAGGATCGTGCTCGTCGCGAACGCCGTACGGGCCGTGGTGCTGGCGGCGCTCGTCGTGCTCATGGCGACCGGCACCGTGACCGTGGTGACGGCGCTGGTGGCGCTCACGCTGCGGTCCGTCGCCGAGGTGTTCGCCGACAACGCGACGTCCACGCTGACGCCCATGATGGTCAGCAGGGACGACCTGATCATCGCCAACGCCCGCCTCGGCACCGGGTTCATCACGCTCAACCAGCTCGCCGGGCCGCCGGTCGGCGCGGCGCTGTTCGGACTGGGGCTGACCTGGCCGTTCGCGGGCCAGCTGATCCTGGTGCTGGCGGGGATGGTCCTGGTCTCCCGCATCACGCTGCCGCCCCGCGACCGGCCGGCCGGCGCGCCGCGGCCGAACACCCTGCGGGAGCTCGTCGCCGGGTTCAGCTGGACCGTCAGGCATCCGGCGGTCCGCACGCTGGCGCTCACCATCCTGATCTTCAACTTCACCTTCGGCGCGGCCTGGTCGGTGCTCGTCCTCTACACCCAGGAGCAGCTCGGCCTCGGCGCGATGGGGTTCGGGCTGATGACCACCATCGGCGGGATCGGCGGCCTGATCGGCACCGGCCTGTACGGGGCCGTCACCCGCAGGGTGAGCCTCGGCGCGCTGATGCGGATCGGGCTCATCATCGAGACGCTCACCCACCTGGGCCTGGCGCTGACGCATTCGCCGTGGGTCGCCGGAGCCATCTTCCTGGTGTTCGGCGCGCACGCCTTCATCTGGGGCACGACCTCGGGCACCGTCCGCCAGCGCGCGGTCCCGCAGGAGTTGCAGGGCCGGGTGGGCAGCGTCAACACCGTCTGCGTCTACGCCGGTCTGGTGGTCGGCTCGGTGATCGGCGGCATGCTGGCCACCCGCTTCGGCGTCGCGGCGCCCTTCTGGTTCGCCTTCGCCGGTTCGGCGGTGTTCGTCGTGCTGCTGTGGCGTCAGCTCATGCTGATCGCCCACGACGACTGACCCGCCCGCCGGCGGACTCGGAGCACGTCGTGCAGCCAGGCGCTGGCCTCACTTGAGCGGGTCGTGTCCCCAGTTCATCAGCGAGTGGCGCCACCGCGTCTCCCGGACGTCGCCGGACGGGCGTTGCGCCAGGTGCCGGTGGATGTAGCCGATGACCTTGGTCATGTGCTCGTAGTCGTGGCCGTTCAAGGACGACTTCCCCTTGCGGAGGAGCCGGACGATCTCGCGGCCGGAGGCGTGCCCGGTCGACTCGCCGCCGTCCCGCTTCTGGCCGGCCTCCTTCGACTCGTCGGTGTCCAGCCAGCGTTCCAGCTCCTTGGCGGTCATGTTCACCGCCTCGCCGAACTCGGCCGCCACGTCCCGGTCGCCGCTCATTTCGCGTCCTTGCCCTCGCGCAGGGCCGACGGCTTGTGCACGGCCTTGCGCCCGCTCCTGTCGCTGCGCACGACGTACCGCGGGTCGTCGGGCGAGGCCGCGACCGTGCGGCCCGCCTCCTTCGTCCTCTTGGTGATCTTCTTCTCCACCTTGCCACGGGCCGTGGACCCGTGGCTCTTCCAGGAGACCTCGTCACCCACGGACGGATCGTCCTTGCGCTTGCCGGTCATAGAACCCGCGCTACCCCGCCCCCCTCCCGCACTCGGCCCCGGAGGCAAACCTTCCTTTACCGTCGGCGCCCCGGTCAGGCGTCGATCGCCTGGTAGAGCGTGGTCCAGAAGTCGTGGACGAGCCGGGCCGAGTCCGGCGTGGACATGCCGACCTGGGTGAGCAGGATCCCGGTGAGCCCGTTCTCGGGGTCGGCGTAGGTGGAGGTGCCGCTGCCGCCGTCCCAGCCGAACTGGCCGACGGGCGCGTAGTCGCCGCGGTAGGTGCGCACCGCCATCCCGAGGCCCCAGCCGCCGTGCTGGCCCTGGCCGAAGGAGATGTGCACGTTGTCGACCGCCATCGCGTGCCGGGCGGCCTGCTGGGCGGGCGTGAGGCGGTTGGTGGTCATCAGCTCGACGGCGGGCCGCGACAGGACGCGCTCGCCGTCGTGCGTGCCACCGTTCAGCAACATGCGGAAGTAGGCGTGGTAGTCGTCCACCGTGGACGACAGCCCGCCGCCGCCGCCCTGGAACGCCGGGGGCTCGCTGTGACGTCCGCCCTGAGCCTCGTCCCAGACGTGGAACTCGCCCGTCGCCGGGTCGGGGGCGTACAGGGGAGGCAGCCGGTCGAGCTTGCCCGCGGGCACGTCGAAGCCGGTGTCCTTCATGCCCAGCGGCTCGAAGACGCGTTCGTTCAGGAACGTCCCGAACGGCCGGCCCGTGACCCTGGCCACCAGCACGCCGAGCAGGTCGCTGGCGATGTGGTACTGCCAGCGCTCCCCGGGCTGGTGCATCAGCGGCAGCTCGCCCAGGCGGCGCATCCACTCGTCCGGCTCGGGCATCGGCGTCGGCAGGTCGGGCGTGAGGCCCTGCCCGAACACCGCGTTCATGATCGGGGTGCCCAGCGACGTCATGTCCATGCCGAGCCCGAACGTGGAGGTCAGCACGTCGCGCACGGTGATCGGCCGGCGTGCCGGCACGGTGTCGTCCAGCGGGCCGTCCACGCGGGTGAGCACCCGCCGGTCGGCCAGTTCGGGCAGCCACGGCTCGACCACGTCGTCCAGCCGCAGCCGGCACTCGTCCAGCAGGACCATCGCCGCCGCCATCGTCACCGGCTTGGACGTGGACGCCATCCGGAAGATCGTGTCCCGGCTCATCGGCGCGCCGCCGTCGTGCCGCATCGTCCCCATCGCCTCGACGTGCGTCTCCTCACCCCGGCCGACCAGGGCGACCAGGCCGGGGATCCGCCCCGAGTCCACATGCCGCGCCAGCACGTCGTGCAGCCTGCCCAGCCCGGCCTTCGAGAAGCCGCCGTTGCCGTTGCCCGTCATCGTTCTCCCTCGTCCCGTTAGCGCCGATCCGCTCATGGGGTAAACCTTCGCCGACCGTCCTGACACCGGACTGTCGCCGCCCTGACGCCGCCGCTGACATCCGCGGGAGCGCGCGAGGGCGGGCCGCCTGCTGCTCACGAGTGGCCGAATCGTAAAGTGAGCAGGATTGCACCAGTGATGTAGGGAGTCCTTCTTGCACGAGAAACTGTCGTCGATCTACGACAACGTCCTGCGCCGGAACCCCGGCGAGGTCGAGTTCCACCAGGCGGTGCGCGAGGTGCTCGAAAGCATCGGCCCGGTTCTCGGCAAGCATCCCGAGTACGCCGAATCGAAGATCATCGAGCGGATCTGCGAGCCCGAGCGTCAGATCATCTTCCGGGTGCCGTGGGTGGACGACCGTGGCGAGGTGCAGATCAACCGTGGCTTCCGGGTGGAGTTCAACAGCGCGCTCGGGCCGTACAAGGGCGGGCTGCGCTTCCACCCGTCGGTCTACCTGGGCATCGTCAAGTTCCTCGGGTTCGAGCAGATCTTCAAGAACGGCCTGACCGGCCTGCCCATCGGCGGCGGCAAGGGCGGCTCGGACTTCGACCCCAAGGGCCGCTCCGACCGCGAGGTGATGAGCTTCTGCCAGAGCTTCATGACCGAGCTCTACCGGCACATCGGCGAGTACACCGACGTCCCGGCCGGTGACATCGGCGTCGGCGGGCGCGAGGTCGGCTATCTGTTCGGCCAGTACAAGCGCATCACCAACCGCTACGAATCCGGCGTGATCACCGGCAAGGGCCTGGTCTACGGCGGCGCGCAGGTACGCACCGAGGCCACCGGCTACGGCTGCACGTTCTTCGTGGAGGAGATGCTCAAGGCCCGCGGCACGTCGTTCGACGGCAAGCGGGTCGTCGTGTCGGGCTCCGGCAACGTGGCCATCTACACGATCGAGAAGGTCGAGCAGCTCGGCGGCGTCGTGGTGGCCTGCTCCGACTCCTCCGGCTACGTCCTCGACGAGAAGGGCATCGACCTGGACCTGCTCAAGCAGGTCAAGCAGGTCGAGCGGGGCCGCCTGGAGGCGTACGCGGAGCGCCGGGGCGAGCACGCCGTCTTCGTCCCGGACCGCAGCGTGTGGGAGGTGCCCTGCGAGGTGGCGATGCCGTCCGCCACGCAGAACGAGATCACCGGCCGGGACGCCGCGTTCATGGTGGACAACGGCTGCCTCGCGGTCGGCGAGGGCGCCAACATGCCGACCACGCCCGAGGGCATCAAGGTGTTCCTGGAGGCGGGCGTCTCGTTCGGGCCCGGCAAGGCCGCCAACGCGGGCGGGGTGGCGACCAGCGCGCTGGAGATGCAGCAGAACGCCAGCCGCGACTCGTGGACGTTCGAGTTCTCCGAGCGCCGCCTCCGGGAGATCATGCAGGACATCCACGGCCGCTGCCTGCAGACCGCCGACGAGTACGGCATGCCGGGCAACTACGTGGCCGGCGCCAACATCGACGGCTTCCGCCGGGTCGCCGACGCCATGCTCGCCCTGGGCCTGATCTGACCCGCGCGCACGGCTGAACCCGCCGCCGGCCGGCTGTGCCTGGCGGCGGGCGACGTGCGGACGGACCCCGGGTCCGGCCGCACGCCTGGCGGCGGGTCGGCGGTCAGGCCGGAGTGGTGGGGTCGAGCTGGTGGTCGGCCCAGACGTAGGTCTCGGGCAGCAGATCGGCGACGGGGACCGCCCGGAGGCGGTCACCGCCGCCCACGATCACCTTGAGGGCCGGGAAGTAGTCCAGCAGCACCTGACGGCAACGGCCGCACGGCGGAACGACTCCCCGGTCACGGTCCCCCACGGCGACGATCGTGTCCAGCTCGTAGGCGCCCTGGGCGGCGGCCGTGCCGATGAGCACCAGCTCGGCGCAGGGCCCTCCGGTGAAGTGGTAGGCGTTCACGGCGGTGATGATCCGGCCGTCCCGGGCGCGGGCGGCGGCCGCCATGGTGTGGTTGTCGCCCCGGCAACGAGTACGGGCGACCTCCGCGGCGGCCTGGACGAGCTCGCTGTCGGCGTGGTGGCCGGTCAAGCCCGGGCCTGCTCGCGCAGGAACGCGACGATCAGTTCGGTGACCTCGGCCGGGCGTTCCATGCTCGCCAGGTGGCCCGCCCAGGGCAGCTCGACGTTGCGGGCGGCGGGCAGGTCGGCCTCGGTGTGCCGGAAGTCGACGGCGTCGTGCGCGCCCGACACGGCCAGGCACGGCATCGTCACGACCGACGGCTCGATCGCGACCTTGACCGGCCCGACGACCCCCTCGGCGAGCTGGAGCTCGTAGGCGCGCACCTGCATCTCGTGCACGGCCCGCCCGGCCTCCTCGCCGGCGTCGGGGCCCAGCCAGCGGTCGACCATCAGCTGCGAGGCGGCCGCCAGATCGCCCGCCTCGACCAGCTCCTCCTCGCGTTCTCCGAGTGCGCGCAGGTCGGCGCTCGGCTCCCGCCAGGGCAGCGCGGCGGAGAGCAGGACCAGCGCCTCCACCCGCTCAGGGCTGCCGGCGGCGACCTCCAGCGCCACCTTCCCGCCGTAGGAGGAACCGACCAGGAAGAACCGGTCGATGCCCAGGCTGTCGAGCAGGTCGAGAACATCGCCCGAGTTGCTGTACGGCTCGGTGGGCAGCGGGCTCTGCCCGAAGCCGCGCAGGTCGCATCGGACCACCCGGAACCCGGCGGCGATCAGGGGCTCCCACTGGGGGTCCCACATGCGCCGGTCGCACACCCCCGCGTGCAGGAGGAGCAGGGCCGGTCCGTCACCCGCGACATCATGAGAAATCATCATCGCGCAGACGTTACCAGCCATTCAGTGACCGGTTCGTCCCCTTTTTTACGGCACCGGCGCCCTGTCCGGCGACCCGGGCCATCCAGGCCGTCACCCCCAGCACCACCACTGCCAGCACGCTCAGCAGCACCGCGTTCAGCAGGTAGCCGGCCCCCGGAAGCCCGCCCACGTAGACGCCGACCATCGGCAGCAGCACCACCAGGGCACGCCGCCCGACCGGCGACCGCAGCGCCAGCCCCGCGGCCACCACCGCCAGGGCCCACATGGGCGGGTAGGCCCATCGGGACGAGACGGCCGCGCCGGCCGCCGCAGCCCCGAGGAGCACGGCCATCCACCACAGCAGCCGCCGCCCGCCCAGCGGGCCGGGCCCGGGAGACGGCGCGAGGAGCAGCATCGCCCCGCACAGCACCAGGGGCAGCGCCGAGATCGCCATCCCGCCGAAGTCGAACGGCACGCCTCCGATCAGGAGCACCCCGTCGCCGGTCACGCTGGACGTGAACGACGCGTTGACCCACCCGCGCACCCCCGGGGTCACCAGCGCGTACGCCCACGCGCAGAGGGCCGCCGCACCGGCCTTCCCGCGCCAGGCCAGCACCACCACGACCGCGTACGGCAGGGCGTAGGTGAGCATGCGCAGGAACTGCGGGAACTCGTCCGCCACGAAGGGGCGCTGCCATGTCGCCGCTCCGAACATGGCGGCCCGCGCGAGCGCCGTCAACAGGAGCGCGACGGGCACCAGGAGGGCGGCGGCGTCGACCGCGGCCCGCCACTGGGCGCCGGCCCCGCGCCGCACCCTGATGGCCAGGCCGCCCCGCACCAGGTCGAACGTGTCGCGCACCCCGGGCCGCCGCCGGCCGGGCTCCGCGCCCGCCACCAGCACCGCGATCATCTCTTCCTCGTGCAGGGCCCGGTGCTCGGCCGGGTACCACCGGACCAGCAGCCGCCGGTAGCGCCGTTCCAGGGACGTCATCGCGACCTCCCCGCCCCGCCGAAGGCCGCCGACGGCCCGCCGAGCGCTCCCGGCGGCCCCGCGAACGCCCCGAGCGGCCCGGCGAACGCCGATCCCAGCCCTCCGCCGGGCTGCCACGCCGCCCGGCCGCGCAGCCGGGCCGTGGCCGTCTCCGCGTTGTGCCGCAGTTGCTCGGCCTCGGCCGCCAGCCGGAGCTCGCCCTCGGGCGTCAGCCGGTAGTGGCGCCGCGCCCGCCCGTCGACGACCTCCTCCCGGTCGGCCGCCACCAGCCCTTCGGCCTGGAGCCGGTCGAGGGCGGCGTAGAGGGTGCCGGCCCGCAGCCGCACCCGTTAGCCGGAGATCCGCACGACGTCGGTGATGATGCCGTAGCCGTGCTGCGGCCCGGCCGCGAGCGCGGTCAGGATGAGGAACGTCGGCTCCTGCATCGCCCTTGAAGTCATGTCGACGATATATACCGATGATCAGAGCGAGCCGCAACTCCGGGGTGCGGGGGGGGGGGCGGGGCCCCCCCCCCCGGCAAACCAAAGGGGCCCGGTGCCGCGGGGCCCGGGGGGGGGGGGGAGCGGCCCCCGGGGCCCGGGGGGC
>NZ_JBEYTJ010000043.1:0-34825 GCF_040642995.1 Nonomuraea sp. NPDC047529 | reverse complement strand
CCAGCGCGTCCCGAACCCCGGGGGGGCGGGGGGACGGCCGGTCCCCCCGCACGGGAAGTCCTACGGGAGCCGGATCGCGCGGTCCAGGGCGGGCGGGGTCAGCGGCCCCTGTCGCAGGTAGGCCCGCATGGCCTCGTAGTCGCGGTTGCCGCGCACCGCGTCGGTGTACCCGGCGAAGGCCGTGTAGCCGTCGGCGCCGATCAGCGTGTACGCCAGCGCCGCCAGCCGGTATGTCCTGCCGATGTCGAGCGGCTGCCCGTTGATCACCACGTCCGCGGGATTGATCCGGTCCCCCACGGGCCGGTTCGGGGAGTAGGAGAAGCGGACGTTCTTGGACACGGCCAGCGGGGCGAACTTCACGGTGCCGTCGGCCTGCGTCTGCCACTGCTGCTCAAGGGCCTGCTCGATCTGCGCGCCCTTGACCGAGACGGTGAGCACCGGGTTGGCGTAACCCCATGCCGCCCAGGACTCGCCCATGAGCACCCGGCCGTCGGCGTCGGCGGGGTTCGTGCCCTTGGCGAACTTCAGGTCGCCGCGCAGCGAGTTCGAGCCCTTGGTCGGCGCCACGGCCGCCATGGCCAGGTCGGCCTTGCCGCCCTCGGTCTGCTGCGAGTCGTAGTACTCCACGTCGGCCACGGTGTTGCCGAGCGTGCTCTGCCCGGTCGCGTCGCGGGTCCTGGTGAGGTCGCCGGTGATGGTCCCGTAGGGCTTGGCGTAGGTCTCCTTGGTCTTGGCGTTCCAGTGGTCGACCAGCTTGACCATGGCGGGGTCGGGGGTGACGTCGCGGGTCACCGGGTGGTTGACCGCGGTGGTCTCGGGCCTGATGACGTCACGGGTGCGGCGGTCGAGCTTCAGGTTGATCTCGCTGATGAGGCGGCCGTGGTTGGCGGCCTCGACGACCGGGCGGAGGTTGCCGGCGGGGTCGGGGAGCGAGCAGGTGAAGTACCAGTGCCAGTGGCCCGTGACGATGACGTCGATGTCGGCCGAGGCGTTCTTGGCGAAGTCCCAGATCGGCCCGCCCTTCGGCTCGCCGCAGCCGTTGTAGTCCTCCCCGGCCTTGCCACCCTCGTGCACGTTGGCGACGATGGCCTTGACGCCGCGCGCCTTGAGGATGGCGGCGTACTTGTCGGCCGTCTCCACCAGCGGCAGGTTGTCCAGCGACGGCTGGTAGGAGGTGGAGCCGTCCACGGTGGTGGGCGTGGTCAGGTTGATGAACCCGACGGGGATGCCCTGGAAGCGCTTGATCACGTACGGCGGGAGCACCGGCCGGTCGTCGCCCTTCTGGACGATGTTGGCCGTGGAGAAGGTGAAGTCGGCGCCGGAGAACTGCTGCCCGTCGGAGTCGGTGAAGCAGCTGTCGAGCCCGATCTCGCCGAAGCACTCGCCCTTGCCCATGTGGTCGCGCAGGAAGCCCAGCGACCGGTCCAGCTCGTGGTTCCCGACCGCGGTGAACTCCACCTTGATCTTGTTCAGGAACTCGATGGTGGGCTCGTCGGCGTGGTAGGACACCTCGGTCGGCCAGCCACTGAAGTTGTCACCGCTGGCGAACGTGACCGTGTTCTTGCGGCCTTGCCTGAGCCGGTCGAGATGCGTCGCGATGTACGGCGCGCCACCCACCACCAGGGTGTTCCCCTGCGGATCCTTGATCGTGCCGTCGGTGGCGTTGGACTGCGGGGTGATGTAGCCGTGGAAGTCGGTCAAGGACAGCAGCTGCACGTCCACGGGCTTCGGCTCGGCCTGTGCGGGTGAGGCTGTCGAGGCCAGAGTGACGCCTAAGGCGACAACGATCCACTTACGGAACGAAGACACACTTGCTCCTCAATAGGTGAAATATCGGGATAAAAGGCTTGCGGATCAGCCCTTCGAGCCGGTGAACGCGATCCCGGCGATCAGCTGCCGTTGCATGACCACGAAGAGAACGATCACCGGCAGCGAGGCCACGACGGACCCGGCGAAGAGGATGGGGTAGTTGGTCAGATACTGGCCGCGCAGCGAGGCCAGCCCGGCGGAGAGCGTCATCATCTCCGGGTCGGTGTTGACCACCAGCGGCCAGAGCAGGCTGCTCCAGGACCACATGACGGTCAGCAGGCCGAGCGCCAGCAGGCCGGGCCGCACCAGCGGCAGCATGATCCACCAGTAGATCTGCAGCGGGTTGGCGCCGTCCAGCCGCGCCGCCTCGTCCAGCTCCTTGGGCAGAGTCTTGAAGAACTGCCGCAGCAGGAACGTGCCGAAGGCCCCGAAGACGCCGGGGGCGATGAGCGCCTGGAGGCTGTTGAGCCACCCGAGCCCCTGCATGATCTCGTACCGCGGGAGCAGGAACAGCTCCCCCGGCACCATCAGCACGGCCAGGAACAGCATGAAGACCAGCCCGCGCCCGGGGAACTCCAGCCGCGCGAAGGCGAAGGCCGCCAGCGAGCACAGCAGGAGCTGCCCTGCCGTCACCGCCACCGTCACGATCACCGTGTTGAGGAACTGCCGCCCGAGCGGCACGGTCTGGAACACGTCGGCGAAGTTGTGCCACTGCCAGGAGGGGACCGCCGTGGGCGGCACCCGCATCGACTCGGTCATGGTCTGCAGCGAGACCACGAGCTGCCAGACGAACGGCGTGATCATGATCAGCCCGCCGGCCAGCAGGACCGCGTGCACGATCCAGCGCCTACTCATAGTGCACCCACCGCTTCTGCAGCCTGAACTGGACGGCGGTCAGCAGGAGGATCAGGGCCAGCAGCACGACCGCGATCGCGGCGGCGTAGCCGCGGCTGTTCTGCACGAAGCCCTGCTCGTAGAAGAGGTAGACGATGGTGCGGCTCCCCGCCAGCGCCGGGCTCTTGGTGTCGATCATGAGGTAGACCAGGTCGAACACCTGCAACGCGTTGATCAGCGTGATCACCGTGACGAAGAACGTGGTGGGTGTGAGCAGCGGCAGCGTGATGCGGAAGAACTGCCGCAACCTGCCCGCGCCGTCGATCGAGGCGGCCTCGTAGTAGTGCTTGGGGATGCCCTGCAGCCCGGCCAGGAACAGCACCGCGTTGTACCCGAGCGAGGTCCAGATCCCGACCACCGCGATCGCGTAGATCGCGAACTCGGGGTCGGACACCCAGTAGGGCCCGTCGATGCCCACCTGGGCGAGCAGGTAGTTGATCGGCCCGAAGTCGCCGTTGTACAGGTAGCGCCAGGTCAGGCCGACGGCGGCGGGCATGGTGACCACCGGCAGGAAGTACAGCGTGCGGTAGAAGCCGAGCCCGCGCAGCCCCGGCACGTTGAGCAGCGCCGCGATCACGATCGACAGCGGCACCCCGATCAGCACGAGCACGGAGTAGAGCAGCGTGTTGCGCAGCGCGCCGACCATCTCCTCGTCGCCGAAGAGGGCGACGAAGTTGTCCAGGCCGACCCATGTCTGCCCGCCGAACACGCCGGACTCGGTGAAGCTGAGATAGAGCGTCTGGACGATCGGCCACAGGTAGAACACGGCCAGCCCGAGGGCCATGGGCGCGATCAGCGCGTAACCCCAGAGCCAGTCGCGGCGCGACCGCCGCCCCGGCGGGGCCGCCGCCCCGACGGCGGCGGCCCGTTCCTCGGTCAGCACCATCGGCTACTCCTTGGCCAGGATCTCGTTCATCTGCGCGGCGATCTCCTTGGCCGCCTCCGCGGTCGGCCGCTTGCCCGCCCACGCCTCGGCCAGGACCTTGTTCTGCACGTCCTGCCACTTGGCGGTGTTGAGGGAGACGGGGTACGGCACGCCGTTCGGGATCGAGGCGTCGAACGTCTCCTTCAGGCGGTAGTTCGGGAAGGCGTTGAACCAGCCGTCCTGGGTGCCCGCGCGGGAGGAGACCGAGGCGCCGCCGGCGTCGCTGAGGATCTTCTCGGCCTCGTCGGAGGAGAGGAACTGGGCGAACTGCGCGCTCTCGGCCGGGTGCTCGCTCTTGGCCGAGACGGCGTTGGCCAGGCCGAGCAGGATGACGGCCTCCTGCGCGGGCCCCTTGGGCAGCGGCGCCACGTCGACCTTGTCGCCGCGCTCGGTGTTGGCCTTGAACGTGGTGGCGAGCCAGGAGCCGCCGTAGTACATGGCGTACTTGCCGGTCATGAACAGTTGCACCGGGCTGGTGTCGGTGGTCGCCTGGGCGGGCGGGGCGACCTTGTCCTTGTTGATCATGTCGGTCCAGAACTCCAGGCCCTGGATCGAGCCGGGCTCGTCGAAGCCCGACTTCTTGCCGTCGGCGGAGATGACGTGGCCGCCGGCCTGGACCATCGTGGGGTAGAAGCCGCCCTGGTCCCACAGGGGGGCCAGCAGGCCGTACTGCTTCTTGGCCGGGTCGGTCAGCTTCTTGGCGGCGGCCCGCAGGTCGTCCCAGGTCCAGTCGGCGGTCGGGTAGGCGACGCCGCCCTTGTCGAAGAGCTCCTTGTCGTACCAGAGCACGGGGACGCCGACGTCACGCGGCATGCCGTAGAGCTTGCCGTCGTAGCGGTAGCCGTCCACGATGGCCTGCGGGAAGGCGCTGACGTCGGCGTTCTCGAAGGGGGCGATCACGCCGCCCTTGGCGTACATCCGGACGTTGAGGCTGTTCATCCAGAAGACGTCGGGGGCCGCGCCGCCGGTGGCCGCGGTCTGGAGCTTGGTCCAGTACTGGTCCCATGGGGTGATCTCAAGCTTGACCGTGACGTCGGGGTGCTGCTTCTGGAAGGCTTCGATGATCTTCTGGGTGCTGGGCTGGTCGTTCTTCTCCCAGATCGCGTAGCTGATCGTGACTTTTCCGGACTTGGTGCTGGTGGTGTCGGTGCCGGAGCCACAACCGGCCAGGGTCATCGCCAGGGCGGCGGCCAATGCCATACGCAGGCGCATGGGCGTTCCTTTTCTCTGTAAGCCGTCGGCGGGCAGGCCGGAGGACGGCGTCGGGGGTGATGATCAGGTCTCGATCTCGGCGGGTCCGCCCGCGCGGGGGCGGCGGGCGGTGAACGGCGGCGGGCTCAGAATCCGGTGTTGGTGAAACCCGTCCTGGCCACGACGTCGCCGTATCCGTTGACGTCGAAGTCCTCGACGTAGAACAGGTGGAAGCCGCGGCCGTCGGCGGCGACGGCGGTGCCCGACTGGTCGCCGACCGTGTTCGGGTTCATGCGCTCGCAGGGGAAGCGGCCGGTCGTCGTCCCGTCGGCGTTGAAGCCGCGGGCGTACACCTCGTGGGAGCGGCCGGCGTTCCACGCGTCGGACTCGGTCCAGCCGACCACGAACCGGCCGGTGTCGTCCACGGCCACGGACGGCGTCCCCTGGACGGCGCACCTGTCCACCGAGGACACCTCCCCGCACAGCGGCGGGTACTCCTTGCCGCCGTCGGAGGGCGCGTTCGGCGCGTACTGCCCGAACGCGACGGGGGTCTCCGCGAACCGCTGTCCCAGGGACGGCGTCAGGCCCCGCGTCCGCACCCGCCAGACGGTCGTCACGTCGCCGCCGGTGACCGCCACGTTGTCGCTCCAGGCCACGACGCTGTCGCCGCCCGGGGTCGTGGCCACGGCGGGGGCCAGGTGCTGGGTGGCGGCGTTGGTGTTGATCCTCGTGGCGGGCGCCACGGTCGCGCCGGTCGCCGAGATCCGCCTGCCGTACACGTCGGGCGCCTGCTGCCAGACCACGGTCGCGGCGCCCGCGCCGTCGACGGCCACGTCCGGCCGGTCGCCCGTGCCCACCTGGAGCGGGGCGAAGGCGCGGGCGGTCAGGGAGGAGTAACCGGCCGCGCGGACGGTTCCGCTCGGCCCGTCCTCCCACACCACCGTGAACCCGCCGCCGCCGCGGACCGCGATCCTCGGCCGGGTCTGGTCGCCGCTCCACTGCGGCTCGTTGGCCCAGATCGCCGGGCTCAGCGTGCCCGACGGCGAGAGCCTGCGCACCGCGATGTTGTGCTCGCCACGGCAGTCGCCGTCCTCGGCCCAGGCGACGTACGCGTTGCCCGCGTCGTCCACGCCGGCCGACGGCTGCACGTGGTTCCAGCCGGTGGCGCAGCCGACCCCGCCCATGGAGACCTTCACGGGGCCGGTCACCGGCTGCCCGTCGCGGTAGATGCGCGCGTAGATCTCGGTGCCGTCCACGGAGGCGCGGTCGCGGTCGTCCTCCCAGGTCACCGCCGTGTAGCCGGATCGCATGGCGGCCGCCCTGGGGGCGCGCTGGTCGTCGGGGCCGTTGGCGGCCATCTGGAGCCCGGCCCCCGGGTAGGCCCTGGGGACGATTTTGATCATCTCGTCCAGCATGGAGGTGAAGTCCGCGTCGTACAGCGCGTAGGTCGCCGCGTCGTCGACGCGGACGAAGGAGTCGTCCGAGGCGGTCAGGGAGCCGTTGTTGAGGTTGTGGGAGCCGGTGTAGACGTAGCTGCGCCGCGCGCCGCCCGCCGCCGCCGACGGCCCGTCCACCAGGACGACCTTCGAGTGGAGGCCGTCGGGCGCGCAGGTGCCGCCCGCCGGGTAGCGGCAGCCGCCGGGCCGGAAGGTGTGCACCACGATCCCGCCCTTGGCGAGCTCCTGGGCGGTCGCGACCGTCTGGTTGCCCTCGGCCACGAGCACCTGGACGTCGCAACCCTGCTGCTTCTTCGCCTTGAGCTCGGCGATGACCAGCGGCCGGTCCGTGGCGAACTGCGACTGCGCCACGCGGATCGTGCCGGGGCAGCCCACGTCGCGGATCATGGCCGCGACCAGGTCGGCGCTGCCGTAGGCGGTCTGGTCGTAGGCGGTGTCGCGGGGCTCCATCCAGACCGTGACCTTGCCACTGGTGGAGGTGAACGGCGCCCGCCAGGTGGTCCGCACCCGGGAGGCCAGCGTGTCGAACGCCTGCCGGTAGCCGTCGGCCAGCCCGGCGTCGCCCGTGCTGATCAGCATGTTCTGGTGCATGCCGTTCTCGGGGCTGAGATTCTGCGAGCTCTGCACGACCACGTCGGTCCTGCCGTCCGTGAGCCGGCTGAACACGAAGAACTTGTGGTGGCTGATGTCGGTGTCCGGCCCGTTGCAGCCCCTGTCGCAGAGCGTGACCGGCACGCCGGCGGCGGCCAGCTCGTCGAGCAACGGGTGGGACCCGGACCCTTCGGACACCACCCGCACGTCGACACGCCGGTCGTGCGCCGCCGCCAGAGCGTCCTTGACGGCCTCGATCTCCAGCACGAAGGTCGCCACGCGCAGGGTGGAGTCGGGGGCGGCCAGGTTGATCAGGTCGAGCAGCCTGGTCAGCAGGGAGCCGTCGAGCGTGCCGTCGACGCTCGGCCTGCTGAAGTAGGCCGACACCTGGGGAGCCGCCGCCTGGGCCGGGGCGACCGGTCCGAGCAGGGACAGGCCGACCAGGATGACGAACAGGCGCTTGATCATGACCGCTTCCCTTCGCTGTGGTTCCGCCGCAGGTCGCGGGTCCAGGCAGCCACCTCGGCCTCGGTCTCCGCCCGCTCCCGCGGCCAGCCGCGGACGTCCGGCCGGGTCTGCCACGGCTCGGGGCCGGTCTCCTTGCGGTACTCCACGCCCAGCGCGGCGAGCCGTCGCTCGTGGTGGTGCAGCCGTGCCCGGAAGTCCTCGTAGTCGCCTCCGCCGGGGCTCCACACGACCTCGGCGAAGGCCGAGAGCCTGGGGAAGGCCATGTAGTCGAGCGCGCGGGGCGAGTCGATGTGCTCGGTCCAGAGGTTGGCCTGCGCGCCGAGCACGCGGCCGGCCTCGGCCTCCGTCAGCTCCGCGGGCACCGGCTCGTAGGCGTAGACGTCGCGTAAGGAGATCACGCTGCCGATCGGGACCGGCTCGTCGGAGCGGTCCGACTGACGGAAGTCGAGGTAGAGCTCGGTGAAGGGGCAGGTGACCACGTCGTGCCCGGCCTTCGCCGCCACGACCGCGCCGTACGTCCCGCGCCAGGACGCGACCGTCGCCCCCGGCGGCAGGCCGCCCTCGATGATCTCGTCCCATCCCAGCAGGCGGCGCCCGCGCGCCGCCAGGTGGTCGGAGAACCGGTGGATGAACCAGCTCTGCAGCTCCGCCTCGTCGCGCAGGCCGAGCTCGCGGATGCGCCGCTGGGCCGACGGGCTGCGCCGCCACTGCTCCTTGGGGCACTCGTCGCCCCCCACGCAGACGTACTCGCCGGGGAAGATGTCCATGACCTGGTCGAGCACGTCCCGGTAGAAGGCGAGCGTGGCGTCCTCGACGTTGAGCACGTTGGGCGAGACGCCCCACCTGGTGGCGACCTCCAGCCGTTCGTCGAGGTTGCCCAGCTCCGGATAGGCCGCGATGGCCGCCTGCGAGTGTCCGGGCAGCTCGATCTCCGGCACCACGGTGACGAACCGGTCGGCCGCGTACGACACGATCTCCCGCAGGTCCTCCTGCGTGTAGAAGCCGCCGTGCGGGCGGCCGTCGAACATGTCGTCCCGGCGGGAACCGAGCGGGCTCTCCCTGCGCCACGCGCCGACCTCGGTGAGCTTCGGATATCCCGTCACCTCCACCCGCCAGCCCTGGTCGTCGGTGAGGTGCAGATGCAGCACGTTGAGCTTGTGGGCGGCCAGCAGGTCGATGTACCGCAGCAGGTCGGGCTTGGGCAGGAAGTGCCTGGCCACGTCGATCAGGCAGCCCCGCCACCGGAAGCGCGGCCGGTCGGCGACGGTGACCGGGGCGAGGTGCCAGTCCCGCTCGCCGACCGCGCCGCTGCGGAAGGCGTCGGGCGGAAGCAGCTGGCGCAGGGTCTGCGCGCCGTAGAACGCCCCGGCCGCGTCACCGGCCTCGATGCGCACCCCGTCCGGGCGTACGGTCAGGCGGTAGCCCTCGGGGCCGAGCCCGTCGGTCAGGGTGAGCTCGATCGCGCCGGGCCCCGGCGCTCCGGGGGGCAGCGGCAGGCCGGTCACCGGGAACAGCACGGTACGCAGCCAGCCCTCCACCCGCGAGAGCCCGGGAGGCGCGGCGATCACTGTGGTCGTGGTGAGGGCGAAGGGTTCCCCGCCGTCTCGGGTCAGATGGACGGGTCGCGGCAGCAGCAAGACAGGTCCCTGAGGGGTCGGGGGGTGGGGATCGGCGGTCAGTGACAGGGTGGGCGGCGGGTCGTACCATGGCGCTCGGCTTCCGGTCGCCGCGAACCGCCCGCGGCCACGCCCATGATCTGGCCTCTTTTCTGGGTGAGCGCCTCGATCTGGATTTATGATGTAGCTCACCATTAAGATTCGTCAAGAAGGGTTCTCAGTGACGCTCTCCGTGACCGGCGGCGACCTTCAGCGGCTCCGGCGGCTCAACGCGATCGCCGCGCTCTCGGCCCTGCGCGCGGGCGGGCCGGCGACGCTGACCCAGCTCGCCGAGCGCGCCGACCTGGCCAGAGCCACCATCAAGGTGGTGGTCAAGGACCTGATGGAGCTGGGCTGGGTGATCCAGATGGATCCGAACGGCGGGGAGAAGGGCAGGCCCGCGCGCCGCTACCGGTTCCACGCCGAGGCCGGCCGGGTACTCGGGCTCGACATAGGAGCGCACAAGGTGCTCGCTGTCGTGGCCGACCTCGACGGCAACGTCCTGCACACCACGCGGGAGCCGGCCTCCCCCGAGCAGCCGCGCACCGAGCGCCTGGCCACCGTGGACCGGGCCATCGAGTCCTGCCTGACCGGCTCGGGCACCGCCGCCTCCGACGTCTGGCTCGCGGTCGCGGGCAGCACGGGCTATGTCGACCTGCAAGGACGCGTCGTGCTCTCGCGCGCCATCCAGGACTGGTCGGACGTGCCGCTGGCCGACCATCTCGGCGCCCGGCTGCGCTGCCCCGTCCTGGTGGAGAACGACAGCAGGCTCGCCGCGCTGGCCGAGTGCCGCAGGGGCATCGCCCGCGACGCGCGGAACCTGGTCTTCCTGCACGTCGGCCGCCGGGCCGGCGCCGCCGTCGTGCTCGACGGGGTCCCCCTGCGCGGCGGCGGCGGCGCGGCGGGCGAGATCGGCGTGCATCCGCTGTTCAACCTCGGTTACGTGGGCGAGCTCCTGCAGGCCGTCCCCTCGGTCGAGCCCGGCACACCGCCCGAGGCGGTCGCGGGAGCGGTGTTCGAGGCCGCCAGGCGGGGTGACGTCGAGGCACGCCGCGCCGTCCTGCGCTACGTCAAGGTGCTCGCGCTGGCCACCACCGCGATGGCCCTCACCGTCGATCCCGACCTGGTGGTGCTCGGCGGGGGCTTCTCCCGCTCGGCGGACGTGCTCATGGAGCCGCTGCGGGTCGAGCTGGAGACGATGTGCCTGCGCACGCCCGAGCTGCGGGCCTCCGTGCTCGGGGACGAGTGCGTGGCGATCGGGGCCGTGTGCCACGGCGTCGACCATCTGTCCAAGGTCCTCTTCGATCCGGAGACCGACCTGCCGGCCGCGTCCTCCCCCTTAATAACGGTTTAGTCCACCGAAAGTCGGCCCTCCTCACTTACATCGAAGTTCGATATAAATGGGTCGTGGCATCTTCGCAGGCGGGCCACGGCCCCGCCCTGGACCTCGACGAGCTGGTCGGCGCGATCGAGGAGTTCAACACGTACTTCATCCGGCTGCCCTCGGTCAGACGGCTCAGCTTCTCGACCCTGTCCGTGCTGCACACGCTGGCGGGCAAGGGTCCGATGCGGCTCACCGACCTGACGGCGACGGAACAGCTCAAACAGCCCGCGCTCACGACCCTGGTGGCCAAGCTCGAACGGGACGGGCTGGTCTCACGCCGTCCCGACCCGCGCGACGGGCGCGCCGTCCTGCTCACCCTCACCGAGGAGGGCATGGGCATCGTCCGCTCCCGGCGCGCCGACCGGGTGGCGCGGGTTGCCCGCCTGGTGGAGCACCTGAGCGATGACGAGCGCGCGGCGCTGGCCCGGTACGCGGGCCTCCTGGGCCGCCTGACCGAGATCGCCGCGCGTGTCGAAGACTAGGAGAACGGTCCCCTTGACGAATCGCCCCTTCCCGCTGCGCCCAGAACCGCTGCACGTCCCCGACGAGGTGCTCGACGACCTGCGCCGCAGGCTCGCCCTGACCAGATGGCCGGCCACCGCCGGGAACGAGGACGGCTTCTACGGCGTGCGCGGCGACCACCTGCGCGACCTGGTCGCCTACTGGGCCGGCGGCTTCGACTGGCGTGCGGCCGAGCGCGCGATCAACGCCTACGAGCACTACCGCGTGGACGTCGGCGGCGTGCCCGTGCACTTCATGCGCAAGCCCGGCGTCGGCCCCGCCCCGGTGCCGCTGATCCTCAGCCACGGCTGGCCCTGGACGTTCTGGCACTGGTCGAAGGTGATCGACCCGCTCGCCGATCCGGGCGCCCACGGTGGCGATCCGGCGGAGGCGTTCGACGTGATCGTGCCGTCGCTGCCGGGGTTCGGCTTCTCGGCCCCGCTCGACCACCGGCCGGACATGAACTTCTGGAAGATCGCCGACGTGTGGCACGAGCTGATGACCGGCGTCCTGGGCCATGACCGGTACGCCGCCGCCGGGTGCGACGTCGGGGCGCTGGTCACCGGGCAGCTCGGCCACAAGTACGCCGACGAGCTGTACGCCGTCCACATCGGCTCGGCGCAGAAGCTCACCATGTTCAACGGCGACCGCGCCTGGGACCTGAGCGGCGGCATGCCCATCCCCGACGGCCTGCCCGCCGACGTGCACGCCCGGATCGTCGAGCTGGACAGGCGGTTCGCGGTGCATCTGGCGGCGCACGTGCTGGCGCCGTCCACGCTCGGCTTCGGGCTGGCCGACTCCCCCGCCGGCATGCTGGCCTGGATCCTGGAACGCTGGACGAAGTGGTCCGACAACGGCGGCGACATCGAGAACGTGTTCACCAAGGACGACCTGCTCACCCACGCGACGATCTTCTGGGCGGGCAACACGATCGACAGCTCGATCCGCACCTACGCCAACAACAACCGCTACCCCTGGACGCCGTCGCACGACCGGTGGCCGGTCGTCGAGGCGCCCACGGGCATCACGTTCGTCGGCTACGAGAACCCGCCCGGCGTGACGACCGGCGAACAGCGGATCCAGGGCTTCGTCGACGGCGAGCGGGGCGCCTGGTACAACCACGTCGACATCACCGCCCACGACCGCGGCGGCCATTTCATCCCCTGGGAGATCCCCGGGGAATGGGTGGCGGACCTGCGCCGCACGTTCCGCCCCTACCGCCCGGCCTGACCCCCATCGAGCTCGACGCGCGGCCCGGCCCGTCCGTCAGGACGGGCGCGGCGCCGCCAGGAGCTCGCCGACCCGGACGACCGCGAACTCGACCTGGCTCTGCCCCTCCTCCCAGTTCGCGATCAGCGTGCAGCCCACGTCGCCGAGCAGGTCGCCACCCGTGCGCTCGGTCCGCAGGTACATCAGCCCCTCCTCGCCGTCGGTGCAGAAGAAGCTCAGGTGGGTGAACAGTTCGGGCGGGGTGAGGCCGCCCAGCGCCTCCTGCCACTCCTCGGCCGCCTCCGCCTCGAACGGGAGCAGGCTCTCGGGGCCCGTGCCGAGCGCGGTGGCGACCCGCATCGCGTCGAAGAGCGTGCCGTCGGAGACCAGCCGCGGGTGGCTGACGGTCCAGGCGTCCCGCAGGCCGGGCCCGGCGAGGTCGTGCCGGGCGAGCAGGGGAACCAGATCGCCGCCCAGGACGAGCCGGTCCGCGAAGCACACCGCCGCCAGGTCCGACGCGAACTCCGGCGGCAGCCCCGCCTTGTCGAACTCGAAGACCGACCGGCTCGCGTCGAACGTCGTCGGCGGCTCGTCCACGTCGAAGATCGGGCAGTCCCAGACGACCGGCTCGGCGCCGGCGAGGGCGGCCGGGGTCACCCAGGCGACGTCACGCGCGAAGCCGAGCTCGTCGATGAGGTTGCCGCCGAAGAACGTCGCATAGGTGGCGTCCGCGTCGAAACTCGACAGCGGACGGCCGAGCAGGATCTCGAAGGCGCCGGTCAGCTTCGCTGCCCACGGACCCGGCATGGTGGCGGAAACACAGTTCATGCCGGGACCGTATAGTCCGTCCCTCTCAATTCAGGCCGGGTTCGCGGGCTTGTGCTCAGCGCTGCTCGGGCAGCACCGGTCTCGCGTCGGTCCAGCCGGACGCCGTCAGAGCGGTCCACGCGGTGAGCTCGTCTCCGTCGAGCCGGTCCTCCATGGCCAGCGGGCGGCCCGACGCCTCGTCGATGACGATCCGTTGCACTCCGCCCTGGAGCTCTATCCCTGTCCCCACCCGTCCCAGGGGGTCGCTGATCCTGCCGAGGTTCTGCACGCCCGGAAGGTCGGCGAGCATCCGGTAGAGCGCGGCCCGTATCCTGGGCGTGGTCGGAAGTTGCGACAGCAGACTGACGGCCTCCGCGAACAACGCCTCGTCCGACTGCTGACCGGCCTGCCGGGCCCACTGCTGAAGGACCTTCTTGAGCGCCGCCGGATCGGCCGGCAGGTCCATCACCTGCTTCGTGGTGACGGGCGTGGCTCCGACCATCGGATAGGACACCTCCGGGTAGCGCTTGTCGTCGAGCCGTACGGCGAACGGCGGCGCGGTCAGCGGGCCCACTCCGGGAACCCCGGCCCCATCGCAGTCACTCAGCCTCCATCGGCCCTGCAGGCGCCAGGTCTCCTCATCGGCGCCGGTGAGCGGCTTGCCCGACTGAGCGGTGACCACGAGCCAGCTGGGGTCTCGTCCCGACTTCGCCATCCAGAGCTCGTGGGTGCACGTCACCCGGTAGCCGACGCTCTTGGGGGTCCCGCCGCCGGGCGGCCCCTGTCCCGCGCTCCGCAGCGCCATGCTCAGCCCCACGGTGTGCCAGTAGCGGCCGGTCGCCGGGGTCGCGGTCTCGATCCGCTCCGCGGCGGCGAGCAGTACGCTACGGGCGGACATGGCGACAGGCGTGGCGAGCCGGGCGTCCGTGCTCCGCACGAAGACGACGGCCGCGACCGCGACGGCCGCGACGGCGGTGAGCCGAAGGCCCGTCAGCAGGGTCCGTCTCGGGCGCGACGGCCGGCGAGCGGGCTCCCCCGGCGCGTCAAGGGCGGCCAGAACCAGCAGGTCGTCGGCGGACAGGCGCGATCCGCGATCCAGCGAAGCCGGCCTTGGTGCAGCCGAGCACCTCGGCCGCCTCCTCGGCGGACAGGCCGTGCCAGGTGGTCAGGGTCAGGAGCTCCTTGTCGGCATCGGACATCCTGGCCAGCGCCCGCAGCACGGCGACCCGCGCGGTGGCCTGTTCGCCCGCGTCGAGGGCGGCCGACTCGGTCCACGTCCTGAGCTCGGCCTGAAGGGCCTCCCGCCGTACGGCCTGCCGGAGGTTGTCGCTCAGCACGTTGCGGGCGACGCGGAAGAGCCATGGCAGCTCGGCGTGGCCGGGAATGTCGTCCAGACGCCGCCAGGCCACCAGGAAGGTCTCGCTGACCACTTCCTCGGCGAGTTGGTGCCCGGCGCGGCTCGCCGCGTACGCGTACACCCGCGGTTGGTAGGTGTCGTAGAGCACGGTGAAGCGCTCATGTGGGTCGGGCAAGCCGGTTCCTTCGGTCGTGGACGAGTCGTTCCTAGACATGTGGTCCGAAGGGCGGCTTTCTTACATCCCGATTCAGCCGGCGAGGGCCTCGGTGATCTGGCGGGTGGTCTGCGCGGCGACCCTCGGGTCGACGGCGGCGTAGGCGGTGTACGCGTTCAGGCCGGTGGCGAGGGCCCAGCCGCGGCCCCGGGTCCAGGTGGCCTCGTCCACGCCGAGCGCGGCGCGGAAGGCGGCCCGGCTGCCGGCCGACATCAGGGTGAAGGCGATCGTCAGGTCGCAGGCCGGGTCGCCGATGCCGAGGCCGCCGAAGTCGATGACCGCGCTGATCCGGCCGTCGGCGGTCAGCAGGTTGCCGGTGTGGAAGTCGCCGTGGAACCAGACGGGGGCGCGGTCCCAGCCGGGGGCGCTCATGGCCGCCTCCCACAGGGCGGTCATGGCCCTGCCGTCGAACACGCCGCCGAGCGCCGCGATGGCGGCCCGCGTCGCGCGGTCGCGGCCCGCCAGCGGCTGCTCGCCGAGTTCCGGACGTCCCTTGAGCGACCGGACGGACTCGGGCATGAACCGCTGCAGGGCGGCCAGGAATCCGGCCAGCTCCACGGCGGCCTCGGACGAGCCGGCCAGCGCCTCGACGGTGGCCGCCTCGCCCGTCAGCCAGCGGGACACCGCCCACCGCCACGGGTAGCCGAAGCCGGGCTCCCCCACCTCCACCGGCACCGGGACGGCCAGCGGCAGCCGCGGGGCGAGCCGGGGCAGCCACTCGCGTTCCTTCTCGGCCTGCCCGACGGCCCCGGGATGGCGGGGCAGCCGGACGGACAGCTCCTCGCCCAGCCGGTAGATCACATGGTCGGAGCCCGCCGGGTCGAGCAGTCGCAGCGGCAGCCCGGCCCACTGCGGGAACTGCGTGTCGACCAGCCTCCTGACCAGGGCGGCGTCGATCGTGGGGCGGATGTCCGCGGTTTCCGGCAAAGGCGACTCCTTCGACGGGCCCGCTCGGCGCCGCGGGCGGCCGGACCATCACACTGCATCGCCGGCCCGCCTGTCGACCCGATTACCCGGCCGCCGGCGCCGGACGGCGTCCCGACGTCGCGAGCTGGTGCAGGGTGTAGCCGCCCGAGGCCTGCTTGAACAGGTACTCGGCGCGTTCGTAGGACAGGCGGCGCCTGCCGGTCTCTGGGCACAGGTCGGCCGGGTCCGGCGTCCGGGCGGGGGCGGGCCTGCGGCCGGCCAGGAAGAGCGGGCCGCCGGTCCGGCCCGCGACCAGCTCCTCCAGCAGGGCCGCGGCGCCGTCGCCCCACGTGATCGTGGCGGCGCGGCGGGCGGGCAGGTCGAGGTCCTCGACGTTGAGCGCGAGGACGGCGGCGGCCGAGGCGCCCGACTCGTGCACCAGCCGCCACAGCGCCCTCTCCCGCGGCGACGGGTGCCGCCAGAGCGCGGCCAAAGCCTGATCGGCGACGGCGGGGCGCCTCCTGCGGTCGTCGTGCTTCCTGGGCAGCTCGGCCGGCAGGTCGCCGAGGCCCGCCCACGCGCCGAAGGACCGTACGGCCGCGCGGTGCCGGTTCCAGGTCCTGGGCGCGGCCGTGCTCCAGGCGGCGGCGAACACCCTGGCCACGAGGGCGGGGGTGATCTCGGCCAGCGGCGTGGCGGCCCCCAGGTCCAGGCGCAGCCGCCGCAACGTCTGCCCGTACGACCGGATCGTCCCGGCGTCCAGGTCCGTGCGCGCCAGGAACCGGTCCGCCGCCTCGCCGAGCAGGGCCGTGTCCCGGACGCCCGTCGTACGGGCGAGGGAGGAGGCGGTGCGGTGGCGGGCTGCTCGGGTGAGGAGGAAGGCGCGTTCGGCGGTGTTGCGGGTGAGGGCGGCGGCCCGCTCGAACGCCGTCGCGGCCTCGGCGTCGCGCCCCGCCCGCGCCAGCAGGTCGCCGTGGACGGCCGACAGCGGCGGGTAGTCCCGCAGCGCCGGGTCCGACAGCAGCGAGTCCACCAGCGCCAGCCCCGCCTCCGGCCCGGTCGCCATGCCGACGGCGACCGCCTGGTTGAGCCGGACCACCGGCGAGGGCAGCAGCCGTGCCAGCGCGCCGTAGAGGGCCGCGATCTGGTCCCAGTCCGTGTCGGCCGCCCCGGCCGCCTGCGCGTGACACACCGCGATCGCCGCCTGCAGGACGTACGGCCCGAGCCCTCCGCCCGCCTCCCGCGCCCTCAGCATGGAGGCGAACCCGCGCGCGATCAGCTCCCGGTCCCACCGTCCCCGGTCCTGCTCGTGCAGCTGCACCGGCTCCCCCGACGGCCCGGTACGGGCGTCCGCGCGCGACTGCTGGATCTCCATCAGCGCCACCAGCCCGTGCACCTCCGACTCGCCCGGCGCCAGCCCGGCCAGCAGCCGTCCGAGCCGCAGCGCCTCCAGCGCCAGGGCGGGCCGCATCAGGTCCTCGCCCGCCGTGGCCGAGTAACCCTCGTTGAAGATCAGGTAGATGACCTCCAGCACGGACGCCAGCCGTACGGCCAGCTCGGGCCCCTGCGGCAGCTCGAACGGCACCCCTTCCTCGGCGAGCGTGCGCTTGGCGCGCGCGACGCGTCCGGCCACGACCGCCTCCCGCACCAGGAACGCACGGGCGATCTCCGCGGTGGTCAGGCCGCCGAGCAGCCGCAGCGTCAGCGCGGTCCGCTCCTCGGCGGGCAGCACGGGATGGCTGGAGACGAACATCAGCCGCAACACGTCGTCGCCGGGCGGCTCGTCCTGGCCGGGCCGCTCCGGCCGGAGTTCGCCGATCACCCGGTCGTGCCGCCGGTCGCGGCGCAGGTGGTCGAGGGCGCGCCGCTTGGCGGTGGTCATCAGCCACGCGCCCGGCCTGTCCGGTACGCCGTCGCGCGGCCAGGTCTCCAGCGCGGCGACCAGCGCGTCCTGGGCGAACTCCTCGGCCAGGCCCACGTCGCCGAGCATCCGGGCCAGCCCGGCGACGATCCGCGCGGACTCCTCCCGCCAGACCGCCGTGACGACGTCCATCAGTAGATCTGGCGCATGTGGCACTCGCCGTCGCCGACGACCGCGAAGAAGCGCCGCGAGATCTCCAGCGCCTCCTCCCGCGAACCGACCTCGATCAGCGCGAAGCCGCCCGCCATCTCCTTGGCCTCGGCGAAGGGCCCGTCGGTCACGGTCAGCTCACCGCCCGCGGACCTGAGCAGGGTGCCGCCCAGCTCCATGCCTCCGGTGGCGAGCAGCACGCCCGCCTCGGTGAGCTCCTGGATGAACCTGCCCATCTCGACGTGCAGCGTCTCGTCGTCGCGCCGCTCGCTCACGTTCGTCAGCAGAAATCTCATGTGCGTTCCCTGTCACATCGCCCGTTCGTCGCGTATGCAGTAGAACACGAAAGGACACGGGACATGACCGCCATCGCCCCCACCGCCACCCCCGCCTCGACCCGCACCCTGCTGACCGCGGGCGCCGTCGCCGCCCCCCTGTGGACGGCGGTCAACCTGGTCCAAGTGCTCACCCGCGAGGGCTTCGACATCGTCCGCCACCCGCTCAGCCAGTTGTCGACCGGCTCGCTCGGCTGGATCCAGGTGGCCGACTTCCTGGTCGTCGGCGCGCTGGTGATCGCCGGCTCGTACGGGCTGCGCCGGGCCGTCCCCGGCCGGTGGCTGCCCCGCCTCCTGCTGGTCAACGGCATCGGGATGATCTCCGCCGGGATCTTCCGGATGGACGCCGGCGACGGCTTCCCCGTCGGCACCCCGGCGGGCCCGCCCACGACGATGAGCTGGCACGCCGGGCTGCACATGGCCTCCGGCTCGATCGCCTTCATCGCCCTGGCGGCGGCCTGCTTCGTGCTCGGCCGTCACTTCTCCCGGGCCGGGGCGCCGGGCTCGGCCGTCGCGTCCTTCGTGGCGGGCGTGGCCGTCATCGCCGGGAACGGCTGGACGATGAGCGGCGGCCCAGGGGGTTCGGTGACCCTGGCCGTCGGCGTCACCGGCGCGATGTTGTGGGTGTCGGCGGTCGCCTACCGGCTGCGCCGTCGCCCCCTGGTCTGACACGCACCCCGAAGACCCTCCCCGTCACCGGCGGGGAGGGCCTTCTGCTTGGGCGGGGGCGGTCAGCCGGGACGGTTGCCGGTCGGGATCACGATCTTGGTCTGCGCGCCCTTGGTCAGGTAGAACGTGGTCCACTTCTTGATCATCTCGTCGAGGAGCCAGGCCGCGGCGGGAACCAGCGGCAGCCCGATCAGCCCCTCCCTGAACTGCACCAGCAGCGGCCAGGCGGTCTTGACGACCGGGTCCCACAGCGGCTCGCGCGGGATGCCGTTCCAGTCGGCCGCCTGGTTGCCGGTGAGGTACCGGGAGAACGCGTTGACCAGGGGCTTGTCGATGCCGCCCGGGCTGGTCAGCTCCGCGAGCATGCCCCGCAGGATGCCGTTCAGCTCCACGCCCTCGGCGGTGGGCCCCATGTTCCTGGGCAGCACGATGTCGGACTGGGCGTAGGAGGAGTCCCAGGTGGCGGGGATGAACTCGTCCCTGATGCCGAGCATGTGCGCCAGCAGCTGCAACGAGTGCAGGTACGCTGCGGACTCGCCGGCGGAGATGCGCACCTTCCACTCGCGCATCCCGCGCATGGAGTAGGTCGCCAGGGTGTGCCACGTGACGAGCATGTCCTCCTGGCTGATCGGGATGGGCCCCGGCCAGTGGGGGGACGACTTGAGCAGGTGCCGCACGGCCGCGTGCACCAGCCGGGTCTTGACGGCCTCGACCACGGCCGTCCCGCCGGGCCCCCAGGCGTTCTGCGGCCTGACCGCGTAGGCCAGGACGTTCGTCTTGGCGACCCGGTCCTTCAGGTCGGCGCCGCCCGCCGAGTAGTAGACCGCGCGGGCCTCCTTGGGGATGGCGGTGGCCAGCATGCCCGCCCCGACGATGGTGAGGACGACGATGTAGTTGCCCTTGAGCGCGTGGAAGCGCGAGGCGGCGTCCAGTTTGCCCTGGTCGGCCCACGAGGGCAGCTGACGCGCCTGCTCGATGAAGGCCCGCAGGTCGGTGGGGAGCCCGGCGGGGAGGGGCTGGTCGTTGCGGTTCCAGTCGTACAGCAGCCGGTTGACCTCGGGGATGACGCCGCGGTCGAACAGCGAGGCGAGGAGTGGATCGGCGACGTCGTCCCACACCCATCGGGGGTCGGCGCCGGTGCCGGAGCCCGCGACCGAGCCGGAGGCCGGCCAGGTCCAGTCGTCCGCCAGGGTCTTCGCCAGGGTCTTCGCCTGGGCCGGAGAGGTGATGCCCAGCGCGCCGAGGGCTCCCAGGGCGGTGCCCGAGATCAGGATCTCGCGCCTGCTCAGCTCTGCCATGCTCTGCACTCCTTCGAGATGGGGGGTCCCGCTCAGGGCAGTCTCGATCGGCTCGCCGGAGATCCGCCGAGCAGGGGGCGCGTGTCGGCGTCGTCGCCGGAATCACGCCTGCCGAGGTCTCCCACGCCGCTTCCTCCTTCTCGTGCGAGGCCGAGAAGTGGGTGATACTGAGAAACAAACCTTGAGTCTGTGTATCATCATGAGAGCACGATGTGATGGACATCACAAGACCCGCCCCCGAGGCGGAACCGGACCAGGAGGTGATCGTGGAATCCGTGCTGTCCGGCTTCATGGCGCCGTCGGGCTCGGAGTCGTTGCTGGAGCGCGCGTTCGTCGACGCCGTCGAGCGGGTCGGCGACCTCGACGAGCTGAGGGCGCGCATTCTCGACGCGGCCTACGAGCAGTTCTGCCGGATGGGCATCAGGCGCTCCACCATGGAGGACGTCGCGCGCCTGGCGAAGGTGTCCCGGATCACCGTCTACCGGCGCTTCGACACCAAGGACACGCTGGTCGAGCATGTGGTCCGCCGGGAGTTCCGGCGCTACTTCGACCGGTTCCTCGTCGACATCGAGCAGGCCCGCACCCCGGCCGACAGGGTGGTGCTCGGCTTCGTCAGCTCGTTGCGGGCCATCCGCGGCAACCCGCTGATCGGCGGGCTCATCGCCACGGAGCCCGACCTGCTGGTGCCGTCCATGATGACCGACGGGGGCCGCACCCTCGCCACCGTGCGGCAGTTCGTCGCCGGCCAGCTCCGCCGGGAGCAGCGGGCGGGCAACGTGTCCGACCGCCTGGACGCCGACCTCGTGGCCGAGATGATGGTGCGGATCTCCACCTCCTTCCTGGCGATCCCCAGCGCCGTCATCGACCTCGACGACGACGGGCAACTGGCCGCGGTGGCCAGGCGCTTCCTCGTGCCGATGCTCGAACCCCCCGCCTGATCCCCTGCCGCCGATCGGAGCAACTCCGGGACTAAAGGCATTTCGTCTGCGACCATGACTCGCGCGTCAACACGTTCAGCGGTTCGCTGACCATCTGAATAGTGGAATGGAGATTCGCGATGTCCCATGCTCCGGTTCCTCCCGACGCGTTCACCTCCTCCTCCGGATCGACCTCCCGCCCGTCCCGCCGGGCCGTTCTGGCGGGTGGCGGCGCCGCCCTCGCCGCCGTGCTCGTCCCGGCCTCACCGGCGCGGGCCGGCGTCGGGGGCATGGCGGGCGCCGCCGCCCGTACGGCCGTCACCTCCGGCACCGACTTCGCCGTCGCCCCCTCGCCCGACGGCCGCCGGCTCGCCCTCGACCTGCTCGGCGTCCTGTGGGTCTGCTCCGCCTCCGGGGGCGCCGCCCGCAGGCTCACCAGCGACCTGTACGACATCGCCCAGCCCGACTGGTCCCCCGACGGCGGCACCCTCGTGTTCCAGTCGTACCGCGACGGCGTCTTCGACCTGTGGACGATCCGCCCCGACGGGTCCGCGATCACGAAGCTGACCACCGGCCCGTTCGATCACCGGGAGCCCCGCTACAGCCCCGACGGGCGGACCATCGCCTACTCCTCCGACGCGGGCGGCAGCTACGGGATCCACCTGCTCGACGTCGCCACCGGAGCGAGCCGCGTCCTGACCGACGGCCCCGCCGAGGAGTACGAACCGGCCTGGTCGCCCGACGGACGGAAGATCGCGTTCGTCGTCGCCGACACCAGGATCGACGTCATCGACGTCGCCACCGGCACGCGCGGCACGGCGGTCACGGTGCCCGCCGGCCAGGTCGTCCACCAGCCGTCCTGGCTGCCGAACGGCGCCGACCTCGCCTACCACCTCTTCCGCTCGGGCGCCAACGAGCTGGCCGGCACCGCGGGCGCCCTCGTCACCGGCGAGGAGGTCTTCCCGTTCCGTACCCGCTTCGCCCCTGACGGACGCTTTTACTACACCTCCGGGGGCACCATCAAAGTGCGCCGGCTCGATTCCCCGTCCGTCGGCACGGTCGGATTCACCGCCGCGCTCACCACCACCACTCCGAAATACCAGAAGAAGGTCCGCGTGTTCGACGAGCCGGGGTCGTTCCCCGTCGTCGGGATCGGCAGCCCGGCGGTCTCCCCCGACGGTTCCGCCATCGCCTTCCGCGCCCTCAACGACATCTACCTGATGCGCTCCGGCGGCACCCCTGAACCGCTCTTCCGCGACCGCTGGTGGAAGGCCGACCCGGACTTCTCCCCCGACGGGCGGCGGCTGGCGTTCGTCACCGACCGCACCGGCACGCTCAACGTCTGGGTGCGCGACCTGGGCACCGGCGCCGACCGGCAGGTGACCCGGCTGACCGACTCCGCCGCCCTGTCGGTGCGCTGGTCGCCGGACGGCCGGGAGATCGCCTACCTCGACCAGGACGGCGCCCTGTGGGTCGTGGACGTCTCCACCGGCGACCTCCGGAAGATCTACGACGCCACCTTCGAGCCGGGCCGCCCGACCTGGTCACCCGACGGCCGGACGCTGGCGATGGCCGCGGTGGTGCCGTACTCGCGACGCTACCGGGAAGGGCTGTCCAAGATCCTGCTCGTCGACCGGGCCACGGGCGCCGGCACGTACGTCGACCCCGCGCCGCACCGGTCCCTCCAGACCCGCGGCGACGACGGTCCCGTCTGGTCCCCCGATGGCACCATGCTGGCGTTCGCCATGGAGTCGCTCCTGTGGGTGCTGCCCGTCGACGGTTCCGGACGGCCCACCGGCGCCGCCCGTCAGGTCACCCGGGAGGTCTCCGACGCCCCCGTCTGGGCCGGCGACTCGGCCACCCTGCTCTACCTGAACGAGGGGCGTCTCAAGAGCACGCGCCTCGACGGCGGGCCCGCGCGGCCGATCCCGATGCGGCTGACCTGGCGCAACGACCCCGGCCCCGACCAGGTCGTCATCCACGCGGGCCGCATGTGGGACGGCGTCTCCGACCACGTCGCCCACGACGTCGACATCCTCGTACGAGGCCAGCGCATCACCGCGGTCGAGCCGCACCGGGACGGCAGGCCCGGCACCCTGATCGACGCCCGGGACGGATTCGTCATGCCCGGCCTGATCGACATCCACCACCACCGGGAGATGCAGGGCTACGCCTACGGATCGCGGCAGGGTCCGCTGTGGCTCGCCCTGGGCGTCACCACGACGCGCTCGCCCGGCTCACCCGCGTACCACATGGTCGAGGAGCGGGAGTCGGTGCAGTCCGGCGCCCGGCTCGCGCCGCGCTACCTGGGCACCGGCGAGGCCATCGACGGCGCGCGCGTCTACTACAACTTCATGCGCCCGACCTACAGCCACGACCAACTGCTGCTCGAACTGCGGCGGGCCGCGGCCCTCGACTACGACCTGCTGAAGTGCTACGTGCGGCTGCCGGTCGCCTGGCACCGCGAGGTCATCGAGTGGGCCCACCGGCGGGGCAGGCCGGTCAGCTCGCACTACCACTATCCGGCGATCGCCATGGGCGGCGACCAGACCGAGCACGTCGGCGCCACCAACCGGTTCGGCTACTCGCGCACCGTCACGAACGTCGGGTCCGCCTACTCCGACGTCATCTCCATGTTCAACGCCTCGAAGATGGCCAGAACCCCCACCCTGTTCACCTCCTCGATCCTCTACCGGGAGGACACCTCGCTGGTCACCGACGAACGGGTGCGCCGGCTCTACCCGAACTGGCGGATGGCCCAGCTCCGGGCGACGGTCACCACGGTGCAGAACGCCGACCCCGCGGCGGTCCAGGTGACCCGGACGAACCTCGCCAACCAGGTCGCGCAGCTCACGGCGATGATCCGCGGCGGCGGCGTGGTCACCGCCGGCACCGACGCGCCGATCGACCATCTCGGGGTCAGCCTGCACATGAACCTGCGCGCCATGGTCAGGTTCGGCCTGACCCCGCGCGAGACGCTCACCGCCGCGACCAGCGCGTCCGGGGCCCACCTCGGCCTCCCGCTGGGCAGGATCGCCAAGGGCATGTACGCCGACCTGGCCATCGTCCGCGGCGACCCGCTGTCCCGCATCGAGGACGCGGCCAGTGTCACCGCCGTCGTCGTCGGCGGCAGGCACCACACGGTCGAGCGGCTTCTCGCGCCCTACCCGTCCGCCACCACCACCGACCAGGCGACGCCCGCCGCTTCGGCCGCCTGGGGCAGGGTCAGGGACCGCGTCCCCGTCCATCCGAGCACGGCGGGCCACTGGTGGAACGAGCCCGTCCACCTTCAGGCGGCCCGCACCGCCTGCTGCGACGGCCACTGAGCGGGGGAATGTCCGTTAGGCCGACCCCGGTCGGCCGTTCGGCCGATCAAGATCAAACGCACGGAACCCTAGCGTCGGTGACGACATCATCAGAAAAGGGGGCTTCTGTGCGTGCACGAAAGATCGTGACGGCCGTCGCCGCGAGCGCGACCCTGGTGGCGGGGCTCGCGGTCACCGGCCAGGCGTCGGCGGCCGTCACGGGCGACGCCCGGGCCGGTGACGCGACCCGGTTCCACCGCCAGACGCTCGACTGGCACCGCTGCCGGACCGGTCGCGGCGACGAGATCGGCGAGGCTCTCGACGCGGCGGGGGCCCAGTGCGCCGAGGTCACCGTCCCGCTGGACCACCGCAGGCCAGGAGGGCGGACCGTCTCGGTGGCGATCTCACGGATCAAGGCGACCGACCCCGCCGCGCGCCGGGGCGTCCTGCTGATCAACCCCGGCGGTCCGGGTGGGAGCGGGCTGCCACGGCCGCTGCTCGGCCGGCTCATGCCCGAGGTCGCGGCCCGCTACGACCTGATCGGAATGGACCCGCGCTTCGTCGGCCGCAGCACGCCGATCCGCTGCCGGTGGACGACCGACACCCCCACCCGGTCGGCCGGCCCGACCCGCCGCACCTTCGACGAGAGCGTCACGCTCATGAGGGAGCTGGCCGACGGGTGCGCCAAGAGCGGCCGCGACCTGCTGCCGTACGCCTCCACCCGCAACACCGCCCGCGACATGGACGTCATCCGCGCCGCCCTCGGCGAGCCCAGGCTGTCCTATCTCGGCTACTCCTACGGCACCTACCTGGGCGCGGTCTACACGCAGCTGTTCGGCTCACGGGCCGACCGGTTCGTGCTGGACAGCGCGGTCGGCCCGGACGTCTACGGCCCCGACCTGCTGTCCGCGAACGGCCCGGCGATCGACGCCGCGCTGGGGAACTGGGCCGCCTGGGCCGCCGCCCGCGACGCCGAGTACGGCCTGGGCGGCACCCGGGCCGACGTCCTGGCCACCGTGGAGCGCGTCGACCGGGCCGCGGCCCGCCGCCCGCTGCGGGTCGGCGCGTACCGGATCGACGCCCATCACATCCCCTACCTGCTGTTCGTCCGCCTCTACGACGACAGCGCCAAGGCGTACGCCGGCTTCGCGGCGGAGGTGCGGACGCTGGCCGGCGCCGCCCGCGGCGAGGCGGTCACCGTCCCGGCGTCGCTGAAGGAGACCCTCGACGGCCTGTTCACCGGCTCGGGGCCGGCCGAGGACCGGGCCGGCACCCCGATCCTGTGCGCCGACCGGGCCGCCTCCCGCGACGTGGAGGGCTACTTCCGCGACATCCAGGCCCACCGCGCGGACGAGCCGCTGTTCGGGCCGATGACCCGCAACCTCAGCCCCTGTTCCTTCTGGCCGTCCGCCCCCGTGGAGGCGCCCACCAGGCTCGGCAACGACGTCCCGATGCTGGTCGTCGGCGCCGACGGCGACCCCGTCACCCCGTTCCCCGGCCAGCGGGCGATGCACCGGACGCTGACCGGCTCCCGCATGGTCACCCTGCGCGGCGCCTTCCGCCACGGCGCCTACCTCGCCGCGGGCGACACCTGCGTGAACACCACGGTCAACCGCTACCTGGTGAACGGCGTCCTGCCCGGCCGCGACACCACCTGCGACAAGGCGGACGCACAGTAGGCCTTGCGGTTCAGCCGGAGCGGGCGCGGTCGCAGCGGGCCAGTTCGGCACGCAGGTCGCGGCGGAGAGCCCGGTCCAGGCCGGGCTGGGCGAGCGCGTCGGTGAAGTCGCGGGCCGCCTCCTCCCAGCGGCCGAGCCGGGCCAGCGCGGTGCCCCGGTTGTAGCGCGGCTCGGGCGCGGGCGACAGCGCCACCGCCCGGTCCAGGTCGGCCACGGCGGCGGTCACCTCACCGCGCTCGAAGCGCACGGCGGCGCGGTTGGTCCACGCCTCGACCAGCGTCTCGTCACCCTCCAGGGCCTGGGTGAACAGCTCCTCGGCCGGCTCGCCGCGCTCGGAGCGGATCAGGCCGAGCGTGCACAGCAGCGCCGGCTCCTTGGGGGCCAGCGCGAGGCCGGCCAGCGCGTCGCGTTCGGCGGCGTCCAGCGCGCCGCGCTCCAGGTGGGCGTTGACCAGGGCGATCCGGGCGTCCAGGTGGCCGGGGTCGATGGCGAGCGCGTGCCCCAGGTCCTCGCGGGCCCGCTCGTCGCGGCCGCGTTCCAGGAGGAGCACGGCGCGGTTGTAGTACGCCTCGGGCAGGTGCGGTCCCAGGCGGATGGCGGTGCCGTAGTCCTTGATCGCGGCCTGGACGCGTCCGGCCGCGCGGTGCAGGGCGGCCCGGTCCACGTAGTACTCGCTGTTGTCCGGGTCGTGGGCGATCACGCCGTCGAGGTCGGCCAGGGCCCGCGCCGGGTCGCCGAGAGCCAGGTGCACCTGGGCGCGGTTGTGGCGCAGGCGGGCCAGGTGCTGCGGGTGCTCGCCCGGCGCCAGCACCGCCGTCAGCCTGGCCAGCCCGTCGTCGATCAGCCGCAGCGCCTCGGCGGGCGCGCCGGCCTTGGCGTCCAGCAGGGCCAGGCCCTGCTCGTAGAAGACGGTGGAGATCACCTGGTGGCGGGGGTCGTCCACGTCTTCGGCCAGCCGGAGCGCCTCCTCCAGCCAGTGTCGTGCCTGCCCGGGGTCCTGGCGGGCGGCCGGGAGGTGGCGGGCGTACAACATGGCGGTGGCGTACGCGGCGGACATGTTGATCTTTGGGTCGCCGGTGGCCGCGCGTGCCTCGTCGTAGAGTGCGAGCGCCTCTTCCGCGCGCTCCAGCGCCGCCAGCGCGGTGGCCAGGCCCGTGGTGCAGGCCCACCACTGCCGCAGGTCGCCTTCGGGGGTGACGATGGCGCGTCCGTGGGCGGCGACGCGGGCCGCGTGGTGGTAGAAGCCGCGGGCCAGGCCGTCGCCGAGCGCGGCGCGGACGGCGTCCGGGTCCGTGGGCAGCGGCGGGGGCTCGGCGCGGCCGTCGTCGCGCAGGTCAAGGCGCAGCGGGGTGGAGGCGATCCGCGGGAGCAGGGTGTCCAGCAGCTCGGCGGTGGTCTCGTCGGCGTGCGCGACGTGCTCGAAGGTGACGGTGACCGGGCGGCGCAGGGTGCCGGCCCAGGAGGCGGCGAACTCCGCGGCGCCGTACGCCAGGCAGGCGGTGCGGCGGGCCGGGTGGAACCTGATCGGCTCCTCCTCGGCGGCCGGCCGGGCCGTACGGTCGAGCCAGGGGGCGATCGCGTACAGCTCGACCCGGTGGGGGGCGGCCAGGCGCGGACGGTCGGCGGCGATCTCGGCGAGGAAGCCGGAGACCCCGGCGTAGGGCCCGTGCCCGCGATGGCAGTCGAAGCGGTTCACGGCAGGTCCCGAGACCGCAGGGGCGGGCACCCGAGAGCGCCCGCCGTCTTGGCACCTACCAGCACCACTCGATCCAGAGCCGGCGGGCACCGGACATCAGGCGCTGCGTGCTCTTGCGGCGGATGGTCATCTTCTTCATGGGCGCCTCCCGGGGGTGTGATCCACTTCAGGATGCCCAGAGCATAAACCGGCTTGTCCGAAATGAGTAGACCATCCGGAATTAAAGATGATCTGGCGTCGAAGACCGCGGAAAGTGAAGCAGCGATCTTGTCGGTGGGGCGATCTATCGTCCCGGCCATGACTTCAGCGACGCAGGCGTACACGTACGCCGCGCCCTCCTCCCTCGTCGACGGCCGGCTCGGTCTGGCGACCTCCGGCGGCCGGGCCCTGTCCGGCCCGGCCGTGGCCCCCCGGTTCTTCAGCGGCGTGGTCACGCAGGCCGCCCCCGCCGCCGCGGCCCTGCTCGGCGTCGCCGACGTGGCGCTGGCCCGCTACCACCAGCCGCAGTCGCGGCCCGGCTGGGTACGCGACCCGGTGGTGACGTGCAACGGCGACCGCTTGCGCTTCGAGTCCTTCTCGGCCTGCGGCGGCGTGTACGCCCGGCTCGACCTGCTGGACGGCGCGCTCGACGGCGAGGTCTTCGACCGGGGCACCACCAACGTCGACGTCAACGCGCCGCTGCGGGAGGCGCTGGCGCGCATCGGCGCGCGCGACCCGCTGCACCTGGGGGTCGGCCTCGACGAGCTGGTCGTGACCACGACGGACGGCGCGGTGGTGGAGAAGAAGGTGCCGCTGCCCGAGCGCTGGCTGCGCGGGTTCGCCGAGGTGCAGGTCATCGCCTCGGGCATGGACCAGCGCGGCGAGCTGGCCGGCATGGCGGCGGTGCGGTTCCTGCGCGGGCTGCCCAAGAAGGGCACGGTGTGGGTGGCGCAGTCCGGGCGCGACCTGAAGGTCTCCCAGCACCAGGTATCCGGCTCGGTCCAGCTCGCCGGCCCCAACCGGCTCGGCACCCTCCTGCCGCTGCTGCGCTTCGCGAAGTCCCTGCGGGTGTACGGCCCGCCCGACGCCGCCTCCAGCGCCTGGGAGCTGGAGCTGCCCGGCATGCGCTACACGCTCACCCTCTCGCCCGAACGCTGGCGCGGCTTCTCCGGCGAGGGCGCGGTGCTCGACGACCTGGCCACCGACGAGGCCGAGAACGACGCCGACGTGGTGGGCATGCTGCTCAACTTCGAGCCCGAGATCGAGATCGGCCTGCTGGCCGACCGCGCCGGCATCCCCGCCGACCGGGTACGTGCCGCGCTGACGCGGCTCGGCGTCGCCGGCCGGGTCGGCTACGACCTGTCGGAGGCCGCCCACTTCCACCGCGAGCTGCCCTACGACAAGGACAACGTGATCCTGCTCAACCCGCGGCTGGCCAAGGCGCGCAAGCTGGTCGAGGCGGGCGCGGTGCACCTCGAAGGCGAGTCGGCCACCGTCCGCACCTCGGGCGGCACCCGCCGGGTCTCGCTGGCCGACGGCTCCTGCACCTGCGAGTGGTGGTGGGACCATCGCGGCTCCCGCGGGCCGTGCAAGCACGTGCTGGCCGCCCGGATCGTCGCCCGCGCCGCCGTGGAGGTCTCCCGATGACCCTCTGGACGGAGATCCTCGACCTGATCACCCGCAACCAGGTCGCCCGCCTGGCCGACCGGCTGGGCACGATCACCGAGCAGGAACGCGCCGAGCTGGGCGGACGGCTGCCCGGCCTGGTCAAGGAGCTGCGCCAGGCCCGCACCGAACGGCTGCGCGCCGAGCACCCCGACGACGTCGAGGGCGTCGAGGAGATGGCCTCCTGGGAGGTCGGCGACCTGCTCGACACCGTGGCCGGCGCGCTGCTGCTGACCGGCGTCGGCGTCATCACCGGCCCGGCCGCCGCCGTGGCCTGGATGACCGGCCGCGACGTCAACCGCCGCTGGGCCAGGGAGCCCAACGTCGCCCAGGTGTGCCGGTTGGCGGCCACCCGGCCCCTGGAGTGGCGGCGCGACGTCGCTGTCCGGCTGGCCCGGCGGGTGCGCCGTCCCGCCGACCGCATCGCGCCGCTGGCCGTGGCGCTGCTGCGCGAGTCCGGGGCTGTGCCGCCCGACCACGACCCGCTGGTGGCCGCCTGGCTGACCGTCCCGAGCGTGCCCGGCGACCCGCTGACCCCCGTGCTGCTGCCGCGCGTCTTCGACGCCGACGGCGCGGGCCGTGCCCTCCGCGACGAGCGGCTGGAGCCCCGGCCCAGCCGCTGGCTGGCCGCCGCCGCCCGCGAGCTGCCCAGGGAGCAGGCGCTCGACGGTTGCGTGAGCCGGTTCCTGCGCGGCGGCGAGGCGCAGGACCTGCGCTTCTTCGTCCGGCTGCACACGCTGCTCGACCCCACGCCCGCGGAGTCCGCCGCCCGTCTGCGCGACTACCTGCGGTTGTTGCCGTCGGCCCCGGGCACGGTCGCCGAGCTGGCCGCCGGGCAGGTGCGCGGGGCGATGCCGCTCGACCACGCCGACCTGGTCGAGGCGGTCGACGCGCTCACCTTCCGGGCCGAGGCCAAGCTCGCCACCCTGGGCCTGCGCTGGCTCGACCAGGCGATCCGGGCCACGCCGGAGACGGCCGCCGACTTCGTGACCGCGCTGACCACGGCCTACGCGCACGCGTCCTTCGACGTGCGCAACCGCGCGGTCGAGCTGACGCTGCGGCACGCCGCCCTGTTCGCCGACCACGCCGAGGCGATCCTCGACGGCGTCCGCGCGCTCCCCGCGGATCTGGGCGTGAAGCTGGCCGGGCGGTTCGGCGGGGACATACCGGTCGAGGAGCTGCTGGAGCGCAAGGAGTTCCCGCCGCTGCCCGAGCCGCCCGAGGCGCGGCGCTTCCCCGAGCCGTCGGTCTTCCCCGACCACCACGAGCCCTGGATCGAGCAGGAACGCTGGCTGGCGGCCTTCGTCACCGGCGCCGCCGGCGACCGGGCGGCACTGCGCCACGATCTCAGGGGCCACGCCGAGCAGGTCCACAGCTACTGGCGGACCGACAAGGTGCGCCTCGACCCCGACAGCTGGCAGGCGGCGCTGTCCGCCGAGCTGGTCACCCCGGGCAGCGTGCCGGAGGTGCCGCCGATCCGGCCGGAGAAGTTCTGGGACCAGGCGAGCCGCTCCCTGAGGGCGCGCGTCCTCACCCGTGGCGAGGATCCCGCCGCGCAGCCGCCGCAGTCCCGGCGGATCATGGTGGGCGGCTTCCACCGGCCCGGCCGCTACCTCGACGACGACGCCCCGCTGCGCGCCTTCTTCATCACCTGGACCAGCGACGACGGCCCCGGCAACGCGGTGGCCCACGAGGGCGACCGGCAGATCTCCTTCGCCGGCGGCCGGATCCACTTGAACGACCCCGACCCTCTCCACCCGGCCCAGGCCAGGCCCGGCATCCAGTACGACGACTCCGCGGAGGCCATGCCGGACCACATCCTTGAGCACGCCTACGAGCGCATGGCCGAGTTCGGCGTGCGGCCCGCCCGGATCGCCGCGATGCGGGCGGGTGACCAGGTGCCCCCGCCGGGCCCCGACGAGCCGCTGGTGCAGGTGACCGTCGTCTTCGTCCCGCCGCGGCTGCGTTCGTACATGCCCCATGAGCTGCCCGAGCAGGACGAATGGCGGCGGCGCAACCGGCTGCCCCACGCCCATCGTGTCTCCCCGCCCCACGACTTCCTGCTGCACCGCCACGCCGAACTCGCCGAGGCCCTCCGGACCGGCACGCTGCCGCCGGTGCTGCTGGCCACGCCGACCTGGACGAGCGGCCACCTCGACCCCGACGTGCTGATCGACCGGCTGGAGACGTGCGCCGCCGCCGGCGTCGAGCCGCTGCCGGCCGACCTGGCGCAGGCGCTGCTGCGGCTGCCGAGGGGCGCCCACCCGGCGGCGGCCGAGCGGGCCGCCAAGGTCGAGTCGGAGGCGGCCGGGTCCGCCGCCCGCTGGCTCGCCGGCGACGGCCTGGCCGACCCCGAGTGCGGCCACGTGTGGCGTCACATGGCAGGCGCGTCCATGGTCGACTTCGGTGACGGCGAGCCGGAACACTTCACCGAGGTCAGACTGCGGCCCGTGCTGCGGCTGACGGCCCCGACCGGCCATCGGCTGATCGACGAGGTGCTGCTGCGCGAGCCGTCCGACTCGACCGGCGAGTCCGGCCACACGGTCGGCGCGTGGCCCGCCATGCTGCCCTCGCACCGCGAGGTCGTGGCCGTCAACTTCCTGCCCTACCTGTTGCACGGCCACTGGGGGGTGTGGAGCGCCCCGGCGGCGCTCGCCGGCCTGGAGATCGCCCAAGGGCCGATGGGCGAGCCGACGGCGGTGATCCTCGCCTTCCTCCTGGCCGGTGGCGTGCCCGGCGTGACCCGGCAGATCCTGAACCTGGCCGCCAAGGGAGAGCTGCCCGCCGAGGCGATCGGCCGCCAGCTCGCGCTGGTGCTGCGCCGCACCTGGCAGGAGACCCGCCCCGCCATCGCGGCCCTGACCGCGCTGGCCGAAGCCGGCGGCCACCACGAGGTGTGGCGCATCCTGCTGACCCTGCTGCCCGGGATGCTGCCCGGGATGCTGCCCGGCGAGGGGCGCCGCGTCACGGCGACCCACACCGCGCTCGTCGCCTTCGCCGCCGACGTCGCGCACTGGACCGGCGCGCGCGGGGAGATCCCGGTCATCGCCGAGTACGCCCGCGGCCGCCGGACGACCCGCTTCGCGCACGAGTGCCGGCGCCTGCACGCCCAGCTCACCGGAGCCACCCCATGACCGCCGACGACGTCCGCACCGAGATCAGGAACCTCGTGCTCGCCCGCGACACCGAGGGCCTGGCGGCGCGGCTGCCGACGCTCACCGGCGACGAGCGGGCCGCCGTCGCCGCCGAGCTGCCCGGCCTGCTCGCCGAGGTCCGCCCCCGGCTGGCCGCCATCGGCTGGGACGGCTTCGCCTGGACCGCCGACGGCCACGCCGCCCGCCTGTCCGAGGCACTGAGGATGACGGGCGCGGCGACCGTTCCCGGCCCGGCCGGCGCCGCCACCTGGCTGACGAAGCGCGACCTCAATCCCCGCGGGACCGACGCGCCGAGCCCGCACCGGCTGGTGAAGGCGCTCTCCGGCCGCCCGGCGGCCTGGCGGGCCGATCTGGCGGCCCGGATCGCACGCCGCGTCCGCCGTCCCGACGACCGGATCGTGCCGCTGGCCCTGGAACTGCTGCGCGACGGCGCGGCCACCCCGCCCGACCACGAACCGCTGGTGGCGGCCTGGTTGTCGGCGGCGGCCGTGGCCGAGGACCCGCTGACGCCGCACCTGCTTCCGCGGATCTTCGGGGCGGCCGGCGCGGGCCGGGCGCTGGCCGGCGAGACGCTCACCCCGGAGCCGTCCCACTGGCTGGCCCTGACCGCCCGCGCGCTGCCGCGCGAACAGGTCATCGCCGGCTGCGTGCGCCGGTTCCTGCTCGGCGGCGACGCGCGTGACCTGCGGTTCTTCGTCCGGCTGCACACGCTCGTGGCGCCTGCGCCGGAGGAGTCGGCCGGGCTGGTGCGCGACTACCTGCGGCTGCTGGCCGCCGCGCCGGGCCCGGTGGCCGAGCTGGCCTGGCAGCAGGTACGCCGGGCGCGCCTCGACCCGGCGGACGCCGCCGAGGCCGTCGAGGTGATGACGTTCCGCCAGGAGGCCAAGCTCGCGGTGAAGGGCCTGACCTGGCTCGACCGCGACCTCGGCCGCCATCCCGAACGCGTGGCCGACCACGTCACCGCGCTGACCAACGCGTACGCGCACGCCTCCCACGAGGTGCGCGACCGCGCGGTGGCCCTCACCCTCAAGCACGCCGCCCACCTCCCCGACCCCGCCCCGATCCTGGAGGGCGCCGAACTGCTGCCCCCGGCCTCGGCCCGGCGGCTCCGCGAGCGGTTCGTCGAAGGCTGGACCGGCGACTTCACCCCGGGCCGGCTGCCGGAGCCCGTCGTGCCCGGCCCGTTCCCCGCGTCCGGCCCGGACGGCGGCCCGGACGGCGGCCCGGACGGCGGCCCGGACGGCGGGCCGGACGGCGGCCCGGACGGCGGGCCGCCGGGGGAGATCGGCTGGATCGGCGTCGAGGCGTGGCTGGCGGCGGTCGTCCGGGAGGCGCACGCGCATCCGGGCCCCCTGCGGGAGAGGCTGGCCCGGCGGTTCGGCGAGGACCTGCGGCCGGTGCTCTACGACGCGCCGTCGTGGGAGTCTCCTCGTGACTGGTGCACCGCGCTGGCCAGGGAGCTCGTCAACCCCGGCGAGGACCCGGGGCCGCCCGGGTCACGTCCGCGGCGCCGGGTCCTCCCCGACCCGGCCGGCGATCTCGGGCACACCCTGTACGACGGCATGGTGACCCTCGCGGCCACGGCCTTCCGGCTGTTCCCCGCGCTGCGCACGATGGTCCCGATCCACGAGCTGCCCGCCGACGTGCGGGCGGACCTCCTCCGGACGGACGACGCCGAGCCCGACCTCCACGACCTCTACGACCCCGGCGCGCGGCCCGCGTCCGCCGGTTGGAGCCGCCTCCCCCACCAGTGGAATTGCGCCCACCCGCACGCCTTCCTCCTGGCCCGCCTGGACGAGCTGCTGAGCGCGGCGAAGGCCGGAGCTCTGCCCCCGGTCCTGCTGGCCACCCCCACCCGCGCCGACGGCCACCTCGACCCCGAGACCCTGCTCACCCGCCTGGCCGGGTACGCGGACTCCGGTCGCGAACCGCTGCCGCTGGATCTGGAGCAGGCCCTGCTGCGCCTTCCGCCCGGCCCCGCCCCCGACCTGGCCGCACGCGCGAAGGGCCTCGGTTCGGCGGCCGGCACGGCGGTGGCCCGCTGGTTCGAGCGCGGCGCGCAGCCGCCTCCGGAGGTGGAGCTGACCTGGAGCCTCGACCTCGGGCCTCACGGCGAACGGGGGCTCGGCCCTCGGGTGAGCTGGCGGCCCGTGGAGCCCACCGGTCTCGCGCACCTCGACGCCCTGCTGACCGCGCCGTCCGGGACACGTCCGTCCCGGCGCGCGTCACGGCGGTTCTGGCCGGGCATGATGCCGCACCACCGGGAGCTCGTGGCGGCCCATCTGGCGATCGGACTGACCGGCCGCTTCGACCCGCCCGACCTCACGATCGACGACCTGCGCGGCCTCGCGTCGGCCGAAGGCGCGTCCGGCCCGGCCACGGCCCTGGTCCTGGCCTGCTTCCTCACCCTGGAGGGCGACGACGCGGTGCCCCCGCTGCTTGAGCTGGCGGCCAGGGGCGCGCTTCCCGCCGCCGAGACGGGCCGCCTGCTGGGCCTGCTCGGCCGCCGCACCCGCCACGAGACCGACCCGGCGCTGCCCTCACTGGAACTGGCCGCCAAGCAGGGCGCGCACGCCGAGGTGTGGACGATCATGCGCCACCACCTCCCGCACCGCCTCCACCGGCCCCGACACCGCACACGACGCCGGCCCGTTATCGGCCCCCACCTCCACCAGCCCACCCCAGCCG
>NZ_JBEYTJ010000042.1:0-96577 GCF_040642995.1 Nonomuraea sp. NPDC047529 | reverse complement strand
CTCTACAAAACCGGCGACCTCGCCCGCTGGCTCCCCACCGGCGAACTCGAATACCTCGGCCGCACCGACCACCAGGTCAAGATCCGCGGCATGCGCGTCGAACCCGGCGAGATCGAGGCCGTCCTGCGCGCACAACCGGGGGTCCGGGACGCGGCCGTCACGGCGTACGAGCACAGCCTGGTCGGCTATGTCGTCGGCGAGGTGCCCGACCTCCAGGACGTCCTGCCCGAGCACCTGATCCCGCGCCGGTGGGTGCGCCTGGACAGCCTTCCGCTCACCCGCAGCGGCAAGCTGGACCGGGCCGCGCTGCCCCGGCCGGAGGCGGCGAGCGGCCGGCCGTACGTGCCGCCGCGCGACGAGGTGGAGGCGCGCCTCGCCACGCTCTACGAAGAGGTGCTGAAGGTGCCCGCGGCCGGCATCCTGGACGACTTCTTCGAGCTCGGCGGCCACTCGCTGAGCGCCCTGCGGCTGGCCGCCCGCATCCGCCAGGAGCTGGGACGGAACCTGCCGGTGGGCACCGTCCTGACCGCGCCGACGATCAGCGCGCTGGCCAGGGTGCTGCGCCAGCCCGAGGACCTGGCGCCGCCGAGCCACGTCGTGCCGCTCAACCCGGACGGCGACCGCACGCCGATCTTCTTCATCCACGCGCTCGGCGGCCAGGTCTTCCGCTACCACCCGATGGCCCGCCGCCTCGGCCCCGACCAGCCGGTGTACGCCATCGCCGCGCGCGGGCTCGTGCCCGGCGAGGAGCCGCACGCCACGCTCGCCGAGATGGCCGACGCCTACGTGGCCGACCTGCTGGAGGTGCGGCCGAAGGGGCCGTACGTGCTGGGCGGGTTCTGCATCGGCGGCAACATCGCGCTGGAGGTGGCCAGGCGGCTGCGCGAACGCGGCGAGCAGGTGCCGCTGGTCGTGCTGCTCTACGCCAACGCCGAGGAGCCCGTGGCCGAGGCGTCGCTGGAGGACGACACGGTCCTGCTGTTCCACGCGCTGGCCGGCGGTCCCGAGGAGACCCTCGGGCTCGACCCGGCCGAACTCGCCGCCCAGTCACCGGAGGAGCGGCTGCTCACGGTCATGGGCGCCGCCTCGGCCGCCGACCGGCTGGCGCCCGACACCGCCGAGGTCGAGCAGGCGCGCCGCTACCTGGCCGTCTTCCGGGCCAACGCGCACGCCGTCGGCGGTTACCGGCACGAGCCCTACGACGGCGACGTCGCGCTCTTCGCGCCCACACGCGAGGACGGCAGCTGGTCCTCCGTCGCCAAGGGACGGCTCGCGCACTACGCGATCCCCGAGGAACGCGTCCCCATCCTGTACGAACCCCTGGTCGCCGGAGCGGCCACCGAGATCAGAAGGTGGATGGATCATGGCATCCCCGACCAGTGAGCGAACGAGCCTCTGGAAGCACCCCGACTTCCTGCGGCTGTGGGCGGGCCAGAGCCTGTCCCAGTTCGGCTCGGCCATCAGCCTCTTCGCGTTCCCGGTGATCGCGGTCACCGTCCTGAACGCCTCCGAGGCCGAGATGGGCGTCGTCGGCTTCCTGCTGCGGCTCCCGATGGTGTTCTTCCTCCTGTTCGGCGTGCTGGCCGACCGGGTGCGCAAGCGTCCCATCCTCATCTGGACGGACGTGGCGCGCTTCGTGCTGCTGATGCTGATCCCCGTCGCGTGGTTCGCCGACATGCTCACGCTGGGCTGGATCTACGGCGTCATCTTCGCCCTCGGGCTGCTCAGCACGCTCTTCCAGACGGCCTACCGCAGCTACTTCCCGTTCCTGGTGCCGCGGGAGAACTTCCTGGAGGGCAACTCCAAGCTGCAGCTGACCGAGTCGACCGCCCAGACGTTCGGGCCGGGCCTGGCCGCGGCGCTGCTGAAGGTGCTCGCCGCGCCCGCGCTGCTGATCATCGACGCGGTGTCGTACCTGGCCTCGGCGATCGCGGTGGCGCTGATCAAGCGGCCCGAAGCCCGTCCCGAGCCGGACGACACCACCCCCGGGCAGGTGCACAAGGCGATCTGGCAGGGCATGGGCTGGGTGATGCGGCACGAGCTGATCCGGCCGCTGGCCATCTCCTCGGCCGTGTACTCGCTGTTCATCCTGGGCTCGATGAACTCGATCTACGCCCTGTACGTGATCCGCGACCTGGGCGTGCCCGCGGCCTGGTTCGGCAGCATCCTGGCCGGCGGCGGCGTGGGCGCGATCATCGGTGCGCTGATCGCCGTCAAGGTGATGCGGCGCTACGCGATCGGCAAGGTGCTGGTGTGGTCGATGGTGTACGGCAACCTGGCGCTCTTCCTCATCCCGCTGGCCATCGGGCCGGTCTGGGCCTCGGTGGCCATGCTGGTCGTCGCGCAGCTCGTCAGCGGCGTCAGCTCGCAGATCTTCTTCGTCACCAACACCACGCTGGTGCAGACGATCACCCCGCCGCACCTGCAGGGCCGCGTGGTGGCGTCGATCTACTCGCTGGGCCTGATCCCCGCCCCGCTGGGGGCGCTGGGCGCCGGCCTGCTGGCCGGCGCCCTGGGGACGCGGACGACGCTGTGGGTGGTCATCGCGATCGGCGCGCTGGTGCCGATCGCGGCGATGGCCTGGTCTCCGCTGGCCAAGCTCATCGGGATGCCGGCGCCAGACCAGCAATGAGCCGCAGCTGACGGCTGCGCAGCCGCCGGGTGGGCGTGACCAGGCCGACGATCAGCGTGGTCGCGCCCGCCTCCTGGTAGGCCGCCATCCGCTCGCGCACCTTGCCCGCCGGACCGCACATGGTCATCGCGTCGACGAGCGCGTCCGGCAGCAGCGCCATGGCCTCGCCCTGCCGCCCGTCCAGGAAGGCTTCCTGCATGCGGGCGGCCTCCTGCTCGAAGCCGAGCGTGGCGGCCAGGCGGTTGTAGAAGTTGGTACGGCGCGAGCCCATGCCGCCGAGGTAGAGGGCGAGCATGGGCCGCATCATGTCGTAGGCCAGCTCCTGGTCCTCCTCGACGAGCGTGAGCACCATGGGCGCGATGTCGAGGTCGGCGCCGTTCAGGTGCTTGGCCATCCGGGCCAGGTGGTCGGGCGGGAAGTGGATGGCCAGCCAGCCGTCGGCGAGCTCGCCGGCCAGCGCGACGTTCTTGGGGCCCATCGCGGCCAGGTAGACCGGCAGCCGTTCCTGCACCGGCGAGACGGCAAGCGTCAGCTCCTTGCCCTCGCTGCCGGGCAGGGGCAGCGTCATCGTGTCCCCGTCGTGCCGCACCGGCTCGCCCTGCAGCGCCTTGCGCACCACCTGGAGGTAGTCGCGGGCGCGGGCCAGCGGCCGTTCGAAGCGTTCGCCGTGCCAGCCCTCGACGACCTGGGGGCCGGACAGGCCCACGCCCAGCCGGGCGCGGCCGCCGGAGAGCTGGTCGAGGGTGGCCGCCGTCATCGCGGCGACCACGGGCTTGCGTCCCGTCATCTGGAGCACGCCGGTGCCCAGGGCGATGCGCTCGGTCTGGCCGGCGATCCAGGCCAGCAGGCTGGCCGGATCGGTCCCGTAGGTCTCGGCCGCCCACACGGACGAATAGCCCAGGGCCTCCGCCTCCCGTACCAGCGCCAGGTGGTCGGCCGGGCCGAGGCCCGCGCCGCCCCAGTAGCTCATGCTGTAACCGAGGCGCATCCCATCTCCTCAACGATCGCGGCGGCCAGGGCGTCCGGAGTCTCCTCGGCCAGCCAGTGGGTGGAGTCGAGCTCCTTCAACGCGGGCGGCTGCGCGCTCTGCCGCCGCCAGCCCAGCAGGCCGCCCCTGGTCAGCGAGGCGTCGCGGGCGCCGTACAGGACGGAGATCGGCACCGGCAGCGGCGGCCCGGGCCGGTGGTGATAGCCGGCCAGCAGCCCGAAGTCGGCGCGCAGCGCCGGTTCCAGCACCGGCCAGAGCGCCTCCCGGTCGGCCAGTTCCGGCGGGACGCCGCCGAGCTCGATCAGCTGCTCCCAGAACAGCCACGACGGCAGCGACGGCAGGCGGCGCAGCAGCAGGGTCACGTCCGGCGCGGCGAACGAGCTCACGACCAGCCGTTCCGGCCGCCCGCCCAGCTCGACCACGCGACGGCAGACGAGAAAGGCCAGCAGCGCCCCGCTGCAGTAGCCGAACAGCGTGTACGGCTCCTGCCACCCGGCGAGCTCGCGCGCCAGGTCGTCGACCAGCCCGTCGAGGTCGGTCCGCGGCTCTTCGGCGAGCCTGGCCTGACGTCCCGGCAGGTTGACCGACCACAGCCCCACCCCGGACGGGAAGTGCCCGGCGAGCTCGCCGAGCGAGGCCGGGCCGCCGCCCGCGTGCGGAAAGGCGACCAGCGCCCGCTCCCCCTCCTTGACCTGGACGAACCACGGCGTCATAGGGCGTCCCCCAGATGTAGGGCCAGTTCGGCCGGCGTCGGATGGTCGAACACGGCCCGTACCGAGACGGCCCGCCCCGCCAGCTCCTCCAGCGGGCCGATCAGCCGGACGGCCAGCACGGAGTGGCCCCCGTTGAGGAAGAAGTTGTCGTGCGGGCCGAGGCCGGGCCGCTTGAGCGCGTCCCGCCACAGCGCCACCACCTGCTGGACCAGCCCGTCGCCGGCCTCCCGCGCCGGGGCGCCGTCCTCGGCGGGCACCACCAGCTCGCGGTAGGCGATCTTCCCGTTGGCGGTGGTGGGCAGCCTGTCGGTGACGATGTACCGGGTGGGGACGGCGTAGTCGGGCAGCCGCGTCCTGGCGAAGCGCCACAGCTCTTCCTCGGCGGCCTGGCCGGTGACCTCGACGAAGGCGGCGAGCCGTCCGTCGGTCTGGGGGTCGCCGTCGAGGATCACCGCGGCCGTGCGCACCGCGTCGTGCTCGTGCAGTGCCGCCTCGACCTCGCCGAGCTCGATGCGGTGGCCGCGCAGCTTGATCTGCCGGTCGTCGCGGCCCAGGAGCTCCAGCGTGCCGTCGTGGCGGATGCGCGCGCGGTCGCCGGTCCGGTAGAACCGGCCGTACCGGTCGTGGTGGCCGAAACGCTCGGCCGTCAGCTCGGGCCGGTCGAGGTAGCCCGCGCTCACCCCCGCACCGGCGACGCACAGCTCGCCCGGCACGCCCGGCGGCAGCTCGCGGCCCGCGGCGTCGGTGACGAAGATCTGGGTGTTGGCCAGCGGCTCGCCCGCCGGGACCGGGTCGAGCGGCGGCTCGCGCAGCTCGGCAGCGGTGGACCAGATGGTGGTCTCCGTCGGCCCGTAGACGTTGAAGACCCGGCAGCCCAGCTCCAGCAGGTCCCTGGCCAGGGCGGCGGGCATCGGCTCGCCCCCGCACAGCACCGTGCGTCCGGCCAGCTCCCGCCCGGCCTCCGGCGCGATCAGCCGCCACGCGGTCGGCGTGGCCTGCACGACCTGGACGCCGGTCGCGGCGATCAGCTCCAGGAACCTGCCCGGCTGGAGCTGGTCCTCGTCCGAGGCCACCACCACGGTGCCGCCGGAGGCCAGCGGCAACAGCAGTTCCAGCCAGGAGATGTCGAAGGAGGTGGTGGTGGACCACAGGACGCTCGTGGGCGCGCCCAGCCGGTCGGCGAAGTCGAGCACGAGGTTCGTCAGGTTCCCGTGCGTGACGCGCACGCCCTTGGGCCGTCCGGTGGAGCCGGAGGTGTAGATGACGTAGGCGATGTCTCCGTACTCGGCGGGTCCGGGTTGTCCGAGCGTGCCGGGCATCGGCACGACCGGCGTCTCCCCCGCCCAGTCCGGCCGGCCCGCCGTGACGACCAGCCGCGCGCCCGAGTCGGCCACCTGGAAGGCGAGGCGCGACTCCGGTTGCCGCACGTCCAGCGGCAGGAACGCCGCTCCCGCCTGCCACACGCCGAGCACCGCCGCCACCAGGTCCGCCGAGCGCCCCAAACCCAGGGCGACGACGTCGCCGTGCCGGATCCCGCGTTCGCGCAGCAGGTCGCGGACCGCGGCCGCGCGCCCCAGCAGCTCGTCGTAGGCGACCTCGCGCCCGTCCTCGCGCACCGCGACGGCCGGGCCCGGCAGGATGCGCTCGGCCAGGGTGCCGGGCCAGGCGCGGTGGGTGTCGTTGACCCGGTCGAGCAGCGCCCGGTCCGCCGGGGAGAGCACGTCCGGCACCCGGCCGCGGGCCGCCTGCCGCACCACCGCGCACATCCTGGCCGTGAACGCCTCGATCTCGTCCTCGTCGTGCACCTCGGTGCTGTGCACCATGCGGACGGTGAGCCGGTCCGGCTCCTGGATGACGTTGCACTGCATGTCCAGGCGGCTGCGGTCGATCAGGTTGTCGACGTACCCGGGCACCTCGCCCTGGACGTGCACCTTCTCGTCGCTCCAGGGCCGGTAGTTGAACATGTGCCGAAACAGCGGGACCCGCCAGTCGTCCGTGCCGTGCCCGCGGCGGGTCAGCACCGCCTCCACCGAGGCTCCGGCGTGCTCGACGCCCTCCGCGAACGCCTCCTCCACGCGCCTGGCGACCTGCTCGAAGTCGTCGTCCAGCTCGACGTGGACGCGCAGCGGCAGTGTGCTCACCGCGTAGCCGACGCGTCTGTGCTCCTCGCCCGTCTTGGTGCTGACCGGCATGCCGATCACCAGGTCCGGGCCCGCCCCGTGCCCGCGCAGCGTCAGCAGGAAGGCGGTGGCCAGCACGATGTTGCCGGTGGTGCGCAGCGTGGTGCGCAGCTCGTCCAGGGCCGCCACCGTCTCGGCGTCGACCAGCCATGAGCAGGTGTGCCCGGCGAACGTCGGACGGCCCGGCGAGTGCCTGCTCCCCGGCAGCACCATGGCCGCCGGGTCGACGCCGTCGAGCCGGTCCAGCCAGTAGCCGATCGACTCCTCCGGCGGCTCCCCCGGCTCCAGCATCGGCGCGGGCCCCGCCAGCTCGGGGGGCAGCGAGCCGTGCCCGGTCTGGCTGTCGTAGAAGCGGCCCAGCTCCTCCACCAGGAGCTGCATGGAGGTGCCGTCGATGACGATGTGGTGGCCGGCCAGGCACACCACGGTTCCCGCGCCGTCGGGCAGGGTGAAGTGGCCCACCCTGATGAGCAGGTCGCGGCCCAGGTCGAAGGGCTCGTCCAGGAACGACTGGAGGTCGGCGACCAGCGTCTCCTCGGTCGTGGCCCGCGTCTCGACCTTCAGCTGGGCGTCCTGGGGGGCCACCAGGTGCCGGACGGGGGCCCCGTCCACCACGGGGAACCGCAGGCGCAACGCCGGATGCCGCTTGACCAGCCGGTTCGCCGCGATCTGCAGCGGCAGCCTGCGCAGCGGCGTGTCGAACCTGAGCGCCACCGCCAGGTTGGAGACGCCGCTGTCCGGCGCGAGCTGCTCCAGGACCCAGAACGAGTACGGCACCGCCGACAGCGGGCGCGGCTCCTCCACGGAGGCGGGCAGCTCCGGCTGCGGCCTCGGGATGGGGACGCGTTGCAGCGGGTGATCGGGGTCGAGCGCGGCCCAGTCCACCCCGCCGCCGCCCGTCCAGAACCGGGCCACGGCGGCCAGCAGCCCCGCGAGATCGTCGCCTGCCCGGACCTCGGCTACGGCGGTCGTTCCCGCGAGGTCGTCATCTGCCCGGACCTCGGCTCCGCCGGTCGTTCCCGCGAGGGCGGCGAGCGCCTCCTCCGGCGCGGGGTGCCCGGCGAGGAGCTCCGGGGCCGGGACCTCCGTGAGCACGCCCCAGGCGGCCAGGGTGGCGGCCAGCCCGTAGGCGGCGGCGAACTCGCGTGACAGCTCGGCGCCGCGCGCCGCGAAGACCTCTTCGCACACGTCCACGGCCTCGGTGAACACCCGCTCCACGCCGTACAGGCCGGACGCCTCGGCGGAGAGGGCCAGGCGGACCGGCCCCTGCTCGTAGGCGTGCTCCCGGCCCAGCGCGGAGGCTGCCTCCGCGGCGCTCCGGCAGACCACCGCGCCTCTGACGGGGTGGTGGACGCGTCCCTGCTGCAGGGTTCCCACGACGTCGGCGAAGCGGTCCTCCGGCAGCCCGGCGAGGAAGCCGGCCAGGCTCCGCCGCACCGACTCGGCCTCCTCGCGGGTACGGCCGGACCACACCACGACCCGCGGACGGCCGTCGCCCGGAGCGTGCACCTGCGGAAAGCCGTCCTCGACCGCCAGGTCGTCGGGCCAGATCACCCGGTGCACCAGGTCGCCGTCGAGCAACGCCCGGTCGAGCAGCCGCAGGACCAGGGTGCCGCGCAGCGTGCCCGGCGGCAGCTCGCCGGCGTCGGTCACGGCCAGCTCGCACTCCCCGGCCAGCAGCGCCGCGCACGCCTTGCCCGCCCCGCCGTACGTCCGGACGACCTGCGCCCCCGGATCGTGCCCGGCCTCCTCGGCCGCCCCGGCCTCCAGCGGGAAGCGCCCCACCGCGATCACCGCGACGGGCTGTTCGTGTGAGGTCACCGACCTTCCTCGCGAATCCTGGCGCGCACGTCGCGGCGGCTGCCGCCCAGCGGACGGCGACGGGCGCCGTCCTGCCTGGCGGGGGCGGGCGCCTGGCCCTGCGCGATCAGGTGCGAGAGGGCCCGCAGGTTCGGGTGGGTGAACATGGCGGTGACCGGCAGGCTCAGACCGAGCTCGCCGGTGATCTCCTCGTGCAGCTCGACCAGGGCGAGCGAGTCGAACCCGGCTTCAAAGAAATTGAGATCGGGATCGAGAGCGCGGCCTAACCTGCGCTCCACAAGAGATGCAACCGCGTCGGCCTGGGTCATCCGGCGTCCTTCGTCTCGCCTGCGATCGGACGGGATCACCGTCCGCCTGCCAGCATCCTTCCCGAGCGCCACAATGGACCACAAGCCCGTATTTATCGGGATTTCGGACACGCAAAAAGTGTGCGACGCCGCTCCACCGGTTCCGACCGGCGTACGAGCACGCGCCGGGTACGGACGCTCGCCCGCCGTGCACGCCCCCGAAGGGCGGCGCCTGATTTCCGGCGCCCCCCTTCGGTCCGTCGCGGCTCAGGCGCCGACGGAGACGCCGAACTCCGCCTCGACGAGCTGGAACATGACGTCCCACGTCTTCCACTCGGTGTTGGTGTGGACGGCGACGGTGTGCCGGCCGTCGGAGGTGCCGATCACGAGGAGCCAGGACCCCCAGAGGCTGCCGCCGACGCCGCGCAGCGTCCGTCCGCCGGTCGCCTGCGGGTCGAGCTCGAACAGGCCGAGGCCGTAACGCGCGTACGGCATCCAGTGGCTGCCCTCGGTCGGGACGGTGGTCCACATCTGCCGGTGTTGTGCGGGCGGCAGCAGGCTCCCGGTGGACATCGCGTCGAGGAAGCGGATCATGTCGCCGGTCGTGGAGACGACGTTGCCGGCCGACCAGCCCAGGGAGGTGTTGAACTCGGTGACGTCCAGGGGCGGCAGGCCGGGCTCCTCCATCATCGACTCCCAGTTCTCAGGGGTGATCGTCGACGGGTCGACGCCGTCCTTGAAGAACATGGTGGAGTAGGCGCGCGGGTGCGGGGCGGGGTAGCCGGTGTCGTCGAGGGGGCGCACGCGGGTGTGGGTCAGGCCGAGCGGCCGGATGACCCGGCGGTCGACCTCCTGCTCGTAGGTGCTGCCGGTGACCTTCTCGATGACGGCCCCGGCGAGGTGGAAGCCGCCGTTGGAGTAGGCGAACCGTTCGCCGGGTTCGCCGACCGGAGGCTGGGAGGTCGCCACCCTCAGCAGCTCGCCGGTGGTGAAGGCGTCGAAGCGGTGCTGGAGGATCCCGGAGCGGGTGGCGTAACGGTGGCTGACCTCGGGCGCCAGGCCCGTGGGGAACAGGCCGCTGGTGTTGCTGAGCAGGTGCCGGATGGTGATCTTGTCGCCGTCGTAGCCGTTGGCGTCCAATACGCCCGGCAGCCACGTGTTCACCGGGTCGTCGAGACCCAGCCTGCCCTCGGCCTCCAGGCTCAGCAGTACGGCGGCGGTGAACGCCTTGCCGCTGCTGCCCGTGTGCACGTGCTCGCCCGGCCGGCGTGCGGCGCCGGTTCTCAGATCGGCCACGCCGGCGGTGGCGAACCAGGTCCGGTCGCCGTCCTTGACCTCGGCGACGATGCCGGGGATGCCGGCCTCGGCCACCGCCCGGTCGAGCACCCGCTGAACTCTTTCGCGCGTTGCCATCGCACTGCCCTTCTGTGGTCTGTCCTGTACGCCGTCCACAGTGCCGACCAGCGCTTCCATGCCTCTTAGATCGCTCTTTCAGCCGACATCGCACTGCTTTCGACGACGTCGTACCCTTGGCCCTTGTGCGGATCGAGGTGCTGGGACCGGTTCGGGCCTTCACCCGTGACGGCGCGCCCGTCGACGCCGGCGGCGTGATGGTGCGCGCGCTGCTGGCCCGGCTGGCGCTGGCCGGAGGCGGGACCGTACCGGCCGGCACCCTCGTCGACGACCTGTGGGGCGCGCGCGGGGGCACCGTCAACGCGCTGCACGGCCTGGTGCACCGGCTGCGCAAGGCGCTGGGCGAGGCCGGGGTCCTGGAGTGGACGGGCGGCGGATACCTCCTGCACGTGCGCGCCGAGGACGTCGACGCCTGCCGTTTCGAGGACAGGGCCAGGCGCGGCGGTCGCGAGCTGGCCTCGGGCTCCGCGCGGCGAGCAGGCTCGCTGCTGGAGGAGGCGCTGGCGCTGTGGCGGGGAGACGCGCTGGCCGACGTGCGCGACGCCCCCTTCGCCGGTACGGCCGCGCCACGCCTTGAGGAGTTGCGCGTCGCGGCCGTCGAGGACCGGTTCGAGGCGCAGCTGCGCCTGGGACGCCACGACGACGTCCTGGCCGACATGGCGGCCATGGCCGCCGCCCACCCGTTGCGTGAACGGCTGGCCGGGCTGCGCATGCGCGCCCTGCACGCGGCGGGCCGCCGGTCCGACGCGCTGGCCGTGTACGAGCAGGTCCGCGGCACGCTCGCCGAGGAACTGGGGGTCGACCCGTCCGAGAGGCTGCGCGACACGCACCTGGCCGTCCTGCGCGGCGAGCCGGAGCGCCGCGAGCCGGACCAGACCCGGCCGCAGGCGGCGCGGGGACGGCTGCCGGCCCCGCTGACCAGCTTCGTCGGCCGGGCGGACGAACTGGGACTGCTGACCGGTTCGCTGGAGACCTCCCGGCTGGTCACCGTCGTGGGGCCGGGAGGGGTGGGCAAGACCCGGCTGGCGATCGAGGCGGCGAGCCGCCATCGAGCCCGTCAGCGGGGCCGCGTCTGGCTCGTCCTGCTGGCCGGGGTGACCACGGCCGGCGGGCTGCCCGAGGCGGTGCTGGGCACGCTCGGCCCCGCCGGCGTGCAGCCCTCCGGCACGCCTCTGGAGCGGGTGGTCGGCCTGCTGGCCGGCGGCGAGGGCGTGCTGGTGCTCGACAACTGCGAGCAGATCGCCGGCCCCGTCGCGGAGTTCGCCGGGCACCTGCTGGAGCGCCTGCCGTACCTGACCGTCCTGGCCACGAGCCGGGAACCGCTGGAGGTGATGGGCGAGGCGCTGTGCCGGCTGGGCCCGCTCGGCCTGCCGCCGGCACACGCGGACGCCGCCCAGGCCGCCGGGTCGGACGCGGTGCGCCTGTTCCGCGATCGCGCGACGGCCGTCCAGCCCGGCTTCGCCCTGGACGCCGCCGGCACGGCCGCGGTCGTGGACATCGTGCGCCGGCTGGACGGGCTGCCCCTGGCCCTCGAACTGGCCGCCGCGCGGCTGCGGACCATGAGCGCCGAGCAGGTCGCCACGCGGCTGGACGACCGCTTCCGGCTGCTCAGCACCGGCAACCGGGCCGCGCAGCCCCGCCAGCAGACCCTCCACGCGGTCATCGAATGGAGCTGGGACCTCCTCACCGACCAGGAACGCGTGCTCGCCCGCCGGATCTCGATCTTCCCGGGGCCCACCGGGACGGCCGCGATCGAGGCGGTCTGCTCCGACGGGACGCTGCTCCCTGCCGTCGAGGTCGCCGATCTGCTGGACTCCCTGGTCGGCAAGTCGATCGTGGAGCGGTCCGGCGACGCGTACCGGATGCTGGAGACCATCCGCGCCCATTCGGCCGGCAAGCTTCGCCAGGCGGGCGAGGCCGAGGCCGTCCTGCGTGGGTTCGTCCGGCACTTCGCCGATCTGGCCGCGGGGCACGAGCGGTCGTTGCGCTCGGAAGGGCAGGCGGAGGCGCTGCGGCTGTTCCAGGCCGAACACGACAACCTGGTGTTCGCCCTGCACACGGCCATCGACGCCGGCGACGCCCACGCGGCCGCCCGGCTCCTCGGCCCGCTGTACTGGTACTGGGTCGTGCTCCGCTACGACGCCCGGGCCGGCTCCTACGTCGCCAAGGTGGCCGCGTTCGGCGACGCGCTGCCCGCCGACGCCCGGGCCGCGTTCACCGCGATCCACCTGGTGGCCGGCGAGGGCGGGCCGATCCAGGACCCCGAGCGCCTGCGCGCGCTCGTCGACGACTGCGCGCGCACGGGCGCGCTGCGGCGCCATCCGATGCTGCTGACCGTCGTGCTGCCCATGGCGGCGGTGATCGGGCCGCAGGAGCTGGTCGACCGGGAGATCGCCCGCGTGCGCGACGGCTCGGACCGCTGGGCGACCGCCTGCACCCTCATGATCGAAGCCATGCGTCACCGGCAGCGGGGCGACCGGGCGAACTCCGCGACCGCGATGGCGGCGGCGCTGCGCGCGTTCGAGGAGACGGGCGACCGATGGTGGACGGCCAAGGCCCTGTACGGGCTGGCGCAGATCCACGCCGTCGGCGGCGAACACGACCAGGCGATCGCCGCCTACGAGCGCACCATCGCGATCGCCGCCGAGCTCGGCTCGCAGGACGAGGTCTCGGCCCGGCTCGGGCTCGCCGCCGAACGCATGCGCACCGGCGACCTCACCGGCGCCGGGCACGACATCGAAGCCGCCGAACGGGCGGCCTGGGAGCGGGGTCAGCCCGTCCTGGAGATCGACGTCCTGGGCAGGCGGGCCGAGCTGTGCCGCCGCCGCGGCGACATCGAACGGGCCGGCCGGGAGCTCGACCGCATCGAGACGCTCGCCCGCCAGGCCCGCATCGCCCCGGAGACGATCGCGAACCTCCTGACGCCCGCCAGGATGTCGAACCTCCTCACCGCCGGGGAGGCCGCGGCCGCGCGGGCGTTGCTGCCCGGGGCCGTCCGGGCCGCGCGGGCGACCATGGACGTCCCCTCGGCCGCTCATCTCCTGGCCCGGCTGCTGTTCCTGGAGGACGACCCGGTCGGCGCGGCCACCGCGCTCGGCCTGAGCCAGGCCATCCGCGGCACCTTCGACCACGGCGACATCGAACTGCGCGCTTTGGCGGACACGCTCGCGTCCCGTCTCGGCCGTCCCGCCTACGACACCGCCTACCAGCAGGGCGCCGCCTTGCCTCCTGACGAGGCCGCCGACCGGCTGAGGTAATCTCGTCGACAATGTCCTTCCTGGCCGCCTATCGTGCGGATCATGGCGGACAGTCCTGACGTGGGTCGGTGTGAGTGCGGCGCGGCCGCAGGCCCGTTGGGCACCTGCGTGGACTACTACCACGCCGTCCTCGCCGAAGAACAGGCCGATGCTCGGATGTACAGATGGCACCCGCTGGTGGTCTGTGCGTTTCTCCTGCAGCATCCTTCCCGGGCTCACCCGAGGCATCTCGACGGCCAGTTCCGCCAACTGCAGCTCTACGTCGATCAGGGTCTTGACGCGCTGCTTCGCGTGGGGGCCCGCCAGGTGGCGCGGAACAAGCACGGAGGGCACCAGGACGTGGAGCTGTTGGCAGCGTACGCGCCGCTCCCCCCGGGCGGACCGCCCGCGTCCTTCCGTGCCACCTTCTGCGGCCTCCCGGCCGGGGACGGCAGTTTCGTGTCCGATGGGCATCCGGCATACGGCCACCGCATCGAGACCATCGCCGAGGCGACCGTGGAGTCCTGGAGATCCGTCCAGGGCTGACCGGGGGTGCGCGTCGGGAAGTGGTGGCCGGAGGGGAGTTCGGCGAGGGGCAGGCGTCCTCGGCGGTCTTCGGGATCAAGTGACGACCGCCCGGCGGTCACGTCCCTTCGCCGGGACGGGCGGGCGGGGGCGACAGGTGGGTGCGGACGCGGGCCAGCACGGCGAGGGCCCGCTGCTCCCACACCGCGTCGCCGGTCTGGGACAGCAGCGACAGCGCCTGCTGCACCGAGCTGTGCGCCTCGTCGACGCGCCCGGCGTCGCAGCACAGTTCCGCCAGGACGACGCGGCACCGCCCGGACAGGGTCCGCTCCCCGCATCGCTGGGCGAGGGCGAAGGACTGTTCGACCGTGCCGACCGCCTGGTCGTACCGGCCCTCCCGGTGCTGGACCATGCCGATGCCGAGGAGGGCGGCGGCCTCGGCGAGCCGGTCGCGGCCCAGCCTGGCCTCCTCCAGCGCCAGCGAGAAGTGCATCTCCGCGCGTTCCAGATCGTCGTCGCCCAGGTACAGGTTCCCCTGCTGCTGCCGGATCCGTACCTCGACGAGCCGGCAGCCGACCTCCCAGACCAGCCGCAGCGCGTTCTCCAGCAGCTTGCCGGCCCGGTCGCGGTCGCCGCGGTCGATCATGATCCCGGCCAGCCGGCACAGGACGTCGGCCTCGGTGACCGGGTCGTCGAGGTCGCGGAGCAGGGCGACCGACTCCTCGTACCGGCTGACCGCTAGGTCGGAGTGTCCGCGCAAGTGGTCCAGGGCGCCGAGATGGCGCAGGCCCAGGGCACGGCCGTGGGCCTCGCCGACCTCGGTGAACACCCGCATCGCGAGGCCGAGGTGGGCGCGCGCCTCGTCGAAGCGTTGTTGTTCGAGGGCCAGCACGCCCAGCGAATACAACATCGCCGCCTCGCCGCGACGGTTGTTCTGCGCGCGGCAGGCCTCCAGCGCCGCCTCGTGCGTGGAGCGCCAGTCGTCCCAGGCGCACCGTGCCTGGAGGAACGGCACGACGGTCAGGGACAGGTCCCAGCTGGTCTCCGGATATCCGTGGGTGGCCGCCTGCCGGGCCGCGGTCGTGATCGCGGCGTGTTCCTGGCCGAACCACTCGGCCGGTTCGGCCAGCAGCTGGTCCACCAGGTCCTCGGGCAGGGCCCAGCGCGGGGTCCGGCCGTGGATGCGCGCGTAGTCGCCGCCGTGCTCGCGCCGGTGCGCCTGCTCGGCCAGCGTCAGCCACGCGGCGAGGGCGCGGCCCAAAGCGGCGTGCTGCTCGTCCTCCGGTTCGGCGGCCAGCAGCTCGCGTGCGTAGAGCAGCACCCGATCCGGCATGGCGTAGCGGGAGAAGACGCCGTGCCCGCGCACCACGTCGATCAGGTGGGCGTCGACCAGGATCTCCAGGGCGGCGCTGTGGTGCCCCTCGCCGAGCAGCGGCGCGGCGATCCAGACCGGGAAGTCCTGGACGGTGAGCACGCCCAGCAGCCGGAACAGCCGGCGGGCGGGCGCGGGCAGCCGTTCGTACGTCGAGGCCAGGCTGTCCCGCACGCTGAGCGTGCCGTAGCTGAGCTCGTCGAGCCGGTGTTCCCCGGCCGAGAGCAGGTCGACCAGCTGGGCCACCGACCAGTGCGGCCGCCCGGCCAGCCTGGCGGCCACGATGCACAGGGCCAGCGGCAGCCGTCCGCACAGGGTGACCAGCTCCAGCGCGGCGGTCGGCTCGGCGAGGATGCGCGCCTGGCCCACCACGTTCGTCAGCAGGTCGATGGCGTCCTGGAGGCTCAGCGGGTCCACTTCGACGACGTCGGCGCCGCGGATGCCGGCGAGCCGCCACCGGCTGGTGATGATCAGGCCGCAGGAGCTGGAGCCGGGCAGCAGCGTGGCCACCTGGGCGTCGTCGGCCGCGTCGTCGAGCATGATGAGGATGCGGCGGTCGGCGATGCGGCTGCGGAACAGGGCCGCGCGTTCCTCCACCGACTCCGGGAGCAGGTAGCCGGGCACGCCGAGCATGGCGAGCATGCGCTCCAGCGCGCGGTGGGCGGTGATCGGCATGCCCTTCTCGCTGAGCGACAGGTAGAGCTGGCCGTCGGGGTAGGCGTCGTAGAGCTGGTGGGCGATGTGCACGCCCAGGGCCGTCTTGCCGACGCCGGGCGGCCCGGTGAGCACGGCCACGGGCGGGGTGTGCGGCCGTTCGCCGTGCGACACGACGGCGGCGAGCTTGGCATGCAGGCGGCTGACGTACGTCTGCCGTCCGACGTAGTGCGGGCTGTCGGTCGGCAACGTCCGGGGCGCGACGTACGGCGCCGACACGGTGCTGAAGGCGGCCGGCGGGGCGTGCGGGGAGACCGGCGTCGCGGGCGCCGGCGGCGGGGCGCTCGCCGCGGCGCCGTCGGTGAGGATGATCCGTTCGGCGGTCCGCAGTTCCTGCCCGGGTTCCAGTCCGAGCTCGTCGATCAGCCGGCTGCGGACCACCTGGAACTGCGACAGCGCCTCGGCCTGCCGGCCGGAGCGGTAGAGCGCGATCATGAGCAGGCTCCAGAGCCGCTCGCGCAGCGGGTGGCTCTCCGCCCTGGCGGTCAGCTCGTGCAGCACCTGATGGTGGTGGCCCAGTTCCAGTTCGAGCTCGAAGCGCTGCTCCAGGACGTCCAGGCGGCGTTCGGCCAGCCGGGCCGCGGCGGCCTCGACCAGTTCGCCCTCGACACCTGCCAGGGGCTCCCCCTGCCACAGGGCCAGGGCCCGGCGCAACGCCTCGGCGGCGGCTTCGGTGTCGGAGCGTGCCCTGGCCGCGGCGGCCTCCTGCACGAGCCGGTCGAAGATGTGCAGGTCGACGCTGTCGGCGGCGGCGAGCAGCTGGTAGCCGGGCGCCTTGGTCACGATCCGCGCGGGCAACGCCGCCCGTCTCAGCAGCCGCCGCAGGCCGGAGATGCAGGTGTAGATCTGGCTGCGGACGGTCGAGGGAGGCGCGTCCGACCAGACCGCTTCGATGAGGCGGTCGACCGACACCACGTGGTTGACGTCGAGCAGCAGCATCGCGAGCACGGCGCGGTGCCGGGGGGCGGTGATCTCGACGGGTGCTCCGTCGGTGGTGATCTGCACTGGCCCGAGAATCCTGAAGTGCACGCCGCCGCCCCATCCGTCCACATATCTCGATTCCTATCGATGAGATATCACATGGAGGTGAAAATCGCGCCTAACAGAGGAAAGGCAGGCTAAACAGTGCACTAGCGGCAAATTCGGTTACTGATTAATGCCGGTCGAAAAACATCACTGCCGCAGGATTTCGGTCTGCGGCCTGCGGGCCGGGCGCAACGCGAAGTAGGCCACCGCGCCGGAGGCCAGGTACAGCACGGCCTGCACGTTGAGGACGAGCACCACGTCGAGCACGTCGCCGAGCACGCCGGCCGCCGCCATGCCCAGCCCTTGTGAGGCGTTGTAGACCACGTAGAACGCGCCGAAGGCGCGGCCCAGATCGCTGTCGGACACGCTTTGCTGGATCTGCGCGAACGCGCCGCTGTTGTACGCGATTCCGGGCACGCCGATCAGGATGAAAAGCACGACATAAATCTCGACCTGACGCGAGAGCGCCGGGCCGTTCCAGATGGTCAGACTCAGCAGGCCGAACGAGACGGCGCCCAGGCTCATCAGCAACCAGGGGCTCAGGCGCGCGCCGAGCAGGCCGACGATGAGCCCGCCCGCCACGCCGCCGATCGCCTGGACACCGCGCAGCACGCCGGTGAGCGTGCCGTCGGCGTGCAGCGCGCGGCTGACGAACACGACGAAGAGCACCACGAACAGGCCCTGTGCGACGCCGCCCAGCGCCACGCTCTGGAACGTCGCCCGGACGCCGCGGTTGCGCATCATCGCCACCAGGCCGGACCGCCAGTTCGCGAAGAACGACGCGGCGCCGCCGTCCGTGGCCGGTTCGGCGGCGTCGTACCGGGCCGTCCGGCGGGCGACCGCGATCAGGGCGGCGGCCGTCACGAACGCCACGGCGGCGCCGATCGCCAGGTACCGGGTTCCCTCCCGGGTGATCGCGAAGCCGCCCAGCGAGCTGCCGATCAGGCGTCCCGCGCTGGTGTTGAGCGCGACCATGCTGTTGGCGCGCACCAGGTGCGCGGCCTCGACCAGCCGGGGCAGGGCGGCGTTGCGGGCCGAGTCGAACGTCTGGGTCAGCACCGCCTGGGCGCCGGCGACCACGCAGATGATCCACAGGCGGTGACCCGGCTCGCCCACCAGCGGCAGCACCACCACCGCCTGCACCACCGCGACGCCGCTCATCAGCCGGAACCGGTCGAAGCGGTCGGCGAGCGCCCCGGCGAACGATCCCAGGGTGATGCCGCACAACAGCTCGACGAGGAACACGGCGGAGGTGACCAGCGCCGAGCCGGTGACGCCGAAGACGTAGATGGGCAACCCGGTGATCAGCAGCCAGCTCGCCACGCTCGACGCGAGCCCGGCGATCCAGATGAGGACGAATCCGCGGTGACGCAGCAGCATCAACATGTCAGATGAATTCCGGTGTGGGATAGGCCTGCAGGCTCAGGCTGACCGGCAGGGCGTCACCCGGCGCCCCGTCGCGCACCGGGCGCAGGTACGGCCTGATGACGGCGTCCAGCGTCAGGGTGAGGTGCCGCAGTTCCTCGGGGGTCAGCGAGAGCGTGTAGTTGTGGAAGGTCGCGCTCTCCCGCCACTGGTCGGGCAGCTTGTGCTGCTGTCGCTGGTAGTGCTGCAGCGACCGGAACACCTCGTCCAGCTCCAGCGAGGTCAGCGCGTCGTTGACCTGCCGGCCCTGCTCGTCCCCCGGCTCGGGCAGGAACTCCAGGCCGGTGGCGGCGGCGCGCCACGGCCGGTCGCGCCGGTTGGCGCCCTGCGCGGGCGCGCGCTCGATCAGCCCGTGGCGGGCGAGCTGGTGCAGGTGGTAGCTGCAGTTGGAGCCGGTGTCGCCGAGCGCCTCGGCGCACTGCGCCGCCGTTCGCGGGCCGGCCGCCAGCAGGTAGCGCAGCAGGCGCAGCCGTAGGGGATGGGCGAGCGCGCGCAGCTTGGTGGGGTCCTGTACGCGTACGCGTCGTTCCGGTCTGGTCGGTTCCATGGACACTCCCGTACGAAAGACTCCTTTCGTTGATACCCTCTCAGAGCCAGTTTTCGCAAGGCTTCTTGTGAATCAGTGGATCGCGCCTCGCCGACACAGCTCCCACGCGGCCCGCAACAGCACGTCGCCGCCCGCCACCAGCTCCCGGTCGCCGGTGTGCTCGTCGGGTGCGTGGCTGACCCCGCCGACGCTGGGCACGAAGATCATGCCGATCGGCGCGGCCGCGGCCATGATCTGCGCGTCGTGACCGGCGCCACTGGCCACCGTCCGGTTCGGCAGGTCCAGCGCGGAGCTGGCCCGCGCGATCACCCGCCGCAGGCCCGCGTCGGTGGCGACCGGCGTCGCGCGCATCACCGGGTCCAGTTCGATCGTCGTGCCGGTCAGGGTGGCGATCCGCTCCGCCACGGCACGCAGCGCCACCTCGGCGGCGGCCAGGCGGTCCTTGTCGGTGTCGCGGAGCTCGGCCGTCATCCGGACCTCGCCGGCGATCACGTTGGGCACGTTCGGCGTGGGGTTCAGCGCGCCCACCGTCGCGACCTGGCACGCGCTGGAGCGGGCGAGCTCCTCGACGGCGAGCACGACCCGCGCGGCGGCGGCCATGGCGTCGCGGCGCAGGTCCATGGGCGTCGTCCCGGCGTGGCCCTGCCGGCCGCGCACCCGCGCCTCGAACAGGGTGCGCCCGACGATGCTGGTCACCACCCCGATCGGGACCCCGGCGCGCTCCAGGACCGGGCCCTGCTCGATGTGCAGCTCCAGGAACGCGCCGATCGAGCCGTCGGGCCACGCGGCGTCGGCGACCCGATCCAGGTCACCGCCGGCCTCGCGCAACGGCCCGGCGATCGAGACGCCGTCGCGGTCCACCGCCCGCCGCGGGTCGCACAGGTCGCCGGTCAGGGCCATCGAGCCCCAGAACGCCTGCGGGAAGCGGGCGCCCTCCTCGTTGGTGAAGGCCACCACGACCGGTTCCCAGCTCAGCGGCTCGTCCCGGCCGGCCAGGACGCGCAGCGCCTCCAGCGCCGCGACCACCCCGTACGCGCCGTCCAGCCGCCCGCCGTGCACCACGCTGTCGAGATGCGAGCCCATCAGCAACACCGGGCCCGCGGTGCGCCGGCGGCGGCGTACCACCAGGTTCCCCGCCGGATCGACGGCCGCCGCGAGGCCCGCCGCCTCGGCCCTGCCGATGAGGTGGCGGCGCGCGTCGGCGTCGGCGCGGCTGAAGCCGGGACGGGACACCCCGCCCCGGTCGTCGGCGCCGAAGCGGGCCAGCTCCGCGAGGTCGCGCAGCAGGCGGGGACCGTCGACCCGCGGGACGTCCGCCACGACCGTTGCGCGCGACTCGGTCACCGAAGAGCTCATCTCAACGCCCCTCCACGTCGGCGGCGACCGGGACGGCCGCCTCGGCCAGGTACGTCTCCAGGCACCGCAGCGCGTCCTCGGCGCTGTCGGTCACCGAACAGTGCGGGCCGAAGCCGGGCTCGGTGAAACCCCGGTGCGCCAGGTCCCGCACCAGCGCGACGAAGCGCCCCCAGAAGCCTTCCGAGTCGACCAGCACGATCGGCTTCGCCAGCACCTCCAGCTGGTTGAGGCTGATCACCTCCAGCACCTCGTCGAGCGTCCCGAACCCGCCCGGCAGCGCGACGAAGGCGTCCGCCCTGGTCAGGAAGGCCGACTTGCGCTCGCCCATCGTCGTGGTCAGCACGGTGTCCTGCGGCGGGGCGGCGATGCCGCGCTCGCGTTCGTACAGGAACGTGGGGATGACACCGGTGATCGGCGCGCCGTGCCGCTGCGCGGACCACGCGAGCTCGCCCATCAGTCCCGATCCGCCGCCACCGTAGAGCAGCCGGTGCCCGCGGCTGCCGATCAGCCGTCCCAGCCGCCGGGCGGTCTCCGCGTCGCCGGCGTGCAGGCCCGGCCGGGCGCCGCAGAAGACGCAGATCGTCAGGGGGCGCGGCGCCGTGCCGCTGGACATCTCGTCGGCCGGCATCGCCGACAGGTTTCGCAGGGTCATGCCGATGCATGGAACACGCGCCGCCTATCACCGGCATATCGGCGGCGTCCGGCGGCGTCGGGTGGCGTCGGGTGGCGCGGTGAGAGATCGCCGATAGGACGGCGACAGCTCCCCGGTAGGCCCGCCCTCCACGATGGCCCAGACGTGAACGAGCCCCGCCCGCCACCAGAAGGGATGGCCGCGTGCTTGCCACCGCAGTCGCCGCCGCCGCACCGGAGGTACCCGTCCGGTCCGGCCGCGGGCATCTCACCGTCCTGCTGTCCGGCACGTCCTCCGACGCGCACACCTGGAACCTGGTCTACCTGCAGCTGCTGCTGGAGGAGGCCGGTCACGCGGTGGCCAACCTGGGCGCCTGCGTACCGGACGACCTGCTGATCGACCGCTGCCGCGACCTGCGTCCCGACCTGCTGGTGATGAGCAGCGTCAACGGGCACGGCCGGCACGACGCCGCCCGGGCGGCACGACGCCTGAGACAGTGCCCGCAGACCGCCGGCGTGCCCGCGGTGATCGGCGGCAAGCTCGGCATCGCCGGCCGGCCCAACTCCCGCCTCGCGCCCGAACTGCTCGCGGCGGGCTTCGACCGGGTCTTCGGGGAGCAGGTGAGCGAGCTGCTGGCCTACGCCGCGACGGTCCCGGCGCGATGACCACCGCCGAGTACGCGTTCGGCGCGTTCGTCGCCGCGGCGGCCGCCGACCGCCGGGTCGTGGTCCAGCCCCGGATGGGCTTCAGCTCGCTGAGCCGTACCCGCGCCGGGCTGGAGGCCACCCGCGACGCCGCCCGCACCACCGCGGGAACCATCACCGTGGACAGTTACACCAGGGTCGGCGACCACGCGTCGGCGCGCCGGGCGCTGACCGCGGGCGAGGACCTCAACGGCTTCCCGATCGTCGCGCACGGCGCCGACGCGATCCGGCGGATGCTCGACGGCGTGCGCGACAGGACGTTCCCGGTCCAGGTCCGGCACGGCTCCGCCGACCCACGGCCGATCGTCGCCACGGCGCTGGCCGCCGGCCTGGACGCCACCGAGGGCGGGCCGATCTCCTACTGCCTGCCCTACTCCCGCACGCCGCTGACCGAGTCGGTGTCGAACTGGGCCCGCTGCGCCGGCATGCTCGCCGCCGGTATCGGCCCGGACCGCGAACCGCATCTGGAGACGTTCGGCGGCTGCATGCTCGGCCAGCTGACCCCGCCCGCCATGCTGGTGGCGCTCAGCCTGCTGGAGGCGCTGTTCTTCGCCCAGCACGGGCTGCGCAGCGTCTCGCTCAGCTACGCCCAGCAGACCAACGAGGCACAGGACCGCGAGGCGGTCGGCGCGCTGCGCACCCTGGCCGCCGAACGGCTCGGCGGCCTGGACTGGCACATCGTCGTCTACGCCTACATGGGGTTGTATCCGCGGACCGCGCACGGCGCTTCGCGGTTGCTGAGGCAGGCGGCTCGGCTGACCGTCCACAGCGGCGCCGCCCGGCTGATCGTGAAGACCACCGCCGAGGCGTACCGGATCCCGACGGTCGCCGAGAACGTGCAGGCCCTGCGCACCGCCGAGCGCGCGGCGGCGCGGGCGCGGACCGCGCCCCTCCCCGCGGTCGCCGACACCGGCGTGCTGGCCCAGGCCCGCGCGTTGATCGAGGCGGTGCTGGATCTCGACCCGGACGTCGGGACCGCCCTGATCCGCGCGTTCCGGCACGGCTACCTGGACGTCCCGTACTGCCTGCACCCGGACAACCAGGGCCGCACCCGCAGCTTCCTGGACGGCGACGGCGTCCTGCGCTGGTCGCGGATCGGCTCACTGCCCCTCGGCGACCTGGTGGAACCGACGCGCCACCGCATGCGCGCCGGCGACCTGCTGGCCGCCCTGTCGTACGTACAGCGAACCTTCGACGAACAACGAGGTGAATCCCATGACGCGGGGACCGATGCCGGAGCTACGTGACCACCTGACCTCACCCGTCACCCGGGCGGCCCTGACCGTCCAGGGCCAGGTGCTGGCCTGCGCCCGGGAGTTCCTGACCGCGGCCGGGTTCATGGAGCTGCAGGCGCCGATCATCGGACCGGTGACCGACCCCGGCGGGCGCGGCGCGAAGCCGGCCGACGTCGACCTCTACGGTTCCCGGTACAAGCTCATGACCAGCGCCATCCTGTACAAACAGGCGTCGCTGCTGATGTTCGACAAGATCTTCTTCATCTCGCCGTGCGTGCGGCTGGAGCCGCTGGAGACCGCCGCCACCGATCGGCACCTGGTCGAGTTCCACCAGATCGACGTCGAGATGGCCGGCGCCTCCCGCGACGAGGCCGTCGAGCTGGCGCAGAACCTGCTCCGGCACATCGTGACCCGCACCGCGAGCCTGCGGCCCGACGCCCTGGAGACCCTCGGCCGCGACCCCGGCGCGTTCGCCGGCTACGGCGAGGGCGACTTCGACCGGATGACGCACGCCGACGCGGTACGCACGTTGCACGCCATCGGGCACGACTCGCAGCAGGCGGACTCCGAGATCGACTGGCCGGGCGAGGCGAAGTTGTCCGCCAAGGCCGCCCGGCCGTTCTTCATCGTCGACTACCCGAAGGGCAGCCGGGGGTTCTACGACCGCGAGAGCGAGACCGAGCCCGGCGTGCTGCGCAACTTCGACCTGATCGCCCCCGAGGGGTACGGCGAGCTGGCCAGCGGCAGCGAACGCGAGTCCGGTTACCGGCGGGTCGTCGCCCGCATCCGCGAGTCCGGCGAGAATCCCGCCAAGTACCAGTGGTACCTCGACCTGCTGCGCACCGGCGTCCCGGCCAGCGCGGGCTTCGGCCTCGGCCTCGAACGGCTGACCCGCTACGTCGCCGGGCTCGACGCGGTCTGGCAGGCCAGCGCCTACCCGAAGCTGCCCGGGACGGCGACGCCGTGACCGGGCTCGTCGCGCACGGGTTCCCCGAGCAGCCGATACGCCGACGGGCGCGCCACGGCGTCGCGGCCCTGTTCCCGGACGCCGGCGGCTACGGCAGCGCCCTGTTCGGCTCCCTGTTCGGCGCCCAGGACACCGCCGGCGACGACCCGCTGGAGTCCGCCCGGCTGGTGCCGCCGGTGTTCATGCCGAACCGGCTGGAGAAGCTGATCGAGCTCGGCCGCGAACCCACCTACCGCGACGTCGACCTGTCGACCGTGATCGGCGCCCTGCGCTCGCCGCTGCCGGTGTACGTCTCCGCGTTCGGCTCGACCCGGGCCGCCGGCCACGAGCTGGGCCTGGCGGTCAGCCGGCAGGCGGCGAGCCTGGGCCTGCCGATGGTGATCGGCGAGAACGTCGTGCCCGTCAACGGCTTCGGCCGCGACAGCGAACCGGCGGGCCGGTCCCTGCTGTCGCGGCTGCGCGCCTACGCCGCCGAGGCCGACGACGCGACCGGCGGGGTCGTCGTGCAGCAGAGCACCGAGGACGCCGACGCCGAGGTCTGGCAGCTGGTCTACGGCGACCCGTCCACGCAGCGGCTGCTCGACTCCGGCCGGCTGGCGTTCGAGCTCAAGCTCGGCCAGGGCGCCAAACCCGGTCTCGGCGGCATGACCCTGGTGGACCAGGCGGCCGCGCGGCGGCTGGCGGACCGCTACGCCCTGGAGGAACTGCTCGACGCCGGCTCCGACGCCGACGCCGGCTCCGGTTCCGGCTCCGCGGCGCTGCTGCGGTGCGGCACGCCGGGCACCTTCACCGCCGAGATCCTGGCCCAGCAGATCCGCTTCATGCGCAACAACTTCCCGCGGGTGCGGATCTGGGTGAAACTGCACCCGGGTCGCGACGTCGCCGAGGCCGCCACCGTCGCGCGGGCCGCCGGGGCCGACGCCGTCACGGTCGACGGCGCGGAGGGCGGCACCGGCTGGGCGCCGTCGGCCTTCCTCGGACACGTGGGCCTGCCGCTGCACGAGTGCCTGCGCCGGCTGGGCCCGGACCGGCCCGGCCTGCTGGTGTCCGGCCGCATGTGGGAGGGCACCCGCGCGGTGAAGTGCATGGCGCTGGGCGCCACCGCCGTCGGGCTGGGCCGCGCGGCCATGCTGGCCGCCGACGAGGACCCCGCGTCCGGCCTGGTCCGGCTGGTCCGATGCCTGGAGCTGGAGATGCGGATGCTGATCAGCGCCCTCGGCCAGTACGCGCCCGCCGCGCTGAGCCCGCACGACGTCTGGAACCCGGCCGGCTCCCCCGCCGACCACACGCCCGAGCTGCAAGGAGTAGCGCCGTGACCAATCCGTTCGAGTCCGACAACGACCGATACTTCGTGCTGGTCAACGCGGAGCGCCAGCACTCGTTGTGGCCGGTCACGGCCGCCGTACCGGCCGGCTGGTCGGTGGCGCACGGCGGCGACACCCGCGACGCCTGCCTGCGCTACGTCGAGCAGAACTGGACGGACCTGCGGCCGGCCGGCCTCGCCGCCGAGATGGACGGGACGGGAACGGTGACGCCATGACCCAGGACTCCCCGGTCGTCCCGGCCGGAACCCTGGTCGGCCTGCTGCGGGAGCAGGCGGCCCGGACCCCGCGGGCCCCCGCGGTGGTCGCCGAGGACGCCTGCCTCACCTACGCCGAGCTCGACGCCCGCACCGACCGGCTGGCCCGGCGGCTGCGGCACGCCGGGGCCGGCCCGGAGCGGGTCGTCGCCGTCGCCGTGCCCCGCGGCGCCGGCCTGGTCGTGGCGATCGTCGCGGTGATCAAGTCCGGCGCCGCGTACCTGCCGCTGGAGCCCGGCGACCCGCCGCGGCGGCTGCGTTTCCTGCTGGCCGACGCCGGAGCCGTCGCCGCCGTCACGTCCGGAGCCGGTGACGCCTTCGAGGGCGTCGTCACCGTCGACGTCGCCGACGCCGGTGCGCCGTCGGTCACGCTGCCCGAGGTCCGGCCCGGCAACCTGGCGTACGTCATCTACACCTCCGGCTCGACCGGACGTCCCAAAGGCGTCGGGATCAGCCATCGGGCCATCGTCAACCGCCTGGCCTGGATGCAGGCGCAGTACGGCCTGCGGCCCGACGACCGGGTGCTGCAGAAGACCCCGGCCGGCTTCGACGTGTCCGTGTGGGAGTTCTTCTGGCCGCTGCTGCAGGGCGCGACGCTGGTCATGGCCCGCCCGGACGGCCACCGCGACCCCGCCTACCTGGCCGAGGTCATCGACCGCGAGCGGATCACCACCCTGCACTTCGTGCCGTCGATGCTCGCCGCCTTCCTCCGGGCCCGGCCCGGGACACCGTTGCCCAGCGTGCGGCGGGTGCTGTGCAGCGGTGAGGCCCTGCCCGCCGAGACGGTCCACCGCTTCCACCAGGCACACGACGCCGAGCTGCACAACCTCTACGGCCCCACCGAGGCCGCCGTGGACGTGACCGCGTGGCCCTGCCCACCGGGCATGCCGGACGTCCCGGTGCCGATCGGGCGGCCGGTGTGGAACACCGGGGTGCACGTGCTCGACGGCGCGCTACGTCCGGTCGCCGACGGCGAGGTCGGCGAGTTGTACCTGACCGGCGTCCAGCTGGCCCGCGGCTACCTGGGCCGGCCCGGGCTCACCGCCACCCGCTTCGTGGCCGACCCGTTCGGCGCCGCGGGCGAGCGCATGTACCGGACCGGCGATCTCGGCCGGCGCCGGCCCGACGGCGCGTTCGAGTACGCCGGCCGGGTCGACAACCAGGTCAAACTACGCGGACAGCGCATCGAGCTCGGCGAGATCGAGTCGGCGCTGACCGGCCACCCGGCGGTCGAGCAGGCCGCGGTGCTGGTCCGTGGAAACGCCGGGGGCCACCAGCACCTGGTGGGCTACCTGGTCACCGCCGAGCCGGTGACGGGCGACGCCCTGGAGGCGTACCTGGCCGAGCGCCTGCCGGCGCACATGGTGCCCGCCCGCTACGTCACGCTGGACGAGCTGCCGGTCACCGCCAACGGCAAGCTCGACCGGGCCGCCCTGGCCGCGATCGAACCGCCGCGGACCGGCGGCGGCCGGGCCGCCCGCACCGACCCGGAACGGCTGGTCTGCGGCATTCTGGCCGAGGTCCTGGCCCTGCCGGCGGTCCATCCCGACGACGGCTTCCTGCGGCTGGGCGGCGACAGCATCCAGGCCATCGACGCCGCCGGGCAGATCACCCGCGCCGGGCTGCCGGTGACCGTGCGCGACGTCATGGGCGCCCGGTCGGTCGCCGAGCTCGCCGAGCGCGCGCTGTCGCGCCCCGCGCCCGCCGTCGCCGCCGAGGCGCCCGAGGCCGGTCGGGGCGCCGTGCCGCTGACTCCGATCGTGCACTGGCTGCGCGAGCGGGGCGGGCCGGCCGACGCGTTCTGCCAGCGGCTGGTGCTGCGGATCCCCGCGCAGGTCACCGGCGAGTGGCTGACCGGCGTGCTGCGGCGCCTGCTGGAGGTCCACGACATGCTGCGGGCCCGCCGCCGGATCACCGCCGACGGGCAGTGGGAACTGCTCGTGCCCGCACCGGACGACGTGGACGCCCGGCAGTGCCTGACCGAGGTGCCGCTGAACGGCCGCACCGGCGAGGCCGCCGACGAGCTGATCCGCGCGGAGCTCGCCGCCGCGCAACAGCGCCTGAGCCTCGACGGGGGACGGCTGGTCCAGGCGGTCTGGTTCAGCGCCGAGCCCGGGCGGCAGGCCATGCTCGGCCTGGTCGTCAACCATCTGTGCGTGGACGGCGTCTCGTGGCGCGTCCTGCTCCACGACCTGCGCGAAGCCTGGCACGGCGGCGCCGGATGGCGGCCCGCGCCCGCGGCGACGTCCTTCCGCACCTGGGCGCGGCTGCTGAACGACGAGGCACGCTCCGGCGCCCGGCCGGGCGCGGCGGCGTACTGGTCGTCGGTGCTCGACGCCGGCCGCGCCCGCCTCGGACGGCCGTCGGACGCCCGGACCGACCACGAGTCAGCGGACCGCCTGCTCACGCTCGACCTGGACCCCGCCACCACCGAGCGGCTGGTGGGCCCGGACTCCCCCACGGTCAACGAGCTGCTGCTCACCGGCCTCGCCCTGGCCGTGCGCGAGCAGGCCCGCCGCGACGGCACGCCGGACCGGCCGGTCGTGGTGGACGTCGAGGGCCACGGACGGGAGGACCGCGACGGCACCGATCTGTCCCGGACCGTCGGCTGGTTCACCACCCTGTTCCCGGTCCGGCTGCTGGAGGCCGGTGACAACGACGGGGACGACCCGCGGGCCGCTCTGCGGCTGGTACGCGAGCAGTTGCGGGAGCTCCCGGACAAGGGCCTGGAGTACGGCCTGCACCGGTACCTGCGCGCGCCCGGCGAGCGCGTCACGGGGACCGAGCCGGAGATCGGGTTCAACTACCTGGGCCGCTTCGACGGCGGCGGCACCGGCGACTGGACGATCGTCGCGGACTTCGGCGTGGGCCTGGACTGCTTCGGTGCCGGCATGCCGACGGCGCACGCCGTCGAGGTCAACGCGGCGGTGGTCGACGGCGCCGGCGGGCCGGTGCTGCGCGCGACCTGGTCCTGGGCCGCCGGCGCGCTGACCCGGCCCGAGGTGACCCGGCTCGCCGAGACCTGGTTCCGCCTGCTGACCCGGCTCGCCGACGACACCGCCGCCGACGCCGCTGCGCCGCGCGACCTGACGTTGCGCTCGGTCAGCGCGGCGGAGCTGGCGGAACTCGAAGCGGAACTCAACGCGATCCGGTCGTGACCGCGGCCAGCAGAAGGAGCTGACATGACGACCAGCACGCCGTCACCGATCGAGGACATCCTGCCGCTCTCCCCGCTTCAGGAAGGTCTGCTGTTCCACGCCCGGCTGGAGAGCGAGGCGTCGAGCCTGTACGTCGCGCAGTTCACCGTCGACCTCGACGGCGACGTGGACGCCGGCCATCTGCGACAGGCCGCGGAGTCGGTGACGCGCCGGCACGGCAACCTGCGGGCGGGCTTCCACACCCGCCGCTCCGGCAGCCCGGTCCAGGTGGTCCACCGCGAGGCGCCCCTGCGGTGGCGCGAGATCGACCTGTCCGACCGCGATCCGGGCGCGGCGCGGAAGGAGGCCGCCGTACAGGCCGAACAGGACTGGGCCCGGGGGTTCGCGCTGGACCGCCCGCCGCTGATGCGGTTCACCCTGATCCGGCTCGGCCAACGGCGGCACCGCCTGGTGATGACCGTGCACCACCTGCTGCTCGACGGCTGGTCCACGGCGCTGCTGCTGCGCGAGCTGCTGGACGTGCTGGCCGCCGGCGGGCGCGACGACGGCCTGCCGCCGGTGGCGCCGTACCGCGACTATCTGCGCTGGCTGGAGCGTCAGGATCACGGCGCGGCCCGCGACGCCTGGGCGCGCGCGCTGTCCGGGCTGGACGAGGCGACCCTGGTCCAGGGGGTGCTCACCGGCTCCGGGGGCCGTCCGTCCGGTGGCGGTGAGCGCGACGACGTCGTCCGGGGTCTGCCGCTCGACCTGTCGGACGGCCTGCGGCGACAGGCCAGGGAACACGGCGTCACGCTCAACACGGTGCTCCAGGCCGCCTGGGGCGTCGTGCTGGGCCAGCTGACCGGCCGCGACGACGTGGTGTTCGGCGCCACCGTCGGGGGGCGGCCGGCCGACCTGCCCGGGTCCGACGCCATGGTGGGCATGCTGATCAACACCGTGCCGGTGCGGGTGACCTGGCGGCACACCGACTCGCTGAGCACCCTGCTGGCCGCCGTCCAGGAGCAGCGCCTCGCCCTGTACGAGCACGATCATCTGGGCCTGGCCGAGATCCAGCGGCGCGACGGCCGGTCCGGCCCGCTGTTCGACACCACGATCGTCTTCGACAACTTCCCGGACGGGGACCTCACGGTGAACCTGCCCGGCGGCGGCGCGGTCCGGGCGAAGGTCGGGTTCCGCGACACCACGCACTACCCGCTGTCGCTGGTGGTCGAGCCCGGCGACCAGGTGGAGCTGCGCCTGCACTTCCGCACCGACATGCTCGCCGCCGGGGACGTCAGCGCCCTGATGGCGCGGCTGGTCACCGTTCTGGAGGCGGTCGCCGCCGACGCCGGGATCCCGATCGGGCAGCTCGATCTGCTCACTGCCGACGAACGGCACCGGGTGCTGGCCGAGTGGAACGACACCGCCGGCGTGCCGCCCGCCCACACCGTGCCGCAGCTGTTCGAGGCCCAGGCGCGCGCGAACCCCGGAGCCGTCGCGGTGATCGACGTGGACGGCGGCGCCGTGTCCTACGGCGAGCTCGACGAGCGGGCCAACCGGCTGGCCCGGCACCTGGACGAGCAGGGCGTCGAGCGCGGCGACGTGGTGGGCGTCCTGCTGGAGCGCGACGCCGACCTGGTGACGGCGGTGCTGGCGGTGCTCAAGGCCGGCGCCGCGTACACCGTGCTGGATCCGGCGCTGCCCGAGGCCCGGCGCGACGCGGTGATCCGCGACGCCGGGGTGCGGCTGGTCGTCGGCCGCGACCGCGCCGAGGCCGGCCCCGTGAGGACGGTCGACCTGCGCCGCGACGCGCCGGCGATCGCGGTCCGGCCGTCGTCGGGCCTGCCGCCGGTCGCCGGGCCGCAGGACCTGGCGTGCGTGATGTTCACCTCCGGGTCCACCGGCGTGCCCAAGGGCGTGGCGACGCCCCACCTGGCGATCGTGAGCACCCTGCAGGGCCAGGACTTCGCCCGGATGGGCCCAGGTGAGGTGTGGCTGCAGTGTTCACCGGTGTCCTGGGACGCGTTCGCCCTGGAGCTGTTCGGCGCTCTGCTGTTCGGCGGCGCCTGCGTGCTGCAGAACGGCGGGCGGCCCGACCCGGCGGCGATCCGCGACGCGGTGGCCAGGCACGCGGTCACCACGCTGCATCTGTCGGCCAGCCTGCTGAACCTGATGATCGATCAGCATCCGGAGGTGTTCGCCACGGTCGCGCAGGTGCTCACCGGCGGCGAGCCGGCCTCGCCGGCGCACGTCGAGCGGCTGCTGCGGGCACGTCCGGACCTGCTGCTGGTCAACGGCTATTCGCCGGTGGAGAGCACCATCTTCACCACGACCCACCGCATCGACGTGCGCGACACGGCCGGCGGCCCGGTCCCCGTCGGACGTCCGCTGCGCAACAAGCAGACGTACGTGCTGGATCGTTGCCTGCGTCCGGTGCCGGTGGGCGTCACCGGCGAGCTGTACATGGCGGGTCTGGGGCTGGCCCGCGGCTATCTGGGGCAGCCCGGCCTGACCGCCGCCCGGTTCGTCGCCAATCCGTTCGTCGCGGGGGCGCGGATGTACCGCACCGGCGATCTGGTGCGCTGGCGGGCCGACGGTGTGCTGGAGTTCCTCGGCCGGGGTGACGACCAGGTCAAGATCCGCGGGTTCCGGGTCGAGCCCGGCGAGATCGAAGCCGCCCTCGTCAGGGACCCGGCCGTCAGCCAGGCCGTCGTCATCGCCGACGACAGCACCGGCACCCGCCGCCTCGTCGGCTACGTCGTCCCCCCGGCCGACATCCCCCACCAACAGCTCGACACCGCGACCATCCGCAACGATCTCTCCCGGACCCTCCCGGAACACCTCGTCCCCAGCGTCGTCGTCGCCATCCCGCACCTCCCCCTCACCACCACCGGCAAAGTGGACCGCCGCCGGCTCCCCCGCCCCACCATCACCGGCACCGGGACGCCCACCACCACCCCCACCCAGGAGATCGTCGCCGGGCTCTTCACCGACATCCTCGGCGTCACCGACGTCGGTCCCACCGACAACTTCCTCGACCTCGGCGGGCACTCCCTGCTCGTCATGCGGCTCGTCAGCCGCATCCGGACGCTCTTCGGCACCGAACTCCCCCTGCGCCAGGTCTTCGCCGACGCCACCGTCACCGGCATCGCCCACCACATCGACCACCCCACCGGGCAGGAGGGCGGCAGCCGTCCCGCGCCGCGCCCGGCGGCCCGGCCCGACCGGCTGCCGCTGTCCTCGGCGCAGCAACGGCTCTGGTTCATCAACCGCATCGACCACGGCGGGTCGTACAACATCCCGGCCGCCGTACGCCTGACCGGCCGGCTGGACCGGGACGCGCTGCGCGGCGCGCTCGCCGATCTGGTGGCCCGCCACGAAACGCTGCGGACGGTCTTCCCGGACAGCTCCGAAGGCCCCTGGCAGCAGGTGATCCCCGCCGGGCAGGCGGCGGCCGGTCTCGTCGAGCGCGACGTCGAGGCCGGGCAGCTGGCCGGGATGCTGGCCGACGCCGCCGCCCGGCCGTTCGACCTGACCCGCGACCCGCCGCTGCGCGTGACGCTGTTCGCGCTGTCGGACACCGAGCACGTGCTGCTAGTGGTGCTGCACCACATCGCCGGCGACGCGCTGTCCATGCCCCCGTTCTGGCGCGATCTGGCGGCGGCCTACCGGGCCCGGCTCACCGGCGGCGAACCCGAATGGCCCCGGCTGCCCGTGCAGTACGCCGACTACGCGCTGTGGCAGCGGCAGCCGCACGACGACTCGCGGCTGGACTGGTGGCGTACCACCCTGGCCGATCTGCCGGGGCACCTGCCGCTGCCGGTGGACCGGCCGCGCCCGGCCGTGGCCACCTTCCGCGGGGACAGCGTGCGGTTCGAGATCCCGGCCGGCCTGCACGGACAGCTCGGGACGCTGGCCCGCGAGTCGCAGGTCACCCTGTTCATGACGCTGCAGGCCGCCCTCGCCGTCCTGCTGACCCGGCTGGGATGCGGCAACGACATCCCGATCGGGGCGCTGACCGCCGGACGCGGCCACGAGGAGCTCACCGACCTGGTGGGCGTCTTCATGAACACGCTCGTGCTGCGCACCGACACCGGGGGCGACCCCACCTTCACCGACCTGCTGGCCCGCGTGCGGCAGACCGACCTCGCCGCGTTCCAGCACCAGGACGTGCCGTTCGAGCGGGTCGTCGAGGCCCTCAACCCGCCGCGTTCGATGGGCTGGAACCCGCTGGTCCAGGTCATGCTGGAACTGCACGAGGCGACCACGCCGATGTCCGGCCTGCCCGGGCTCACCGCCGCCGACCAGCCGGTCGACTACGCCCCCGCGAAGCTGGAGCTGATCCTCACGTTCACCAAGCGGGCCGGCGACGACGGCCTGGACGGCGAGCTGCGCTACGCCACCGACGTCTTCGACCGGGTGAGCGCCGAGGCCCTGGTGGACCGGCTGATCCGGGTGCTCACCGCGGTCGCCGCCGATCCGGGCGTGCGGATCGACCAGGTCCCGGTGCTCTCGTCCGGGCAGCGGCACCAGATCCTGCGGGAGTGGAACGACACCCACGCGGCCTTGCCGGATTCGGTGCTGCCGCAGCTGATCGAGGCGCAGGCGGCCGCCGACCCGCAGGCCCCCGCGGTACGCGACGCCGGCGGCGTGCTGCTGACCTACGGCGAGCTCAACGCCGCGGCGAACCGCCTGGCCCGGCATCTGGGCGGCCTGGGCGTGGGCACCGAGTCGTTCGTCGGGGTCTGCGCCGGTGAGAGCCCCGACCTGCTGGTCGCCCTGCTGGCGGTGATGAAGGCGGGCGCGGCCTACGTCCCGCTGGATCCCGCGCACCCGGCGGAGCGGCTCGCGTTCGTCCTGGACGACACCGGCGCCGGCGTCGTCGTCGCGCAGGACGAGCACGCCGGCACCGTCGAGGGCCTGACCGGCGCGACCGTGGTCCGGCTGGGCCGTGACCGGGACCGGATCCAGGCCCGTTCCGGCCGGGACCTGGACCTGCCGATCAGCGGCGACAACCTGGTGTACGCCATGTACACCTCCGGTTCGACCGGACGCCCCAAGGGCGTGCTGATCTCCCACCGTGGGCTGCTGAACTACCTGTGGTGGGCCGTGGACGGATACGGCCTGGACGGCGAGTCCGGGGCGCCGCTGGTCGGCTCGGTCGCCGTCGACCTGTCGGTGCCCAACTTCTGGCTCCCGCTGATCGACGGCCGCGACGTCACGCTGATCGGCCCGGACACCGGCGGTCAGGCCCTGGCCGCGCTCCTGCGCGAACCACGCGACTTCAGCCTGCTCAAGCTGACCCCCGGCCACGTCGACCTGCTCGCCGCCCAGCTCGCCCCCGGCACCGTCCTCGACTCGGTGCGCACGTACGTGATCGGCGCCGACGAAGTGCGCCCCCAGACGGTGATCTCCTGGCAGCGGATCTGTCCCGGCGCCCGGCTGATCAACGAGTACGGCCCGACGGAGACCGTGGTCGGCTGCTCGGTCCACGTCATCGACGGCCCGCCGGCGGCGGCCTCACCGGTGCCGATCGGCCGGCCGATCGCCAACATCCGCATGTACGTCCTCGACGCCCGGCTCGAACCGGTGGCGCCCGGCGTGGCCGGGGAGCTCTACATCGCCGGCGCCGGGGTCGCCCGGGGGTACCTGAACCGGCCGGGGCTGACCGCCGAGCGTTTCGTCGCCGACCCGTTCGGTGAGCTGTTCGGTGAGCCGGGCACCAGGATGTACCGGACCGGCGACATCGCCCGGTTCCGCCGCGACGGCGAGCTGGAGTTCCTCGGCCGGGGTGACGACCAGGTCAAGATCCGCGGGTTCCGGGTCGAGCCCGGCGAGATCGAAGCCGCCCTCGTCAAGGACCCGGCCGTCAGCCAGGCCGTCGTCATCGCCGACGACAGCACCGGTACCCGGCGTCTCGTCGGCTACGTCGTCCCCCGTCGACAGCTGGACACCGCGACCGTCCGCAACAACCTCTCCCAGACCCTTCCCGAACACCTGATCCCCAGCGTCGTCATCGCCATCCCTCAGCTCCCCCTCACCACCGCCGGCAAAGTGGACCGCGATCAACTCCCCCGCCCCACCATCACCGGCACCGGGACACCCACCACCACCCCCACCCAGAAGATCGTCGCCGGGCTCTTCACCGACATCCTCGGCGTCACCGACGTCGGCCCCACCGACAACTTCCTCGACCTCGGCGGACACTCCCTCCTGATCATGCGGCTCGTCAGCCGCATCCGGACGCTCTTCGACACCGAACTCCCCCTGCGCCAGATCTTCGCCGACCCCACCGTCACCGGCATCGCCCACCACATCGACCACCCCACCGAAGGGGCCGGCAGGCAGACGTTCCCGATGTTGCTGCCGCTGCGCACCGCCGGTGACCGCGTCCCGCTGTTCGGCGTCCACCCGGCGACCGGGACCAGCTGGGGCTACTCGGCGCTGGTCCCCCACCTCGACCCCGGCCGGCCGTTCTACGGCCTGCAGGCCAGGGGCCTCGGGCAGCCGGGTGCCACCAGGTCGGTCCCGGCCATGGTGGACGAGTACACCGCGCTGATCCGGTCGGTCCAGGAGCACGGCCCGTACCGGCTGATGGGCTGGTCGTTCGGTGCGGTCGTGGCCCACGCCGTGGCGGTGGACCTGCAACGCCACGGCGAGCGGGTCGAGCTGCTGGCCCTGCTGGACGGCTACCCGGCCGAGGTCGCCGCGGCGCGCGGGCCGGTCCACGCCGAGGATCCGGCCGTGCTCGCCGAACTGCTGGCCGAGCTGGGCCTGCTCACCGCCGACCGCTCGCCCGCGTCGCTGGACCGGGCGGCGTTCGTCCGCATCGTGCGCGGCTCCGACAGCCCGCTGGCCCGCATCGAGGAGGCGGAGATCGCCGCGCTGCTCGACGTGTTCGCCAGCAACCTCAACGCCGCCCGGGTGCACCGAAGCGCCGCCTTCGACGGCGACATCACGTTCGTCGAGGCCACCGCCGGGCGGCCCGCCGACTGGCCGGGCGGGCACGCGTGGACGCCCTACGCCACCGGACGCGTCGACGTCCACCGGCTCGACTGCGGCCACAGCGACCTGGTCAGCCCGGCCATGGCCGCGATCGTCGGGCCGATCCTGCAGGCCCCGGCGCGGTCGCGCGTCTGACCGTCGTCCGCCACCCCACGCCGAGGAGGTCCCGTGTCCACGACCACCGACATCCGCCACTTCTACCAGCTCATCGACCACGACCAGGTCACCGAACTGGTCGGCCTGTTCGCCGCGGACCTGTGCTACCACCGGCCGGGGTTCCCCCCGCTGATCGGCCGCGACCAGCTGCGCCACTTCTACGAGCACGACCGGCCGATCCGCTCGGGGCGGCACACCCTGACCGGCATCGTCGTCGACGGCGCCACCGCCGCCGTCCACGGTTCCTTCACCGGCACCCTGCGTGACGACCGGCCGGCCGGTCACCGCTTCGCGGACTTCTTCAGCTACGACGACGCCGGCCTGATCACCCGGCGCGACACGTTCTTCTTCGTCCCCCTGGTCTGACCCCGATCCACGGGAAGGAACCGCCATGGCAGGCATCCTGCACACCGCCACCCGCACCAAGCCGGTGATCGATCCCGGGCACGGCGACGCGTTCACCGATCACATGGTCGGCATCGAGTGGACGCCCGAACAGCAGTGGACCCGGCCCGTCCTGCTCCCGCTGGCCGACCTCGCCATGCACCCCGGCACGGTCGGACTGCACTACGGGCAGGTCGCCTTCGAAGGGCTCAAGGCCCACCGGCAGCCGGACGGGTCGATGGCCGTCTTCCGTCCCTGGGACAACGCCCGCCGGTTCCGCCGTTCGGTGGCCCGGCTGGCCATGCCGGAGCTGCCCGACGAGCTGTTCGTCACCGCCATCGACGACCTCGTGCGCCACGACGAGGGCTGGCTGTCCGACGACCCCTCGCACAGCCTCTACCTGCGCCCGCTCATGTACGGCGACGAGCGGACCCTGATGCTGCGCCCCTCGCGGACCTACCGGTTCCTGCTGATGGCGTTCGTCACCGGCGGCTTCTTCGGCGACGACGTGGACTCGGTGTCGGTCTGGGTCGCGCACGAGCATCCGCGGGCCTTCCCCGGCGGCACCGGCGACGTGAAGATCGCCGGCAACTACGCGCCCACGTTCAACGCCCAGCAGCAGGCGCAGGCGGCCGGCTGCCAGCAGGTCATCTGGCTCGACGCCACGGAACGCGAGTGGGTCGAGGAGATGGGCGGCATGAACCTGTTCTTCGTACGCGGCCACGGCTCCCGCGCCGAGGTGGTGACCCCGCGGCTGTCCGGCACGCTGCTGCCCGGCGTCACCCGCGACACGCTGCTCACCCTCGCCGCCCGGCTCGGCCTGACCCCCCGCGAGGAGCGCATCGGCCTGCGGCAATGGCGCCGGCAGTGCCTCGACGGCGACATCACCGAGGTGTTCGCCTGCGGCACCGCGGCGGTCGTCACCCCGGTCGGGCGGGTCCGCGACCGCGACGGCGACTGGACGATCGGCGACGGCACGCCGGGACCGGTGACCCGCGCGCTGCGTACCGCGCTCGTCGACCTGCACCACGGCATCGCACCGGATCCCGATGGATGGATGCACCACATCCACTGACAGAGAAGGGCCTCCTGTGGGTTTTGACGAAGTTCGCGAGCGCTGCGGCGTCGTAGCCCTCTACCAGCCGGAATCGTCCGGCGATCGTCTCGACCGCCTCGCCTACTACGGGTTACTCGCACTTCAGCACCGCGGCCAGGACTCCGCCGGCATCGTGGTGGCCCTCGACGGCCGCCTGTTCCGGCACCGGGGCACCGGCCTCGTCCAGGACGTCTTCGACGAGTCGGCGCTCAACGCCGCGCACGCGACCGCCGCCGTGGGCCACGTGCGTTACGCGACGGCCGGCGGCACCGGCGAGAGCAACATCCAGCCGCTGCTCGGATCGACCCGCGCCGGCCACCGCTTCGCGCTGGCGCACAACGGCAACCTGCTCGCCGTCGACGACGCTGACGACCTGGCCGGACGCCGGCACGTCGACCGCACCGGCGAGGCGGACGCGGACACCCCGGTGCTCGTGCGGGCGCTGTCGGACCAGGACGGCGACACGCTCGCGGCGATGCTGGCCGTGCTGCCCCGGGTGTCCGGGGCGTTCAGCCTGGCGGTGGCCACGCCCGACGGCCTGCTGGCGGCACGCGACCCGAACGGTTTCCGGCCCCTGTGCCTGGGCCGCCTGCCCGGTGGCGGCTGGATCACCGCCTCCGAGACCACCGCCCTGGACGCGGTGGGCGCCGCCTTCCTGCGCGAGGTCGAGCCCGGTGAGCTGCTCTCCATCGGCCCGCACGGCGTCCTCAGCCATCGCTTCGCCTCGCCGGCGCCGTCCACCTGCATCTTCGAGTACGTCTACTTCGCCCGCCCCGACTCGATGCTCAACGGCCGGCGCGTGCAGCAGGTGCGGCAGGCGATGGGCGCGGCCCTGGCACACGACGCCCCGGCCGCCGCGGACGTCGTCGTCCCCACGCCCGACACCGCCCGGCCCGCGGCCCTCGGTTATGCCGCGGCCAGCGGCATCCCGTACGCCGAGGCGCTGATCCGCAACACCTACGTGGGACGCTCGTTCATCATGCCGGCAGACGGCGAACGCCGGCACGCGGTCGACCTGAAGCTGAACGCCATCCCGGAAACCGTCGAAGGCCGCCGCGTCGTGCTGATCGACGACTCGGTGGTGCGCGCCAACACCGCCCGCGCCGTCGTGACGAAACTGCGCCGCGCGGGTGCGGCGGAGGTCCACCTGCGGGTCGCGTCCAGCCCGCTGCGCTGGCCCTGCTTCTTCGGCGTCGACATCAGCACGAAGCACGACCTGGCCGCGCGCGCCCGGTCCGTACCGGAGGTGGGCGAGTTGATCGGGGCCGATTCGATCGGCTACCTGTCACTGGAGGCGATGAAGCGGGCGATCGGCGGCGGCCGCACCTGCGACGGCTGCTTCACCGGCACCTACCCCCTACCGCTCCCCCTCCCCCTGACCACCACCGCGACCGCAGGCCGCTGAACCCGGGACCCGGGACCCGGGACCCGGAGGAGCTTCTGGGCGTGGTCGGCCGACCCGCAGGGGCGACGCGGCCCACCGGACCGCGGCGCCTCTGCGGAGGGGGGCAGCTCGGCTTCACCTCCGCAGCAGACCACCGCACATGTGTCCCCGGCGAACGCCTTCGGCCCGTCACCCCGCATCTCCGCCATCGGCCGGACGGGGTCGCCGTCAGCCCGCGGAACGTTGACTTTGTCTCAAGCAATGACGCATCATGTTGCTACAAAGCTTGCGACAAAAGGAGAGGGCATGACGAACACTCCCATGTCCGACGCCGGACCTCCGCCGGCGGACATCCGGTGCGCCGAGACCTGGCTGCGGCGGCACGGTCTGAGCGACGGCCCGCCGACGCCCTTGCTGGCCACGCGCCTGGCGGTGCGGCGGCGGGTGCGGCTGCTGGGCAGCGTCCTGCTGGCCGTGCTGTTCGTCGCGGCCTCCCTGGCACAGGTCGCCGCCCTGCCGGGCGCCTCCGGCGGGTCCGGGTCGAGCCGCGTCGTGCCGGTGATGGCGCTGAGCGCGTCGATCGTCGCGCTGTTGCTGACCCAGGTGCTGCTGGACGCCTGGGTGCGGCGCGTCGACCGGCGCGCCGGGGCGGCACTGCCGCGGCGGGTGACCCATCCGGTGCAGCTCGGCTGGGCCGCCCTGCTCGGACGGCCCCATGCCGTCATGGCGGGCGCCACCTTCGCCTGCGCGCTCGCGCTGGGGGTGAGCGCGCTGCTCGTCACCGAGGGCACCGCACGGCACGCCGCCGTCGTGCTGCTCGTCGCCGTGATCGGAGTCGCCCTCGGCGCCGTCCTGCAACTGCGCGAGATGCTGGCCCGGCCCGTCGTGGCCGAGGACGAGGTCTCGCTGACGGCCGACGTCGTCATGCGGATCGAGGACGCGCGCGAGAGCTCCGCGCCGGCTGTGCTGTGGGCGCTGCCGGTGGTGCTGCTGTCCGGGTTCGCGCCCGGGTGGTGGAGCGCCGCCTCGGCGGGCTTCCTGGTGGCGGGGGTGCTCGCCTTGGTCGCCGTCCACGTCAGGGCGCCGTCGTACGCGGCCACGGCGCGGCGCGCGGTGGGCCTGCGATGATCGTCATCGATGCGGGCTCGCCGGTGCCGCCGTTCGAGCAGCTGCGGGCCCAGCTCGCCCGGCAGATCCAGGACCGCACGCTCGCCGTGGGCGCCCGGCTGCCGACCATCCGCCACCTCGCGGCCGACCTCGGCCTGGCCGTCAACACGGTCGGCCGGGCCTACCGGGAGCTGGAGGAGGCGGGGCTGATCGAAACGCGCGGCCGGGCGGGCTCGTTCGTGGCGGCCGCCGGCGAGGAAGGCCGGGAACGGGCCCGCCGGGCCGCCGCGGACTACGCCGCCGTGATCGCCAGCGTCGGCATCGACGCGACCGAGGCGATCCGCATCGTCCAGGCGGCCCTGACGTCCGGCGCGGCAGCACCGGCCTCGCCATGACCGCCACCCGGCCGCCGGCTCATCCCGGGCGGCGTCCCCATGCCGAGATCAGCGGCGCGAGGGTGAGGTCGAGCTCGCCGGCGTCGACGGCGGCCAGGTGCGCGTCGATCTCGGCGTCGTCGGCCAACCCGGCGGCGAGCAGCTCGGCGCGGACCATGCGCACCGTCGCGGCCTCCAGCCGGTCGCAGGCCACCCCGCCGACCGGGAAGCAGCCGGCCGCCGAGACCTCGACCAGGCCGGCCGTCCGCAACGCCCGCGGCAGCGTACGGCCGTAGCGCAGGTCGGCCCCGCGGCGGGTCATCAACTCCCGGACGGCGCGCCGCAGCCGGTTGGCGCGCCGCTGTGCCGGGCCGACCTCGTCGAGGCAGGCCAGCGGCTGCAGCTCGGTGTCGGCGTCCTCGATCAGCAGCCGGCCGCCGGGGCGCAGGGCCGCCACCATCGTCGCCAGCGCCCGGGCACGGTCGGGCACGTGGACGAGCACGAGCCGGGCGTGCACCAGGTCGAACGTGCCCGGCTGCGGCGGCGGGTCCCCGACGACGTCGTGCCGGCGCACCTCGTACCCGCCGTGCGGGTCCAGCCAGGACGGATCGATGTCCGTGGCCAGCACGTAACCGGTCGGCCCGACGGCCGTGGCGAGTGCCTCGGGAATGCCGGGGCCTCCGGCACCGACCTCCCAGCAGCGCCAGCCCTCCTGCACGCCGAGCCGGTCGAAGTGCCCCCGTGTGACACCGTCGAACAGCTCGGCCAGCCAGGTGAACCGCTCGCCCGCCTCCGTCCGGGCGTTGTCGAGCAGGTAACGGTGGTCCGGCTCGGACCCGGGGGCGGCGAGGGGCTGCGATGAACTCATGCCTACATCCTCACGATCTTCCACGCACTGTGCCGGCGAGTGGTCAGCGTGGCTCCGGTTTGTCCGGCAGTCGTACGACGGCGGTGCCGGCCTGGGACTCGCCGAAGCCCCAGCCTGCGACGAGGGAGCAGCCGACCGCCTCCAGGACGTCGGCCCACGGCCAGTGGTCGGTGCCGTAGTAGAAGCCGCCCTCGCTGCGCGCGTCGCCCTCGGAGAGGCAGAGCATGCGGAGATGGTCGCGGAGCGCGGGATGCGTGACCGCGCTCAGCCTTTCCTCCCAGGGCTCCTCGGCGGAGCGGACGCGGGCCATGTCGTGGACCGACACCAGGTGTCCTGGCCCGCGCTCGGTGAACGTGGCGGCCCGCATCGCATCGGTGAGAGTGCCGTCGGTGGCGACGCGCAGCAGCACGGTCAGCCAGCCGTTCAGTTTCCCGGACTCCGGGCCGGTCAGGTCGACGCCATGGAGGCCCAGGAGCGGCCCCAGCTCCGCGCCGTGGGCCAGCGCCTCACCGGCTTCGCCGATCGAGGAGACGGTCCGCAGGTCGGCGACGAAGGCGTCGTCGAACGGCCGGGGGCCCTTGTGGCCGTCGTCGCCCCACGGTCCCGTGCCTGCCAGGAGTTCGGCGTCGAAGCCGAACAGCGACTCGCTCAGGTCGAACCGCCACGTCCAGGGGGAGAAGGGGTATTCGCCGTCCGAATCCGGAAGATGTCTCGGCTCCCCGGCCGACAGCGCGTCAGGGGTGGCCCAGGGACTCGGGAACAGGAACTCGTCGAGGGAGTCCGAGGCGTAGTACACGCCGTACCTGGCGGCAGGGTCGGCGGCCGGCTCTCCGCCGAGCAGTGTCGCGAAGGCGCCGGCGAGCGCGGCCTCCCACCCGTTGAGGTCGGTCGCCGGTTCCGTCTCGGGTGTCACGATGAGCACTCCTTCATGTCGCGTCGCAAGCCGTCGGCAAGGGTGGACGTGATCCTTCCAGACTCGTCGCCCATCGGCATCGGCATGCGACGGGCCCCACGGCACCGGAGATCGAGCGCGACCGTGACGGCGTCGCCCACGGGCGCGTGCCCCTCGTCCATGCAGCGCTGCACCGCGGCGATGGACCGCGCGAAGATCAACGAGCGTTGGGACGTCATGCAGCCCATCCCGGACACCGCCGCCAACGCCAACGGCATGTCTGGCCGCGACCGGCTCCGCGACGCGGCCGGAAGCCGCTACGGCGGAGCCGGGGCCGCGATCCACGGCTTCAACGTGGCCGGTCCGAGCGCGGCCGGGTTCCTGTGCCTCGTCGCGGCCGCGGTCTTCGTCATCGCCGGGCCGCGCCCCGAGCCACGCGTGAGGGCCGGGCGGCGGGGGTGAACCTTCCCTTCGGGGCGTTACAGCCCGAGTGAGGCGATGAGGTCGCGCATCTCGTCGCGGAAGACGGTCGCCGGGTCGTGGACGAGCCCGCGCAGGTGCCCGTAGATCTCCAGCGCCATCAGGCCGTGCATGCGCCCCCACACGCGCATGGTCAGGGCCAGCCCCGCGGGCGGCAGGTCGGGGAACGTCTCCCGGGTGTGCGCGACCAGCCCGGGGTCGAAGTCGGCCCAGTCATAGCCCTGGCTCGCGCGCCCGGCGACCGGCCACGCGGCGGCCACGAGACCGGTGATGCCGGTGCAGGCGCGCACCTCGGCCACGATGCCGGGGCTGTCGTCCGGCGCCCGGTAGCCGGGCACCGGGTCGCCGTAGATGAGCCGGAAGCCCTCGGGGTTGGCCAGGGACCAGTCCCGTACGGCCTGCGCCCAGGCCATGATCCGCCCGCCGACGTCGGACTCGGGCACCGCGTCGCGCGCCGCCTCGGCGGCCTCGACGAGCGAGGTGTAGACGTCGCCGATCAGCGTCGTGACCAGGTCGTCGCGCGTGGCGAAGTAGCTGTAGATGGCGCCCGCCGTCATGCCCATCTCGCGCGCGATGGCACGCAGCGAGATCGCGTCGGGGCCGCCTTCGGCCATGAGCTTGAGCGCGATCGCCTTGATCTCGGCGCTGGTCTGGGCGCGCAGCCGTTCGCGTCTGCTCATGGTCGCTTCCATGCCGACACCCTACAGGGTTTGACTATTGAACGCCGTGCTCTATGGTGAACGCCGTGTAGTAATTCTTCGGCATGCAGGAAGGCATCTATGGATTCGCCTCGACTGCGCCTTGGGCTGCTGGCGTTGACGCAGCTCATCGTGGCTCTCGACTACAACATCGTGTACGTGGCGCTGCCCGACATCGGGCACGCGCTCGGCTTCAGCCCGTCGTCGGTCCAATGGGTGGTCAGCGCCTACGCGATCGGCCTCGGCGGCCTCCTGCTTCTCGGCGGACGGGCCGTCGACCGCCTCGGCCCGCGCCGGATGTTCATGGCCGGACTGGCGTTGTACGGCGTCGCCTCGCTGGCCGGCGGGCTTGCGAACGGTTCGGAGACGCTGGTGGCCGCCCGCGCGGTCCAGGGCGTCGGCGGCGCGCTGCTGACGCCCGCCACCCTCACGCTCATCTACCGGGGATTCGCCGAGGGGCCGGCCCGCAACCGGGCCCTGGGCGCCTGGGGCATGGCTGGCAGCGCGGGACTGGCCGCCGGGTCACTGCTGGGCGGCGTGCTGACCAACTATCTCGGCTGGGAATGGGTGTTCTACGTCAACGTGCCGCTGGCGCTGATGTGCGCCCTGGCCGCACCCCGTCTGCTGCCCGCCGACCCCGCCCGCACCCCGGGCTCCTTCGACCTGCCCGGCGCGCTCCTGGCCACCGGGAGCGCCGCCCTGCTGGTGTTCGGGCTGGCCGGCGGCCCCGACTCGGGATGGGGCTCGCCCCGCGTCTACGGCTCGCTGATCGCCGGCGCCCTCCTGCTGGCGGCGTTCCTGCTGGTGGAGTCGCGCACCCGCGACCCGCTGATCCCCCTACGGCTGGCGCGCGGCCGTTCCCTGGCCACCACCATGATCGTGATCGCCGTCTTCCAGGGCACCCTCGGCGGCGGCTACTACGTCCTGACCTCCTACCTGCAACCCGTCCTCGGCTACAGCTCCCTGCAAGCGGGGCTGAGCTTCCTGCCGCTCACGCTGGTCTGCATGTTCGCCGCCGTGAAGATCGCCCCGGCGGCGCTCGGCCGGTGGGGCATCCGCACGACGCTCTCGGTCTCGACGGTCGGCACCGGCGTCGGCATCGCCCTCATGGTCATGGGCACCACACCCGCGGGCGGCTTCTGGACCCTGCTGCCCGGCAGCGTCGTCTGGGGCCTGTTCGGCGGCGTCGCCTTCGTCACCCTGTTCGCCTCCGCCGGGTCCGGCATCGCGCCGCACGAGCAGGGCGTCGCCTCCGGCATCGCCAGCACCGCCAAGGAGATCGGCGGCGCCATGGGCCTGGCCGTCATCGTCGCCGTCACCACCGCCTCGCCCGACCTGCTCGGCGGCCTGCACGCCGCCGGTTGGGCGGCCGCGGCGCTCACCGTCGCCGGGGGCCTGACCGCCCTCGCCCTCGAACCCTCACGATCCCGCACTCTCGAAGGAGCAACCGCATGAACACCGACGACCTCATCCTCAAGTACATCGACATCTGGAACGAGCGCGACCGCGCCGCCCGTGACGCGCTCATGACGGCCGTCCTCACCGACGACTCGCTCTACTCCGACCCCGACTACGCGGGCCTGCGCGGGCACGCGGAGCTGTCGGAGGCGATCGGCAGGGCCCATGGGAAGTTCGGCGACCTCCGCTTCACCCTCGGCACCGTGATCAGCGCCCACCACGACCGCGCCCTGTTCACCTGGCGGCTCGGCACGGTGGCCACCGGCTACGACGTGGTCGAGTTCAGGGGAGACCGCATCAGCGGCATCATCGGCTTCTTCGTCTAGACGGCCGGGGAGCGGGCCGGACCCCCGCGCCACCGATCATGACTCCTGTCATGTGGAGCCGATGACAGCCGGGACTGACCGCCGAGCCGCGTTCGGATCATGCTTACGCCATGACCATCCGGACGCTTGGAAAGAACGCCTCGGCCGCCGCCCTGACCGCCGCCCTGACCGCCGGAATGTTGGCGGCGGCCACCCCGGCCCAGGCCGCCCCCACCCCGGCGCGGGAGACCGGGCCCGACCGGCAGGCGCTGCGCCGGTCGCTGGACGCCGTGCATCAGGCCGGCATGTACGGCATCTACTCCGCCGTCCGCGACGGGGAACGCGACTGGCGGGGCGCCGCCGGCGTGGCGGACGTCGCCACGAACCGTCCGGTGCGCCCCGACATGGTGCACCGGGTCGGCAGCATCACCAAGACGTTCACCGCGGTGGCCCTGCTCCAGCAGGTGGCCCGCGGCACCGTCGAGCTGGACGCCCCCATCGCCCGTTACCTGCCCGACGTGGTGCCCGGCGAGCGCGGCCAGAAGATCACCGTACGGATGTTGCTCAACCACACGAGCCACATCGCCGACCACGTGGGCCCGGCCTTCCCCTCGCTGCTCCAGGGCACGTTCGAGAGCCTCGACGACAACCGTTTCCGCACCTTCTCCCGGCGCGAGCTGGTCGACCTGGGCCTGGCCGCCACGCCGACCGGCGAGCCGGGCGCCACGCCGGGGATCTACTCCAACACCAACTACCTGATCGCCGGCCTGCTCCTGGAGAAGGTGACGGGCGAGAACGCCGAGCGGTACATCACCCGCAACGTCATCCGCAAGGCGGGCCTGCGGCACACGTCCTTCCCGCGCACGCCGGTCATCCCCGGCCCGCACTCGAAGGCGTACGAGTCGATGTTCGGCTTCATCGACCCGCCCAAGGACTACAGCGTCTACAACATGTCGTGGATCACCACGGCGGGCGCGGTCGTGTCCACGATGGACGACCTCAACCAGTTCTACCGGAAGCTGCTGCGCGGCGAGCTGCTCCGCCCCGCCGAGCTGACCGAGATGCAGAAGACGGTGCCCGTGGCCGGGGTGTCGGGAGCCTACGGCCTCGGCATCTACGCCACCGACCTGCCGTGCGGACGGTTCTGGGGGCACAGCGGCGGCGTCTTCGGCATGGCCACCGACTCCTACACCAGCCCGGACGGCGCCCGCCAGCTCTCCATGGGCGTCAACCGCACGAAGTACCAGAGCCTGGACGAGAACGGCAACATCGTGATCAGCCCCATCGACTACGCCACCGTCGACTACCTGCTGCTGGGGCTCTGCGGCCAGAGCCCGGCGCGCACGAAGGCGGCGCAGCCGGAGATCGTCCCGTTCGCCGTGGACCGGCTGCTCTCCGTCAAGCGCTAGATCGACGAGTCGTCGAGCCCGGCCCCGGCCAGGGCCGGGCTGCCGCACGCCACGCCGCCTCGCCCGAGAGCACTCAATGTGACATCCCATACACTCATTGCGACAGTCGGGGAGAGGGGATTTCCATGAGTCGTGCACTGATCATCGTCGACGTGCAGAAGGACTTCTGCGAGGGCGGCAGCGTTCCGGTGAAGGGCGGCGCCGATCGAGCCGCCGCCATCGCCGAGCTGCTCCGGAGCGCCGACGGGCAGTACGCCTTCGTCATCGCGACCCGTGACCACCACATCGATCCGGGCGCCCACTTCTCCGACGACCCCGACTTCCAGAACTCCTTCCCCGTGCACTGCGTCGTCGGCAGCGAGGGAGGCGAGTTCCACCCGGAGTTCGCGCCCGCCGTCGAGTCCGGGTACGTCGACGAGGTCTTCTTCAAGGGCGCCCACTCCGCCTCCAAGAGCGGTTTCGAGGGCTCGACCCAGGACGGCACGACGCTGTCGGCCTGGCTGAGGGCCCGTGACGTCGTCGACCTCGACGTCGTCGGCATCGCGACCGACCACTGTGTGAAGGCCACCGCGCTGGACGGGGCTCGCGCGGGCTTCACCGTGCGGGTCCTGCTCGACTACACCGCCGGCGTCGCCGCCGACACCACGCGCACCGCACTGGACGAGCTGCGCCGGGCCGGGGTCGCGCTGAGCGGCGAACCCGTCGTCGCCTGAACAGCCCCGACCTCAGCCTCGTACGGGTTCGGCGACCGGAGCCGCCTGGACGGGCAGCAGCCGGGACAGCAGGGCCGTGGTCAGACCGGCGATCAGCGCCGCCTCCAGCACGCGTTCCAGGATGATCATGTGCAGCATCCAGGGCAGCGCCGCCCGGAGAGGGAGTACCACCAGCTCCAGCACGAGGGCGTAGAGCACCGCGGCGGCCAGTCCGGTCACCATGCCCTTCGCGACCGGCGACGTCCTGGACCAACCGGCCACGGCGGCCGCCAGGGCGGCGCCGGAAGCGGCGCCGGCGGCGATGAGGCCCGACACGGTGGCGCCGGAGCGCTGGAAGATGTAGCCGTTCACCGTGCTCGACACGACCGCCGTGATCACCGCCGCGGCTGCTCCGCAGGCCAGGGCCAGGGCGAGGCGGCCCTTGCGGCGCGGCGCCGGCGGCCGGCGTTCGCCGAGGGCGGCCAGCCGCACCGCCATCGGGGCCAGCATGAGCAGGACGATGGCGACCAGCAGCAGGACGCCCCCCGACAGCCGGGAGTCCAGCATGATCTGCGCCGTGATCAGAACCTGGGCCAGCGGTTCCGATACGGCGGGATATTTCTGGACGTGGGCAACAATGATCTGCGTCTGGACGTCGTAGAACATCCGAGCGCTCAGCGTCACGACCGCCGCGATCAGCGACAACGGCGCCAGCGCCGACCACAGGCCGCGCACCCGCGGCGCCCACACCCTCGCCACCCACCGCACCCACAACCCCAGCAGCAGGCCCGCCACCGCGAGCACCACCAGCCCGCCGAGCTGCACCGACACGGGGAACGGAGCCAGCGCGTGGTCCGTCAGCCTGCTCGGCGCCAGCACCCAGCCGCCCGCCAGCCCCGCGGCCAGGCCCAGCGGCACGTGCACGGCGTCGCCGGGCGCCCCCACGGCCCGCAACGCCCGCAGCCCCAGGGCGACGGCCAGCAGCAGGGCGAACGCCTCCGCCGGCCACGGCAACGTGTTGGTGCGTCCCTGCGCGGTCAGCGACGTGGCGGGATCCATGGTCAGGGAGAAACAGCCGCCCAGGGCCAGCGGGAAGACGAAGCCCTGGCGGACCAGCGGCGCCTGCCCGTCCAGCGCGGCCCGGCGTACGGCGAGATGCGGGTGGGTGCGCACCCGCAGCGACACCGGCCGGCGGCGCGCGGCCGGCGCCTGCTCGAACAGGCGGCGCAGCGGCGTGGCGTCCTCCTGCCAGGACAACACGCGGGCGTCGGCCAGCAGCTCACGCGACTGCAGCACCACCGAACGGGTCAGCCACGACAGCACCGCCAGACCGGTGATCTGGACGGCGAACAACCACGACAACATCACGTTCGAGCCGAACGGCATCTGCTCGGACCGCAGGAACGGCGCCCGCCCCGACAACATCCCGTTCACGGCGGCCAGCAGGCCAGGCACAAGGATCACCGCGGCGTACGACCGCCACATCGCCAGCGTCACCGCCGTGATCGTCAGATCCCGGTTGCGCACGTGCGCCAGCTCGTGCAGGACCACCGCCCGGAACAGCGGCCGGTCGCGCTCGAACAACATCCAGGTGCCCCGGCTGATCACGACATACCTGCGTCCGATGCGACCGAACGCCAGCCCGGCCACCCCGGGGTTGAGCACGTCGAGCAGGAAGACGACCCGCCGGCCGCCGAGCACCTCCCCGGCCATCCGCCGCAGCTCGTCGTGGACCTCGCCGACGACCGGACGCAGCCGCCTGCGGCGGATCCGCCAGGCCGGGCCGAACCAGTACTGAAGCCCGGTGAGCAGGACGAGCGTCGCGAAACACAGCAGCACGCCGAGCCGGAGATCCTGACGGGCCCCACGCCTCACCACCTCGCACGCGGGGTCGTCCAGGCCCTTCAGCGCCGCCAGCTGACACGCCTCCCTGACCTTCGCCGCGACCTCCGCCCCCTGCACCGACAGCAGGTCGAACACCCCTGGCCGGTAGATCGCGGTCGTGGCGAAGGTCAGGCTGATCAGCAGGACGAACGCGGACGTGGTGGCCGACGGGAGACGGCCTCTCATGACGGATTGCGGGCGAGCTCGCTCACCACCGCGTCGGCCAGCGCGTCGGCCTGCGCCTGCGACATGCCCATCCGGCGGGCCTTGCGGTAGGCGACCGTCCGGATCTCCGCCAGCCGGGCCGGCGGCAACGGCGGCGGGCCCTCGGGCAGCTCCCGCGGACGACGGCGCAACCGGCCGATCAGCCGGCCCGTCCACGAGCCGACGTCCTTGCCCACGTCCGCGAGCACGGTGGTCACGACGCCGGAGACGATGGCCGTCACCAGCAGCTCGTCCACCCCTGGCAACCCGAACCCGAGCGGATCCCGGCGAGACCTCGGCCTGTTCCTGCCGCCGAGCGCGGCCCAGGTCTGGTCGAACAGCGGCAGTTCGGAAGGGGCGATTCTCGTCACGACTCGGCGGCTGAGATCCTTGGCGAGCACATCGGACACCTAGGCCTCCAACAGGGGGATGCTGTTCCCTGAATATAGGCAGCCTTGACGGTCACTGTCCGTTGAATCATGACAGGCCGGACGAGGTCGCACCTCCCGCCCTTTTCCCTACTGCTGGGCCTTGCCGAGTTTCCCGGTGATGGACTCCTGATAGACGTCCGCGTAGGTGCGCGAGTCCTTGATCAGGTCGTCGCAGAAGGCGGCGACGTCGGTGCCGATGAGTTCCAGCACTCCCTTCCCGGCCGCGACGCCCTCCTCGAAGAAGTCGACGATCCCCGGAAGCAGGGGCCCGTCATGCAGGTCGACCGGTCCGACCTTGAAGAAGTACTTCTGAATCTCCTTGTAGACGATCTCGTAGTCCGGCGGGAGCGCCTTGACCCGCGCCAGGTGCGCCCGCCACTGCTTCTTGCCTTCGATGATGTCCTGGATGCCCACGTCAGCCTCCCAGCCGGCCCAGTTTCCTTGCGACGTTCCTGTTCAACTGCTCACGCCAGCGGTCGCGATAGCTCCGGGCCCCTTCTCCGCCGGCCAGCGCCGCACAGAAGCCCGCGATGTCGTCACCCAGCACCTCGTGAGCGCCGCGCCCGTCGGCCGCCGCCTCTTCGAGCAGCCCCAGAGCGCTGTCGAGGATCGGCATCAGGTTCCGGCCGGTGAAGTCCGCGTGGGGGTAGAGGTGCTGCTTGATCTGCTCCCACGCCGCCCGGTGGTCGGACGGCAACGCCCCGGCCCGGGCTTCGAACGCCTTCCATTCCCTGGTGAGATCGCTGCCCGTGATGGTCTCCCAGAAGTTCATCTTCCAACCTCCTTGAGGCTGTCGATCCGTGATGTGATGTACTCCCACTTCGCCCAGAACGTCGCGAGTTCTTCGCGCCCCGCCTCGTTGAGCGCGTAGAACTTGCGCGGCGGGCCCACCCCGGACGGTCGTTTCGTCACCTGCACGAGCCTGTTCTTCTCCAGGCGCAGCAGGATGGTGTAAACGGTCCCCTCGACGACGTCGGTGAAGCCGAGTTCGTTCAGGCGGCGCGTGATCGCGTACCCATAGGTCTCCTCGCTGCCGATGATCTCCAGCACGCAGCCCTCAAGCGTGCCCTTCAGCATCTCCGTCAGGCCGTCCATCGCGGATCCTCTTCTTCCCGGTACCCGGTGGCACCGAGTACCAGTATAAAGTACCACAGAGTAGCGAGATCGGCCCAGCGATCCGCGGCCGTCCCGCGGTCACCGCGACGGCGCCTCGGCGAGACGGCACAGCTCGTCGTGGACCATCCGGCGCACGGCCTGGGGGGGGAAGTGGTGCGGACAGGCCGCCGTCTGGAGCGTCAGGCCGTCCATGAACACGTGAAGTCGCATGGCCTGCCCTTCCGGGCCGGCGTCGGCGAACTCCTGCCCCATACGTTCGGGATGCGGCAGGCCGTGACGGGAGGCGACCGCCAGACGGCAGAGGTGGCGTTCGCCCGACCAGCCCTCGCGGCGTTGCTCCGCCGGCGACTCGTCCATACGCGAGCGCATCAGGCACGCCAGCCATACGTCCACCTCGACGCGGCGGTCGTCACCGGGTCACACGCTGCTGAAGGCCGGTCTTCTGCTCGCCGTACCCGTGCTGCTGTTGTCGCGGCGCGATGCCGCGGCTCGGGGCCTCCTCCACGAGAGGCCCGCGGCCTGGCGCCACTACGGCCCCGTCGCGCCGGTGGCCCTCTGGCCGGCGCTCACCTACGCGGGCCCGCCGGCCGAGCCGCCCAGCGACTACGCGGCGAGCGTCGACCCCGTCACGCTCCTGGTCACCATCGTCGTGGTGTTCGTCGTCAACAGCCTGCTCGAAGAGGTCTTCTACCGGCGCTGGCTGCGGACCCGATGGGAGCGCGTCCTCGGCCGCGTGCTGGGGATGTTGTGAAGCCCGCCGCCGGCGCTCATCAGGGCGTGTCACCCGGCCGGTCCACGATCCCCGAGCCGAGCACCGACATGCCCACGCTCTGGCCGTCGCTCACGGCCTTCACCCCCAGATAGCGGTAGTCGCCCGGACTGAGCACGTAGGAGAGCTTGCCGAACTGACCCGCGTCGAAGACCACGCCGACGCCGGGACGGCCGTCCATGTCCGTGGCGTTCTCCTCGACGGACACGTGCGGGATCTTCGCCAGCGCCCGGAACATGGCCGCGGCCGTGTCCGGCGGGATCACGGGCCCGAACTTCATGTACCACCCGATCGTCCCGAACGCCTTGACGTCCTGCGCGATCTCCGGCGGGCAGGACGGCTGGCAGATCGACAACGGCATCCGCGCCGAGACGTCGTCGCGGACGTACCGCAGCAGCGCGTCGGGATCCGCGGGCATGGCCGCCACCTCCCGCTGGGTGCGCCGCACGGTCGTCGATCCCTTCTCGGCCGGGCCGATCTTCAGCTCCCCGCCCTCCTGGCGCAGCGCCGACCTGGTCCCGTCCATGCGGTCCCAGGTCTCGAACGTCGGCAGGTCGGCCCCCATGTGCTGCGACTCCTTGAGATAGAACCACTGGTCGGGCCTGATCTCGGCGGGTGCGCTCCGGGTCGCCATGAGCGCGGCCCGTTCCAGCACCATCGCCGCGCTCGGCACGGCCGGCCGCCGCGGCCGCGGCTCGTCCCCGCCGGCCGGGACGAGGACCGCCGCGGTCGCGGCCGCCAGCGCCCCCGCCGCGGCCAGCGCGAGCCCGAACTTCAGCCGGTACGCCGGTCGCTTCGGTCGTGCGGGGGCGCGTTCCAGGTGCGCGGCCATCCTGAGCCGGACCTGCGACACGTCGGGCCGCTCGGGAACCTCGTCGCGCATCCGGCGCAGCATCTCGATCTCGTTCACCACGGTCTACCCCTCTTCCGGATCGATGTCGGACAGCACCCGGCGCAGTTTGGCCCTCGCCCTGTTCACCCGCGACCGGACGGTCCCCACGGGCACGTCGAGCGCCGCCGCGGCCTCGTCGTACGTCAGCTCGCCCCAGATCACCAGCAGCAACGTGTCCCGGTGCGCCCGGGAGAGCCCGGCCAGCGCCTTCGCCAGCCGCCTGCTCGCCCCGCCCGCGCTCACCCGCCGGTCCACCTCGTCCGTGAACGGCTCGATCACGGCGTCGACGCCGGTGCGGCTCAGCGCCTTGTACAGGCCGATCTCACGGCGCCGGTGCCGGCTGACGAGGTTGGTGGCGATCCCGTAGAGCCAGGCGCGTTCGCTGCCCTTGCCGCCGTCGTAGGACGTCAGGTGTTGCAGGGCCACGGCGAAGGTCTCGGCCACGATGTCGTCGGCCGGCTCGGGGCCCAGCCGCCGCATGACGTAGCGCTTCAGCTCAGGGGCGTGACGGGTGAACAGGACGGCGAACCGCTCGGATTCGCGCCAGGGCGACGGGCCCTCGGCGGTTTGGGGCCAGGAGGAGGGAGCCGCCTGGCTCTCGTGTCGCATCTGTCGCCTCTCGGATGTCCTCGAACATGACACGAGTAATTGCCATGAACGCGGGCGAAGTTCCATATTTCTCGACACGTCTCGCGGTCAGCGCCCGCTGCGGGCCGATCAGGCGGCAGGAGTGCGGCCTCAGTCCAGCAGGGCGCGCAACGCCAGGTCGGCGACCTGCCGCAGCTCGTCGCGACCGCGACCGGCCGCCGCCTGGACGGCGATGCCGTCGGAGATCGTGTGGACGAGTGCCGCCAGGGCGGCCGGCTCGTAGTGGGGGGGCAGGTCGTCGGCCTGCTCCAGCCGCCTGCGCAGCGCCGCCTCACCGGCTTTGCGCACGGCGACGGCGTCCTGGCGCACGGCGTGCGAGTCGGGGCCGCCGGCGTGCACGCTCTTGACGCAGAGGCAGCCCTCGGGCGTGTCCTCGCCCGCGGTCAGGGCCACGGCTCCGTGGATCAGCCGCTCCACGACCTCGCGGCCGGTGGGTGCGTCCAGCGCGGCGGCGGTGTAGGCACCGGGGCCGTCGAGGTAGCGGGCGAGGACCTTGCCGAACAGTTCCTCCTTGTTGCCGAAGGCGGCATAGAGGCTGGGCTTGTTGATGCCCATCGCGGTGGTCAGGTCGGTCAGCGAGGTGCCCTCGTAGCCCTGCCGCCAGAACACCTCCAGCGCGCGGTCGAGTGCGGCGTCCGCGTCGAACGAGCGTGGGCGTCCCCCGGGCATGCGGTCCTCCGTGCTCTCTGCCAAGTTTTATACCTATCGGTACGTTATCTCTTGCGCGACGGCTCCGCACTGCCCTAGTTTCATACCGCTAGGTACACAACTAAGGAGCGACGCATGATCCGAGTCGGAGTTGTCGGGGCCGGTGGCTGGGCGGACGGCTCGCACCTGCCCGCGCTCGCCGCGCTTGAGGCGTTCGAGGTGACCGCGGTCGCGACCACCAAGCAGGCCGGCGCGGACCGGGCCGCCGCCGCCCATGGCGTGCGGCACGCCTTCGCCGACGCGGGCGAACTCGCCAGGCACCCCGAGGTCGACCTCGTCGTCGTCTCGGTGAAGGCCTCCGGGCACGCCGCCGTGATCAGGGCCGCGCTCGACGCCGGCAAGCACGTCGTGTCCGAATGGCCGCTGGGTGTCGACGCCGACGAGGCGGGCGAGCTGACCGAGGCGGCCACCGCCGCGGGCGTCGTCCACGCGGTCGTCCTCCAGGGGCACCACGCGCCGAGCGCCCGCTTCGCCGCCGACCTCCTGGCCGACGGCCGGATCGGCACGCTCGAATCGGTCGCGCTGGTCGCGGAGGGCGCGCCCTGGGGCGGCAGCCGCATCCGGCCTGAACTGGTCTTCGGCCTCGACCCCGCGGAGGGGACCGACATCCTGACCATCATGGCCGGCCACTTCCTGGCCACCCTCGAACGGGTCGCGGGCCCGATGGCCGAGGTCTCGGCCCGGCTGCCCCGCACGCACGACCGCGTCCTGGTCACCGGGACGGAACGGACCGTGCCCAACGCCACCCCCAGCCACGTGCTGCTGCACGGACTGCTGGCGAGCGGCGCCACCGCCTCCGTCGCCGTGCACGGCGGCCACGGTCCCATCCAGGACGCGTTCCTGCTCAAGCTCGTCGGCAGCGACGGGACGCTGACCGCCACCCCGGTCCAGCGCGGGACGTTCATCCACTGGGGCGACTGGGACGTCAGGATCGGCGACGACGTCCTGACCATGCCCGACAGCTATCGCACCGTCCCGGCCGGCGTCCGGTCCGGCCCGCCGGCCAACATCGCGGCCCTCTACCAGGAGGTCGCCCGGGCCATCGCCGAAGGCCGGCAGCCGCAGCCCAGTTTCGAGACGGCCCTGCGCCACCACCGCCTCCTCGCCGCCGTCGAACGGTCCGCGGCCGACGGGACCACCCAGAAGATCGCGTGACCCGTCCGGCGCCGCCGAGGGCGGGACGGCGTGAGCCTCAGGAGGACCGGCGAAGTTCCAGCAGTCCTTCCGCGATCCTCGCCACGCCCTCGGCGATCACGGGTTCCTCCGGGGTGAGACTGATCCGGAAACACCGCGTCGCGTGCGACGCCGGCATCGGCTTCCCGAAGAAGTGGCGGCCGGGCACGACGAAGACCTTCTTGGTCTTCATGAGCTGGTACAGGGCCATGTCGTCGAACCAGTCGTGATCGATCCACAACCAGCAGAACATCCCGCCCTCTCCCTCGTGCAGCCGCCAGGCGACGGAGTCCGGCAGGAGATCGGCCAGCAGGCGCTCGGCGTAGAGGCGACGGGCCCGGTAGAACGGGCTGATCGCCGAGGTGGCGAGCCGGTCCAGCAGCCCCGAGGACATCGCCCTGGCCGCCACCAGCTGCACGAGCTGCGGAGCGTGCAGGACGGAGTTGGCCATGAACGACACCATCGCACGGATGTACCGGGACGGCCCGATCGCGAACCCGATGCGTTCGGCCGGCAGGCCCGCCTTGGACAGGGTGAAGCAGTTGATCAGGTGTTCGTCCCACTGGGGCGCCACCCGGGAGGCGGCGACGCGGGGGAAGGGGGCGCCGTAGGCGTGGTCGACGATGAGCGGCACGTCACGGCGCCGCGCCACGTCGACCAGCCGGGCCAGCTCGTCGCCGTCGATGCTGCGGCCGGTCGGGTTGCTCGGGCTGGACAGGAGGAGCATGCCGACCTCGGGGCACCGCTCCACCGCGTCGAAGTCGAAGGCGTAGCGGAAGGACCTGTCGCCGGTCAGCTCGACCTCGGGGGCGATGCCGGTCACGCCGTCGGGGTCCATGGACAGTCCGAGGTAGCCCGCGTAGTCCGGGGTCATGGGCAGGACCACACGCTGGAGCGAGCCGTCCGCGGCCTGGCCGGCGAACAGGGCGGTGGCGATGAAGAAGAGCATCTGGCTGCCCGGTCCCACCACGACGTTGTCCGCCGTGATGCCCCAGCCGTAGCGGGCGTTGAAGTGGGCGACGATCTCGTCGACCATGGCGGGCATGCCGCGCGAGGGGCCGTACCGGCTGGTCGTCGAGGCGTAGTCCTCTGCCACGACCGTCGCGGTCAGGTCCTTCCAGGCGTCGAGGACCTCTTTGATCTGGGCGGGGTTGCCGATGCTCAGGTTCAGCCAGTCGGACGCGCCCGAGGCGGTGGAGGTCGCGACGTCCTCCATGATGCTCCGCAGGCCCGACATGTCAGACATCTTCTGACCGCTCCGCGATAACCTCATTCTTGCCTGCCCCTTCTCGGATCTGGCCGAGACACCGGCACATCCCCGCGGTTTCTCGTGATCAACTGAGTCCACCGCATTCGCCGTCGCCGCACAAGGCGGCACCCGAACCGGGTTCCGGCACCTTCACGGTCGCATCAGCGCTTCATCGCGCCCTCGGCCGCGGCGTCGGCGGCGGCCGCGATGGCGGTGCCCGCGATCTCAAGGCGGCGGGCGAGCTCTCCTTCCTTCATCTTGTCCGCGGTCAGCTCGCCGGTGAAGATCCGGGCGATCTCGTACTGGTACATCCTGCGCACCGCGCCGCCCGCCTTCTTGGCCGCCAGGGCGTCCCCGACGGCCGCCGACGGTTTCGAGGCCAGCGCGCGGACCGCTTCGTCCAGCGCCTCGATGCCCGCGATCACCTGGTCGAGCAGCGGGGTGAAGCCGGCCTGCCCGGGGAGCCGGTAGAGGTGGGCTCCCCTGACGAAGTCGCGCAGCGCGTCGAGCACGTCGTCGATGGCGCGCGAGAGCCGGAACAGGTCCTCCCGGTCGATCGGGGTGATCAGGACGGACTCCAGCGCCACCACCAGCCGGGCCCGCTGGGTGTCGCCGAGGTGCTCGATCGTCCGCATGCGTTCGTGCGCGCCCGTGTTGTCGATCTCGCCCGCCACCATGGCCAGCGCGAGCCGGGCGCCCTCCCTGGTCGCCCGCAGCTGTCCGGCCAGGGCCTCCGTCAGCGCGGTGTCCATGCGCCCGGCCAGCAGGTCACGCACCCGGCTCAGCCGGCTCACACGACCATCCCCCACCCGAGTGCCCCCAGCCCCGCCAGCAGGGCGCTCGTCGGCAACGTCAGCAGCCAGGCCAGCACGATCCTGACGGCCGCGTGCCAGCGCACCCTGCCGCCGCCCTCCGCCATCGCCGACCCGATCAACCCGCCCGCCACCGCCTGGGTCATGCTCACCGGCAGACCGGCCGCGGCGCAGCCGATCACGGTGAGGCCGGAGCCGGCCTGCGCGGCCACGCCGTACAGGGGGCGGACCGGGACGATCTCGATGCTCAGCGTGCGGCCCGCCTTGGGCAGGCCGTACAGCGCTCCGACGCCGAACAGGGCCGCGGTCGTCAGCGTGACGGGGAGCGGCGCGTCCGGGACGCCCAGCGCGAGGACGAACACGGCCGTCATCTTCTGGCCGTCGTTGGCGGCGTAGGCGAGGCTCTGCACGGCGAACCCGGCCCAGTGCCAGCGTGCCAGCCCCCGGCTCGCGGTCACGGCGCCCAGCAGCCGCGCCACCACCGGCGCCGCCAGCGCCCCGGCGAACGGCGCGGCCAGCCCCACCGCCAGCACGAGCGCCACCGGCCCGGCCGCCACGGGCATCCCCCAGCCGATCCCGGCCCCGGTGAGCCCTCCGACGATGGCCAGGGTGAGGCTGGTGGGCTTGCCGAAATGGCTGAGGGTGAGGACGACGACCAGCGCCGCGATCACCGCCACCGCCACCGCCTGCCGGGCGTGCGGGCCCTGTGGCGTGGCCAGGCGTCGCGTGAAGGTCTGCGCCACCTCCTGGGTCAGCAGGGGGACCAGCGCGTTCATCGCGACGAGCACGGCGATGCCGGTACGGGGCCGTACCGTGGGCAGCTTGTGGCCGGGGGCCAGCAGGGCGCCGCCGTCGTTGACGCCTGTGACCAGGGCGAAGACGGCCGCGAGCACAACCTCTAAGGACACGGGAGGCCGCCTTCTCCGGTCACAGCCCGAGCCGTTCCCGCTCGACGTGGTCGAGTGCCATGCCTACCGCGCCGAGCGCGATGCTCTCCTCGCCGAACGTGGACAGCGTGACCTCGGGAGGGTTCAGGCACGTCTCGGCCAGGTGGGCCCGTACCCGCATGAGCAGCGACGACTCCCCCGCGCGCGAGAACCCGCCGCCCACGACCCGTCCCGCCTCGGCGAGCACGACGGACGAGTCCTCCCAGCCCTCGGTCGGCGAGCACTCCTCCGCCGGCCTTCGTTCGGTCAGGTCGGACAGCGCCACCTCAGCCGTCTGCCGCGACAGGCCGGCGGCGCGGGCGAGCTGGGTCAGCGTCTGCGGCCCGCCCTGGCGCAGGACGGGCAGGGTGGCGCGCGTGTTGAGACGACGCAGCAGGGCGGTGTCGTTGGTAACACCGAGAGTTGTCATAAGGCCCCTTGACGGTCGGGATGCGGTAACCCTAGCTTTACGTCGCGTCTTCTCATAATTGGAGTTGGGGACATGCGACAGGTTGGGCTGGCTTTGGTCGGTGCGGGCGACCGGGGGACGAGATACACGAGGCACGCGACGGCGGACGTCCGCGCCAGGCTCACCGCCGTGGCCGAGCCCGATCCGGGACGCCGGGAAGGCTGCTCGCCGAGCAGCCGCGGCTCGCGGACGGCGCCCAACTGACCGTGACCGACTTCGTGACCGGGAACGTCGAGGTCATCGACAACCCGCCCGCGGAGGGTCACAGCGGCGGCGACCAGGGCCTGGTCACCGCGTTCCTGGACGCCCTCAGCGGGAACGCCCCGTCCCCGATCCTCTCCGGACCCCCGCGAGAGCCTGCACAGTCACGAGATCGCATGGGCGGCACAGGAAGCCCGTCTCACCGGAACCGTCGTCACCCTGTAGAAACGGCGACGGAAGCCGGGCGGGACGCGGACGCCGCGCACCGCCCGGCCCCTGGGGCGGGATCGTCAAACCGTCGCTGCGGCCCTCGAAGGGCACGACGGGCGACCCGGATGTGACGTCACCGTTGGGGCTCCCGCCTGAAGGTGACGTTGGCGCTGTAGCTGAACCCGCCGCCCCGGACCGTGTTCGCGTAGACCGCCACATCGCCGACCGGCAGGGCGGCGTTGGTGGCGTTCACGCCGACGGCGGGCCGGGTCGACCCCTCGGTCAGCGTGATGTCGTTGCCCATGATGTCGATCGTTCCGTTCGGATTCGGGCTGATCGACTTCACGTAGACGCCGCCCCAGCTCGACCTGATCGTGTTCTCCCGGATGACGACCCGGGAGGTGTTCATCGGTCCGATCGCGTCCCACTTCGCGTTCTCGATCAGGTTGCGTTCGATCCACACGTCGCTGTGCACCGCTCCGGGAGCGCCGGTGTGGGAGCCGGTGAGTTTGCCCCAGCCCGGATACTCCTGCGACGCGCCGCAGTAGTTGTCGATGATCCGGACGTTGGTGGTCGGGGTGTTGTCGGCGACCCCGCCCCAGGTGGTCCCGTCGGTCGGCAGGTCGAGTTGCACCGCCTCACCGTGCCACAGCCCGGCCGTCGGCGCCTCGACCCAGCCTTCGAACCGGCACTCGCTGACGGTCACCGTGTGGACGGCGTTCAGCTCGACTCCGTGCCACCACTTGACGTTGCGTACGGTGACGCCGGACAGCTCGACGTCGTGCGTGTGCTCGAAGGTGATCGCGTTCATCGGCGGCGCGGCCGTCGCCCGGGCACGATCGTCACCGGTCGCGTTCCGCACGAAGTGCGCCGTCGGGTCCCATGTGCCGCCCTCCAGCCGGATGTTGCCGGCTGCCCGGTAGCCGGTGCAGTCATCGGGGACGGCGTTGAGCAACAACGTCGCCTCGCGGGAGTTCACCGCTCCGACACTGACGAACGAATCCGGGTAGGTCGGCTCCGGGGAGTGCTGGTTCTTGTCCTTGTGGTACGTCTGCGGCTGGACCGCGATGTCGGAGGTGAAGGTGGCGCCCGCCGCCCGCAGCGTGGTGTTGCCGCCGATCATCAGGGGTCGCTTGAGCACGTGGACGCCCGCCGGGGCGACCACCACACAACGCCCGCCGGCGTCACGTTCCAGGCTCCGGTCTCCGACGGCGGCGAGGTTGAGCTGCTGCCGTAACCTGCGCACGCTGTCGGACTCCCCCGCGACCGGCGGATTCGGGCCGGGCCCGCTCGGTGCGGCCTGGGCCGCCGAGGCGCCGCCCGTCGCCATCACCGCGGCGCCGCCCAGTACACCGGCCGCGAGCGCGGCCCGTCGACTCACTGTCATGTCGTCTCCCTTTCCGGGGTCGGGAACGTGGCTGTCAACGCCGCTTCAACTGCTCCTGGAACTCGCGGCGGATCTGGTCGCCTCCCTGGCTGCGCCAGGCCTGGCGGTAGGTCTTGATGTCGCTCAGCGGCCGGGAGCCGACCACGATCTGGTTGATGTAGGTGGCGAAGAGCTGGTCGAGCTGGGCGCCGCGGGCGTCCTGGGTGTCCGACTGGAGCCCTTCGACCGCGCTGGCGACGGACTGGCGGACCATCTGGGAGTTGGTCTCCACACATTCCTTGGCGGTCGGGAAGATCCAGCTCTGCGGTGTCAGTCCGTAGGCGATGGCACCCTTGTCCGCGTCGAGGTTGGTGCCCTCGACCGCGACCGGATCCCCGTCGTCCCCGCGGGTGAAGTACTCGCCCTCGGCCCCCCAGCCCTGGTAGTACCACTCCTCGCTGCCCACGGGCCCGCGCCGCCAGTTGAGCAGCCGGAGGATCTCGGCCAGGCGCTCCTTGTCCTTGGCGACCTCGGCCGAGATCGCGTTGATGCCGTAGACCCCTGCGGTCTTCCGGAAGACGGCCTTGCTCGACCCGTCATGACCCGGCGGGACGAACGCGGCGAAGGCGCCGTCCAGCTTGGCGACCACCGCGCCGTACTGGGAGTTCGGGCGGTGGAAGTTCGCCGCCGAGTCCACCGCCATGCCGACCTGGCCCTGGACGACGAAGGCCCGGTAGCGGTCGGTCTGGCTGCCCAGAGCCAGCGCGTCGGGATGCATCCCGCCCTTCTTCCACAGCGCGGTCAGCCAGGCGATGGCCGCCTCGAACTGCGGGGTCTCGATGGCGTGGGTGAGCGCGCCGCCTTCGTATCGCCAGTTGTTGGGTACGCCGAACATGCCGTAGGCTAGGTCGAGGGCCATCCCTGGGAAGGCCGTCAGCCCCCAGGTCTTCTTGCCGCTCTCCGGGTTCCCCTTCGTCATCGCGACCAGGAGCTCGGCCGTCTCGGCGGCGTCGGCCGGCGGCTTGGAGAAGCCGACCTTCTCCGCCCAGTCCTTCCGGTACCGGAATTCCAGCAGCTCGACGGGCACGTCGATCGGGACGCCCCACAACCCGCCGTTGATGGTGCACGCCTGCCACTGCTCGGTGCGGACGTTGGCCAGGTTGGCGTACTCCAGCACCTTGTCGCCGGACAGGGTCTCGCTCAGATCGGCGAACGCGCCCTGCTTGACGGCCTTCATGCAGCCCGCGGTGAAGGTCAGCTGGACGACCTCGGGAAGGTCGCCGCCGGCCAGCATGGTGGCGAACTTCGCGTCGTAACTGCCCGCCGACACCTCCGTCACCTTGAAGTCCACGCCGAGACGTTCGTTGAGCCCCTGCCACCACCGGTTCTCGGCGAGCGGGGTCGCCGGCGGCCCCCAGGTCAGGTGGAAATGCCGGACGGCGCCGCCGCGGCCCGGCACCGCGGCGACGGTCCTGGTCAGCTTCTTCGGCATCGAGGCATAGGCCGTCGGGACACCGGGCACCTCCGGGACGATGGCCCCCGGATAGACCGGCGGCGCGACGTACGTCGGCGGCGGCACCGCGGCCTTCCTCGTGCCGGACGGACCCGCGCCACCGGACGCGCAGCCGGTCAGGGCCACCCCGGCGACGGCGCCGAACCCCAGGCCGAGCGCGGCCCGCCGGCTCATGGGGACGCCGCCGGCACGCGGCGAATTCGACTGTGAGGACATGCGGAAACTCCCAAGTTGGTCTGAGGCGCGAAGTGGTGACGGGTGGCGGCGGCGCGGGCGGTCAGCCCTTGATGGCGCCGGTCAGCACGCCCTTGGTGAAGTACTTCTGCAGGAACGGGTAGACGATCAGGATCGGGACCGTGGCCATCACCAGAACCGCCATCTGCACGGACTGGCTGGAGGGCAGGTTGTACATCTCGGCGCCGTTCATCGAGCTCATCGACGCCCCCTGGAGGACGTACGAGTTCAGTACCAGCTGGATCGGCCACTTCGACGAGTCGTTGAGGTAGAGCAGCGCGTTGAAGAACGAGTTCCAGTACGACACCGCGTAGAACAGCCCGATCACCGCCAGCACCGCCTTGGACAGCGGCAGCACGATCTTGATGAAGATGCTCAGCTCCCCGGCGCCGTCGATCCGCGCGGCCTCGAACAGCTCCCGCGGCAACTGCATGAAGAAGTTCCGCATCACCACCACGTTGAAGGCGGACGCCAGCACGGGGACGATCAGCGACCAGTAGGAGTCGAGCAGCCCGAACGCCTTCACCACCAGGTAGTTCGGGATGATGCCGGCGCTGAAGATCATCGTCAGCAGGACCAGGTAAAGGGCCGGCCGGATCCCCGGGACCTGCCGGGTCTTGGTGAGCGCGTAGGCCAGGGTCGAGGTGACGACCAGCGACAGCGCCGTGCCGACGAGCGTGATCAGGATCGAGACGATCAACGACCGCTGCACGATCCCGCCCTTGAAGATCGTGCTGTACGACGAGAGGCTCCACTCGCTCGGGATCAGCCCGGCGGTCGTCGTGGCCTCCGGGCCGGCGAACGAGTTCAGGATCACGTACGCCAAGGGGTAGATCATGACCAGCAGGATCGCGCCGATCAGGATCCCCTTGATCGTCGTCACGACCCGGTTCGGTCGTTCGACCCAGACCGGCTGGTGGGATGACGTCATCAGAACAGTCCTTCGCTGCCGGCGCGGTGCGCGATGCGGTTCGCGGCGACGATCATCAGGGTGCCGATGGCGCCCTTGAGCAGGCCGGCGGCGGCGCCGATGCCCCAGTCGCCACCGAGCACGCCGCGGAAGTAGACGAACGTGTCCAGCACCTGCGCCGCCTCGGCCCCGACGGACGGTTGTTGCAGGAGGATCTGCTCGAAACCGACGGACAGGACGTTGCCCAGCCTGAGGATGAGCAGCAGGACCATCACCGGCAGGATTCCCGGAAGGGTGATGTGCCAGGTGCGTCGCAGCGATCCGGCCCCGTCCACCGCGGCCGACTCGTACAGCTGGGGAGGGATCGAGGCGATGGCGGCGAAGAAGATGATCGTCCCCCATCCGACGTCCTTCCAGATCACCTGGGAGGTCAGCAGGATCTTGAACGTCTCGGCGTTCGCCATCACGTTGACGCCGTCGAGGCCGAGCCGCTGGAACAGGTCGGCCAAGGCGCCCGCACCGCCCAGCACCTGCTGCCAGACGGCGATCACGATCACCCAGGACAGGAAGTGCGGCAGGTACACGACGGCCTGCACCACGCGCTTCGTCCGCTCGCTGAGCAGCGAGTTGAGCAGCAGCGCCAGCAGGATCGGAGCGGGGAACGCGAACGCGATCTGCAGGAACGAGATGATCAGAGTGTTGCGTACCGTGCCGACGAACTCCGGATCGTCGAACAGCTTGGCGAAGTTGTCCAGCCCGGACCACGTCGAGCCGCTCAGCCCCAGGAACGGCGAGTAGTCCATGAAGGCGATCGACACGCCGCCCAGCGGAAGGTAGTGGAACACCAGGAAGTAGAGCATTCCCGGTAACAGCAGAAGATAGATCACCTTGTGCTGTCGCAGTGCGTGCGCGAGACGTCGCATCCGTCCGGCGGGCGGTGACGACCGCGGGTCCGGAGGGATCAGGGTCGTCGCGCCGGGACGGGCGGCGACGGCCTCACGGTCCGTCATGCCCCTCCCCTGAATGGACGTCACGGCATCAATCCTCTGTCTCGACCACGCTCAACTTCAACGTTACAGTTGGCACGGTAACACCGGCGGGACGAGCCGTAAATAACAGTTTCGGCAAGGCGGAGGCGTACGTGACAGGTCGAGCCGTGGTCGAGGTCGTTGGTCAGAGCGGGGCGCGGGACGAGCGCGAATTGCAGCAGGCGCTGGACGAAGTGGCCGGGTCCGCCGGCGGGCGGGTGATCGTCGGGCCCGGGGAGTGGCGGCTCCGCGAGGCGCCGTTGCGGGTGCACGCCGGCACCCGTCTGACGCTCACACCCGCGACGCGCATCGTGCGGACCGGGCCGATCGAGACGATGTTGGTCAACGGGCCGTACGGCGGCGACCGGACCGTCGGCGCGCACGACGGGCCCGGGAACATCGTGGTCGAGGGCGGCGTCTGGGACGTGAACGGCTTCGAGAATCCCCGGCCGTCCTTCGGCATGGTGTTCAACCACGCGAGGGACGTCCAGGTTCGCGATCTGGAGATCCGGAACATGCCCGAGTGGCACGCCATCGAGACGAACTCGACCTGCAACGTGACCATCTCCGGATGCCGCTTCGTCACCGGGATCGCTCGCGAACCGCACGCGTACCAGACGGAGGCGGTCAGCCTCGACCTGGCCGCACCGGGGCTGACGGCCTGGGGCGCCGAGGACGACACCCACAGCAGCCACGTCCGGGTGATCGACAACTTCTGCTCCGGCTATCCGACGTTCGTCGGCTGTCACACGGGACATCCGAGTCTCCAGCACGGTTCGGTCGTGATCGCCAACAACACCGCCACCGACCTGTCCTGCTGGGCGGTCAACCTGACGAACACCAGCGCCGTCTCGATCACCGCGAACACCTTCACCGGCACCGCCGCCGGGATCCGGATCAGGACCGGCGGCAACCGTCGGGTGACCGGCGTCGCGATCACCGGCAACGTGGTGAGCTGCACCGGCGGGCCCGCTGTCCACCTGGACGCCGCGGTCGGCGGGGAGATCGCGGCGACCGTCGTCAGCGGCAATTCGCTCACCTCGCCGACGCTGCCGATCATCGAGCGAAGTGGCACAATAGACGCCGTGGTAGGGCCCAACGCCGGATACTCCTACGCCGCGGACGGCGAGCCGATGGCGAGCCGGGGCGTCTGATGCCGAGAATGTCCAGCGGTCCGACCCTCAAGGGGCTGGCGGCGATCATCGGCATCAGTCCGACCGCGGTCAGCATGGCCCTCAACGGCCGCCCCGGTGTGAGCGACGAGCTTCGGGCGCGCGTGCGGGCGATCGCCGCGGAGCAGGGCTACCGCCCGAACTTCGCCGCGCGCGCACTCCGGGTCGAGCGTTCCAACATGCTCGGCCTGATCAGCCGGAACCTGAGCAACCCCGGCTACCTGCGCCTGATCGACGGCTTCAGCGGCGCCGCCGAGGAGCGGGGCTATCAGGTGCTGGTCGGCACCTCCGACCTCGACCAGGCGCGCGAGACCAACATGATCAGGGCCATGACCAACCGGCAGCTCGACGGGCTGGCGATCGCGCCGATCGACGGCAAGGCCGTGCTGGCGACCTGGCAGGACGAGTCCGATCGCCCGTTGGTGCTGGTCAACTCGGCGCGCAGCGCGAGGTCGTCGGGTGCGATGAGCATCCGCGGCAACGCCTCCCAGGCGGTGCGGTCGGCCGTCGACCATCTTCTCGAACTCGGGCACAGCCGGATCGCCCTGCTCACCAACCCCGGGCTGTCGTCGGCGTCGGAACGGGTGTCCCTGTTCCGCCGGATGATGAAGGCCCAGGGGCTCGCGTCCCGCGTCATCTCCGGCGGCAACGCCGACGAGACGGTCGAGCGGGTGGTCCGCGCGCTGTCCGGAGACGATCGTCCGACCGCCGTCATGACCGACAGCGACCTGCTGGCGCACTACGTCTACGAGGCCGCGATCGAGACCGGGCTCCGGATCCCCCACGACCTCAGCGTCGTCGGTCACGACGACCTCCCGACCTCGCGCCTGCTCGGCCCGGCACTGACCACGATCGCGCTCGACCGGTTCGAGATCGGACGGCAGGCGGCGACGATGCTGATCGGCGCCCTGAACGGCGACGAGATCGACAGACCTCATCGGGAGCTTCCCGTCGAGCTCAAGGTCCGGCAGTCGACGGCCCCGCCGGCCGGGTGATCTCACCGGCTCGATCCGGTGCCTTCCGGTAGCAGAGCGGCCGCTCTCACCGGACAGACCATTCCTCACAGCCTCAGCCAGTGCCGACCACGGTCACGCGACGGACGCAGGCTGTTCGAGTCACGCGCTGGCACGACAGGAGAAGCATCCCCGATGCGCATCGCCCACATAACCGACATACATCTCCGAAGCCGCATCCCTGGACATTCCACGGTGCCGGTGCGGCGCAGTCGTGCGGCTCCCGAGCTGCTGGCGGCCGCGCTCGACGACGCCCGCCGTCGTGGCGCCCAGCTGATCGTGATCACCGGCGACCTGGTGGACGTCCCGGGATACCTGTTCGCCCCCGAGCGTGACGCCGCCCGCGACGGCCTGGCCTGGCAGCGGGTGCGCGCGGACTATCGTCTCGTGCGGCGGATGCTCGACGAGTGCGGCATCGAGTGGATCGCCGTTCCCGGCAATCACGACAGCTATCGCGTGCACGCCGAGGAATTGGGGTCTGGACCGTTCGTCCGGGACGTCGGCGGGCTACGCGTCGTCAGCTTCTGGGATCGCGAGTCGACCGGCAACGTGCCGCGTCGCACGCTGACCGAACGGGAGCGGTTCGACTCGTCGTTGCTCGACCCCGGCACGCGTCCGCAGGTCCATCTCCAGCACTTCGTCATCACGCCACGGCTGGACGAGGGCTACCCGCACACCTACGCCGAAGGTGAGGAGCTCCGGCGGCGGACCAGCGACTCCGGCCGGGTCGTCCTGTCCCTGTCCGGGCACTACCATCCGGGGGCCGAGCCGACCACGATCGGATCGACCACCTTCAGCGTCACGCCGGCGCTGGTCGAGCATCCGCACCCGTACCGGATCTTCGACATCGAGCTCGACGGCGGCCGGGTCGGCGCCGTCCGGCATGAGCAGGTTCGTCTCGCGGGTGAGGCACCCGCCCGGAAGGCGGTGTTCCTCGACCGCGACGGCTGCGTCAACACGCTCCCGACCTACAGACACGGCCCTGGGGCGATGCACCTGCTGCCGGGCGCGGCACCCGCGCTCCGGCTGCTGCGTGATCACGGGTACGCCCTGGTCGTCGTGACGAACCAGTCCTGCGTCGGCCTCGGCTACGTGGAACCGGGAACCCTGGACGAGGTCCATGATCGGATGTCCGAGCTGCTGGCCGGCGAAGGGGTCGCCGTCGATGCGATCTACAGCAGTCCGGTGGCCGGGGAACAGGCGATCTCCGCCCGCTACAACGTGGGTGACGCGCCGAAGCCCAGCCCGGCCATGATCCGACGCGCGGCCGCCGAGCTGAACCTCGACCTGTCGGAGAGCTGCCTGATCGGCGACCGGTCGTCGGACATCGCGGCCGCACAGGCCGCCGGCGTACGCCCGATCCTGGTTCGCACCGGCGACGGGCGGGCCACGGAGCGAGCCTGGGGCGACGCTCCCGCCTGCCTGGTCGTCGACGATCTCGTGGCCGCGGCGGTCGAGGTGGTGTCGGCCTCGCCACCGGGCCTGTAGGCGCGCTCTCACCTGCGTTTCCCCTGTTTCTCCAAGGGTTCCCCCGCATTCTCGTGCCGGACGCAAAGGGTCGGCGTCTCCCCCGGTCGCGCGTCGGCGCGCCACCGGCCCATCGCAGACCGCCGCAGTAGGACGCGTTCGACGACATCAGGCCACCACGACGTGTCCGGCCGGGACGCTCACAGCTCCCGACGGGGCACGGAGGTCTCGCTCACCGGCGGGCGCCTGAACGCCGGTCAGGCGTTCTGCCTCGTGACCGTGGACGTGACGTCGACGACGGCCGCCACGTACACCAACGACGCCTCGAACATCACCTCGTCCACCGGGCTCAACCTGCCGGGCGAGTCGACCGTCACCTTCGTCCCGATGAACGAGCCGGCGATCAGCGTGGAGAAGTCGGCGTCCTCGACGTCGTTCGGCGCCGCCGGTGAGCTGATCACCTACTCGTACCGGGTGACCAACACCGGGCAATCTCCACGGAGGCACGGGAACACCGTCGCATCCTCGGCGCGGCGCTGACCACGGTCGGTCTGACCAACCACCCCAGCGAGTGGTGGCACTGCTCCTACGGCGACCGCTACTGGGCCTACCTGACCGGCGCTCCGGCCGCACGGTACGGACCGGTGTCCTCAGCCGCGCTCTGAGAACCGGGCGTGGGACAGGCGGCCGCCTCGGCGAAGTGGCGGATGAGGTCGTTCTCCGCCGAGGTGCGCCAGGCGAAGGCCCAGGAGACCGGCGGGGCGTCCCGGATGGGCACGTAGGCGAGGTCGGGCCACGGGTAGAAGCGGGTGACCTCCTCCACCGTGGCGATCACACCCTGACCGGCGCCGACGACCTTGAGGATGTCCGCCCAGTTGTAGACCATGGGCCCGCGGCTGATCGGACGCCCGGACGGCGTGCGGAAGGGCTGGAAGACCTCCTCCATCGACACCGGGATCGGCGAGCCATGGGCGGCGAAGGTGAGGTCGCCGAAGTCCTCTCTGCACACCGACTCGCGATCGGCGAGCGGGTGGGCGGCCGCGACCATGAGCACCTGCGAGGAGAGCTTCCCGCCGAGCCCCTGCGGGGTCGCGTCGAGGGGCTCGTCCGTGCCACGATCCTCGACGTGCTGGACGTCTTGGCGGCGGACGCGTCCGTTCGGTGTGTGAGCGTCGCGCTCACCGTGAACGCCCGCGGACTGCGCCTGACGGTGAGCGCCGACGGCGCGGGCCCGCCGACGGAACGGCTGGCCGACCGCCTGCGCGTCAGGCGCGCCGGTTTCGCGGAGCTCGGCGGCGGGTTGTCGGCGAACGCGGTCCCCGGGGGCGGCCTCACCGTCAGCGCCGCCCTGCCCGCGCGCGGATCCGGCGCCGCCGGCAGATGAGGCCACGGCGGCGTCTCAGATCACGCAGCCGCCCTTGTCGAGGTCGTGCGGCCCGGTGGTGCTCTCGGCCATCCGCCGGTAGTCGGGGCATCGGGTGAAGTCGTCCGCGGTGCACCGCATGAGGTGCTCGATCAGCGCCTTGGACGCCGATGTCTCCTGGAGCCGGTGTTCCGGTTCCGCGTGGTGCCGCTGGAGGAGGGCCTGGCGCTCGGCCTGGCCGGAGACGGTGAGGACGTCCCGGATCTGCTCCAGGCATGATCACCGGGGGCCCTTCCCCTGGATACGGTACGTCCATGAACGCCCCCCGCTACCCCTGGGCCGCGCGTCTCCACACGATGAGCGGCACGGACGACGATCCCGGCGAGGACTCCTCGTCCTACCCGCCCGAGTGGCTGGGCACGGCCCCCGCGTCCGAGGCCGAGATCCTGCTGCACGAGGAGCGCCTCGGCCTCCGCCTGCCGCCCAGCTACCGGGAGTTCCTCTTGGTGACCAACGGCTGGGACGTGGAGTCCTTCACCAGCCTGCACATACTCCCCATCGCCGAGGCCGGGTGGCTCCGCGACGTGGACCCGCACCTCGCACACACATGGGGCCCGCCGCCGGGCTCCCCCGTTCCGGAGTTGCCCGACGACTATTCCTTCGACTACGACGCACCTCAGGACCGCAGTATTTCGAGGTCGGCGACTTCCTGCCGCACACGTTGCGCGTCTCCGAGGACGTCGAGGGCCTCGTCTACCTGCTCAATCCGTACGTCGTCACTGCGGGCGGCGAATGGGAGGCCTGGGAGTTGGACACCTCGTGCCTGCTCGGCGCCACACGCTTCCGTTCGTTCTGGCACCTGATGGAGACCTCCTTCCGGCGCGCCTAGGCGACACGTTCCCGGCGGCTGGACGTGGCCAGAGCGGTGATCAGGGCGTAGAGGAGGCCGCCGCACAGGAGGGAGTCGATCGACGGGATGTGCGTGAGGGAGAACGTGCCGTACGCGGTGAGGTAGCCGACGACCGACCCGCCCGCCCACGCCACGAACGTCGGCAGCCTGACCGCGGCGCCGTACGACAGCGCGCCGGTGTCGTAGCCGTTGCGCCGGTAGAGGAGGAAGTCGGCGATGATGATGCCCGCCACCGGCGGCGCCGCGATGCCGAGGAAGAGCAGGAAGTTCGGCAGCCAGGCCGAGACGTCGAAGCTGCCGAGCACGGCCGCGCCCGCGCCGAGCGCGATCGAGACCTGCCACTTCCGGGCCTTGGGGATCAGCGACGACACGGCGAGCGTGCCCTGGAAGATGTTGCCCGCGTTCGCGGTGATCGAGGCGAACACCAGCAGCGCGACCGCCGGCAGCGCCGAGGCGATCAACGCCATGGCGTCGATGAGCGCGGTCCGCCCGGTCAGCGCCGCCGGCACGGCGCCCGCCACGAACAGCAGCGGGTAGGCGATCCCGAAGGCGAGCACGCCGCCGGTCAGGGCCTGCCTGCGGCCCCTGGCGAAGCTGCCGAAGTCGGCGGAGGTCACGACGAGCACGCTCGGGAAGGGCAGGCCGCTGCCGAGCGTCGGCGAGGACAGCACGACCGGCGTGATGATGATGCCCAGCAGGATCAGCGCGATCCGGTAGCCGGGCGCGCCGGTCGCGGCCTGGGCCCTCTCGGCCGGGGTCTCGGTCGTCATGGTCAACCCTCTCCGAGCGTCGCGACGTACCGCCGCCAGCCCGTGAACTCGGTGATCTCCCGCTTGCCCGCCACCAGGAACGGCTCGCCGATCACGCCCAGCACCTCCGTGCCGTCGGCGAGGCTGACCTTGCCGACGGACAGTCCGGCGGGCTCGGACAGCAGCACCCCGGCCAGCCCTTCGGCGGGCACCTCCCAGACCTCCACCTCGACCGACACGCCGCTGCCGTCGGTGGTGCGGATCATCGCGGGGTGCCGGTCGTCGATGCTCCACAGCCGGTAGCAGGGGGCCGTGGCGTCCTCGCGCAGGAACGTGGCGCCGGCGCCGGTGAGGTTGCCGTTGAGTTCGAGGCCGCGCATCAGCGTGCCGTTGACGGCGAGCGCCACGCCGGTGGTGGTGCCGGTCATGCTGTTTCTCCCTTGCTGATCCAGGTGCCGGTCGTGCCGGACAGGGCGTCGGCGAGCCGGTCGGGGGCGGTGATCAGGCCGTACGACGTGGGCCTGGCCCGCAGGAAGTCGATGATCGCCTCCACCTTGGGCCGCATGCTGCCCTCTCCGAAGTGCCCCTCGGCGGCGTACTCGGCGGCGGTGTCCGGGGTGAGGTGGTCGAGCCACTGCTCCCGCGGCGTGCCGAAGTGGATCGCCACCCGGTCCACGCCGGTCGGGATGGCCAGCAGGTCCGCGCCGAGCTCGGCGGCGAGCAGCGCTGCGGCGCGGTCCTTGTCGATCACCGCCTCGACGCCGGTGAGCAGGCCCGTGGCGTCGCGGGCGACGGCCACGCCTCCGCCGCCGCCGGCCACCACCACGGTTCCGCCGCCGACGAGGTCGCGGATGGTGCCGAGCTCGACGATCTCGACGGGCTCGGGCGAGGCCACCGTACGGCGCCAGCCGCGTCCGGAGTCCTCGGCCACCGTCCAGCCGAGTTCGTCGGCGTAGCGGCGGGCGGTCTCCTCGTCGAAGAACGACCCGATCGGCTTGGTGGGCCGGTCGAAGGCCGGATCGGCGGGGTCGACCACGGTCTGCGTCACCAGGCTGACCACCGGGCGGCTCAGGCCGCGTACGGCGAGCTCGTTGGAGAGCGCCTTGGTGAACATGTACCCGATCGCGCCCTGGGTGTCGGCGACCGCGTAGTCCAGCGGCACCGGCGCGACCTCGGCGGCGGCCAGCTCGGAGCGGCGCAGGATGAAGCCGACCTGCGGGCCGTTCCCGTGGGTGACCACGACGTCCCAGCCCTTGGCGATCATGTCGACGATGGCCGGCACGGTCCGCACGACCGTGTCGTACTGGTACGGAATCGCCTCGTGGGCGGCGTCGCGGACGAGCGCGTTCCCGCCGAAGGCGACGACGGCGAGCCCGGCCTTCATGCCGCCGCCCCCGCCGCTCCGGCGGCGAGCCCGAGCCCGTCGGCGAGGGCGACGACCGCCTGGGTGAAGCAGGGCAGCGGCGCCGTGGTGACGCCCGCGCCGATCTGCCCGACACCGGCCTCCTTGTGCGCGATGCCGGTGTTGATGACCGGCTGGATGCCCGTGTCGGCGACGGCGCGCACGTCGATGCCGGCCGCGCTCGCGCCGAAGTCGAGCGCGGGCAGGGTGAACACCGGGTTCGTGCCGATCGTGATCTCCCGCATCCGCCGGCTGTGCGCGGTGGCGTCGGCCGGCGTGCCGCCGACGAACTTGACGATCGCCGGCGAGGCGGCCATCGCGAAGCCGCCGAGCCCCGCGGTCTCGGTGATCGCGCTGTCGCCCAGGTCGGGGGCGGCGTCGTCCAGGCCGTAACCGGGGAAGAAGAGACCGTCGACGGGGTTGGCCGGCGCCTGGAACCAGCGGTCGCCGGTGCCGGAGACGCGGATGCCGAAGTTGACGCCGTTGCGCGCCATCGCGGTGACCATCGAGCTGTGCGGCACCCCGGCGGCGGCGTCGAGCATGGCCTTGCAGGCCGCCATCGACACGTTCAGGAAGAAGTGGTCGTTGCCGGTGATGAACTCGGCGGCCCTGCGCAGCACGGCGTTGTCCGGCCCGGTCGCGATGAGCGCGGGCAGCAGCTGCTTGAGCAGCAGGCCGGTGGCCGCCGCGTTGCGGTTGTGCACCTCGTCGCCCATGTGCAGCGCCTGGCCGATGAGCGGCTTGAGATCGAGGCCGTCCAGCCGCCGGACGGCGGGCCGCAGCGCCGTGGCCAGCTCGGTGCCCATCCACCTCAGCCGGTCGAGCACCTCCGGACCGTTCGCGCCGAAGCGCAGCACCTTGCCGAGGCCCTCGTTGAAGTTGCTGTAGGCGAGGTTGCCCGAGGTGGCGTCGCGCACCACCCAGACGGGCATCGACGGGCTGATGACGCCGGCCATCGGGCCGACCGCGCCGTAGTGGTGCGCCGGGGAGAAGGAGATCGCGCCCGACGCGGCGAGCTCGGCCGCCTGCTCGGGGGTCCGCGCCCAGCCTTCGAACACGACGGCCCCGGCGATCGCGCCCTTGACCGGGCCGGCCATCCGCTCCCAGGCGATGGGCGGGCCCGAGTGCAGGATCAGCCGCTCCGCGGCCAGCTCGGGGATGGCCTCCTTCGCCGGTACGACGTCCGTCAGCACCGGCCGCGCGGACAGGTACCGCTCGAAGGCGACCTGGTTGGCCCGCTCGACCTCCGGGTGGCGGACGAGCCTGGCCAGCGCCAGCGCGGCCGCCGGGTCGCCTCCCGCGGGAGGACGCCAGTCCAGGGTGGTCACGGACCCTCCGGCGGCGCGGATGTCGTCCCCGAACCCGGCGAGACCGACGTTGACCACGTCGAGGTGCTCGCTCCACATATGTCTCTGCCTTCCTACCCCGGTCACGGGGTCATCCGGGCGGCGATCACGGCCGCCTGGGCGTTGTTCTCCGCCACCAGGACGCCGGCCTCGCGCAGCCGCGCCACGACGGCCGACCGGTCCTGCGGGTCGTCGTCGGTGCCGCAGACGTGCGCGACGAACGCCGGGGCGGGGCCCTCGCGTCCGGCCCGCGCCCGGCCGATGGCGTCGAGCAGGCCGGAGATCGGGTCGTCGGCCGCGCCGTACCCGAGCACGACGTCGAACAGGACGACGGCGGTGGCCGGGTCGGCGGCCTCGGCGAGCAGCCGCTCGTCGCGCGGCGCCGGGTCGATCATGGGATGCGGCCGCCCCCGCGTGAACACGTCGTCGCCCAGGTCGAGGATCGTGTGCCCGACGCTGACGGCGACGTCCGCCGGCGCGGTGTTGCCCGCCACGGGCGTGTTCGACGCGGCCCGCACGCCCTCGGCCAAGGCCAGGAGCTGCGCCTCGTAGCAGAACGTGCCACCGGTGAACACGCCGCGCAGGTCACGCTGCTCCGGTGCGAGACTCACCTGCTCGTACGGCTCCACCGGCCGATCCTCGGGCCGGGCCTCCCCCCGGACGAGCGCCACCGCGGCGTCGGCGGCCCCGGCCAGCGTGCCGGCGAACCGCACCCCCGGGGTGTCGCCGCCGAACGCGGCCGGGTCGGCGCCGAGGAAGCAGATCACGACGGGCACGTCGAGCGTGCGCGCCTCCTCGACCACGGTCTTGGCGACCGTCTCGGCCGGAGGCTTGGAGACCAGCACGATGACGTCCGTCTTCTCGTCGGCGGCCAGGGCGCGCAGCCCGCGGAGCATGGAGATCGCTCCGACCTCCGCCGACAGGTCGTGGCCGCCGGTGCCGAACGCCTGCGAGATGCCCTCTCCGAGCTGGTGCACCCGTGAGGTGATCTCCTGCATGCCGGTTCCCGACGCGCCCACCACGCCGACGCGGCCACGCCGCACGACGTTGGCGAAGCCGAGCGGAAGGCCGTCCACGATCGCGGTGCCGCAGTCGGGGCCCATCACGAGCAGGTCCCGCTCCTCGGCGAAGCGCTTGATCTCGATCTCCTGGTCGATCGGGACGTTGTCGCTGAACACCATGACGTTCAGCCCGAGCCGCAGCGCCTTCAGCGCCTCGGCGGCGGCGTACGGTCCGGGCACCGAGATCAGCGCCAGGTTGTGCGCCGGGTTCTGCTCCACGGCCTGCCGCAGGCTCCGGAGCGGCGGCGCCGCAACGTCGCCGGCGGTCTCGCGGGACGGCTGCTCGGACAGCCGCTCGTCGGCCAGCTCCAGTGCCTGCGCGGTGGCCTGCTCCTCGCCCAGCACCGCGACGACCAGGTCGCCGGGGCCGGCCTGCACCTCGCCCAGTCCGGCCTGCCGGAGGTTGTCCAGGTTGGTGCCGGTCCCCATCACGACGGAGGCCGTCCGGATGCCGGGCAGCTCGGCCAGCGCCGCGGAGAGCGCCATCAGGGCGACCGAGTCCTGATAGCGGTTGGGGTAGATGCGATGTTCGCGAATGCTGCTCATGCCGCCTTCCGATCTGGGGAGAAACCGAGTACGCGCAGGCCGAGCAGGACGCCGGCGACGCCGTCGGCTCCCGAGCTGGCTCCCACGCGCAACGCGGCCTGGGTACGGGCCGGCACCGCCGTGCGGTCGGCTCCGGTGACGAGCGCGTCCACCAGGTCGAGGATCGGCTCGCTGAAGTGGCCCTCGGCAGCGAGCCGCAGGTAGTGGGCGGCGACGTCGGTGGTGCGGTGGGCGTGCCGGCGCACGCCGTCCGCGAGGGTGCGGAACGCCCGCGCGGGCGCCGGGCCGCCCGCTGACCGGGCGGTCCGTGACAGGACGGCCAGCGTGCCGACCAGCAGGTCGTCGCCGCTGGGGGTCAGGCCGGGCCCGAACCCGACCAGCCGCGCCACGGCCCCTGGCACGTCGTGCGGCCGTCCGATCAGCGCCTCCAGCAGGCTTTCCGCTCGTCCGTCGAGGCCGGGCACGGTGAGGCCCTCGGCCTCGACGTACCGCTCGCGCAGCTCCGCGACCTGCCGCCAGCCGGTGACCGTGGACGACGCCCGTGCCGGCGGCGGTGGCGTCCAGACCGGCACGTCCCGCAGATCGAGCACGTGCGCGCCGAACGACAGCAACCCCGACCTGCACCGGACCGGATCGCCCACCCGCGCCGCAGGCCGCCACCCCGTCACACGGACGGACGTCGGCGTGTGCGGCGCGACGGCGTCGTGCACGGTCAGCAGGAGGCCGTCCACGGCCAGGTTGCACGCGGTCGCGAAGACGCTGTGGACCGTTCCGGCGAAGTCCGGCCCCGGCACCAGATAGCCGGCGGAGACGGCGACCATGTCGAGCTAGCCGTTCAGCAGGTCCACGGCGCGCTTGGAGTCCGACACCCAGCCGAAGATCGCGCCCTGCGCCTTGATCATGTCGAGCCCGACCCGGAGGAACTCGGGGAAGTAGGAGCCCACGCAGTCCTCCAGGACCACGCACTCGTACCCGCGGTCGTTGGCCTCGCGCACCGTGGTGTGCACGCACACCTCCAGGGTCACGCCGCAGACCAGCAGCGTGCGGATCCCCCGGCTGCTCAGGATCGCCTCCAGGTCGGTCGCGTAGAACGCGCCCTTGCCCGGCTTGTCGATCACCGGCTCGCCCTCGATCGGGTAGAGCTCGGGGACGATGTCGTGCCCCTCCTCGCCGCGGACCAGGATGCGGCCCATCGGCCCGTCGGTGCCGATGAACGTCTTGCCGCCCCGCGTCCGCTTGGCGGGCGGGCAGTCCGTGAGATCGGTACGGTGGCCCTCGCGGGTGTGGATCACGAGCATCCCGGCGGCCCGCGCCGCCTCCAGGACCGCCCGCGTCGGCTCGATCGCGCCGCGCAGCAGCGAGACGTCGTTGCCGAGCAGTTCCCCGAAACCGCCCGGCTGCAGGAAGTCCCGCTGCATGTCGATCACGACCAGCGCCGTCGTCGCCGGGTCCAGCTCCAGATCGAACGGCTCGGCTGCAATGCTCCTGGCAGTCACAGGCCAACTCCCTTGTTGTCCAGCGGTGTTCACGCTCAGTACCCAGACTGCCTTCCACCAGGCTATTCTGTCCAACAGATAGACTTGGTAGCCCTCATCGAAACGGTCGATAAATGGAGCTCAGGCAGCTCTCGCACTTCCTCGCCGTGGCCCGGCGACGCAGCTTCACCCTGGCGGCCCACGACGTCAACGTCGTCCAGTCGTCACTGAGCGCATCCATCCGCCAGCTCGAACGCGAGCTCGGCGCCACCCTCTTCGACCGCACCACCCGCCGCGTCGAGCTCAGCCCCGCCGGCCGCGCCCTCCTCCCGATCGCCCGCCACATCCTCGCCGACGCCCGCGCGGCCAAGGCGGAGATCTCCGCCGTCCAGGGGCTGCTGCGCGGGCAGGTGGCGCTCGGCACGATCCAGATGCTCACCTGGATCGACCTTCCCGAGGTGCTGGCCCGCTTCACGAAGGCGTACCCCGGGGTCGAGATCAGCCTCCTGGAGGCCCCGGTCGACGAGATGATCGAGGCGTTGCGCAGCGGCGAACTGGACCTCGCCTACCTCGCGTGCGGCGTCGACGAGCTGCCCGCGGCGCTCACGGTGATCGACAGCGACACCGAGCCGCTGGCGGTGGCCGCGGGCCCCGACCACCCGCTGGCCGGGCAGCCCGGCGTCCGGCTGGCCGACCTGGAGGCGGAGCCGTTCGTCGAGTTCCAGGCCGGGACCGGGCTGCAGACCGTCGTCGACCGGCTGTGCCACGACGCGGGGCTCAAACGGCGGATCGTGCTCAGGACCACCCAGCTCGAACTGCTGGCCTCGCTGGTCAGGCACGGGCTCGGCCTCGCCGTCCTGCCCGTGGGCGTGGCCCACCAGGCCGGCCTGACGGCCGTCCCGATCATCGGGAACACCGCGGACCGGACCGTCGCGCTGGTCACCCGGGCCGGCCACGACAGCAACCCGGCCGTACGGGCCCTGCTCGACCTCCTGCGACCCGACCCCGCCGGGTAGCCGCGCCGGTCGCGGATCGGACAGGGGGCGAGCGCAGCTACAATCGGTCGCGTTGTTCCACCTCAGGCTGAGGGGCCCGCGACGTCACCACCAGTGACGGAGCCAGTGGAGCGGCCCGGCGAGTTCCTCCACGCCGGGCGAGCGGGCCCCGTGGATCTTTCCCCATCGCAGGACACCTCCTCTGGGCTCGTGTGCTCATTCGATCAGAGATGTCAAAGGAAAGAACCTTGGCCCGCTTCGACACCATCGTCGCCATTCGCCTGGCGAAGGCGCTGCTCACCTTCACCGTCGGCGGCTTCGCGCTGCTCGTCGTGTTCGGCAACCTCACCGACTACGGCACGAACTTCGAGTTCGTCCGGCACGTCCTGGCCATGGACGCCCAGAAGCCCGAGCTCGCCGCGGTCAGCCAGATCAACTACCGCGCCATCCCGTGGACGTGGGCGCACCACGTCGCCTACGTCGGCGTCATCCTCACCGAGGCGGTCATCATGGTGACCTGTCTCGTGTCCGCCTGGCAGCAGGCCAGGGCCGTCGGCCGCGACGACGCCGCCTTCCACCAGGCCAAGCGCTGGGGCGTCGTCGGCTGCACGGTGGCCCTGCTCCTGTGGTTCTTCGGCTTCCAGGCCATCGGCGGCGAATGGTTCGGCATGTGGATGAACGGCACCTGGAACGGCATCCCCGACGCGGTGCGGCTGTGCACGTACATCGGGGTCGTCCTGGTCTTCCTCAGCCTCCGCAACGACACCCGCGAGAACGCCTGAGCAGCCCGGCGGGATCCGGGGCCGTCAGGAGGCGGGCCTGATGCGCGAGTGCCGCGCCAGGAACCAGTCGGTGGCGATGTCGGTTTCCGTGACGCGCCCGATCAGCGCCAAGGCCGAACTGATGCTCTCCGGATCCTCCACGGGGTTGTCGCGGACGTCGTCATCGCTGATCTCGAAGCGCAGCCCGTCCATCAGACGATCGAGCGCGTGCGGGTCGTCGCCGGACCGCCTCCAGTCGTCGGGCGAGAGCGGGTCGAAGGAGACGACCATGCGGCCGTCGCGGGCGTATTCGAAATAGGCGTTGCCGGTGATGTCCATGTGGAGGCCGAGGGCCTGACGGCCGCCTTCGGTGACCGAGCACAGGAACTCGCCGTGGCCGTGCGCCGGCACGACGCCGATCCAGCCGTTGACCTCGGCCACCCAGGTGGATCCGTCGTCGATGTTGTGGTCGAGGATCTCGCTCAGGTGGCACGGGGTCCGGGTGGCGAGGTCCAGGTGGAAGGTCCGGGCGAGCGACCCGAGGTCCGCGCCCTGGACCCACATGGCGCTGAATCCCAGCGCCCACAGGTCCATCTCGGCGTCGAGCCCCTCGGTGAAGAGGGTCGCGACCAGAAGGTCGTGCAGGTAGGTCGGTGACCGCATGGCCGCCTCTCGAAGGAGGGGCATTCCGCGGGACGCCCCCAACCGCGTGTCCGGATCCTGATCATCCGGGCTCGCCGCACCAAGGACAAGCCCCACCCCGCCGGACGGCTCAGGCGGGGTGGAAAGACCTGGACCAGGCCCGCGTAGGGAGAGAACGCCGGCGCATACCAGCCCTGCTGCTCCTCACCATCGAGCCATCACGGCTCCTGCGCGTCTCCCACACCCTCAAAACACTTCAAGCTTGAACCTGACGTCCACACGGCCCGCACTCGTCGAGAGCCGCAGGGCGGCCGCGATCGGCCGCCCGTACGGCCCTTGCCGGATCAGTTCACGGCGAGGAAGCTTCCGATGTTGCCCTGCTTGACGTCCCCGGGCTCTACGGGGTCGAAGACCTTGATCCGGCAGTTCGAGTCCGGGAAGACCAGGACGGTGCCCGCGGTGCGGTTCAACAGGCTGCTGCCGGGGCCGAAGCCGGGGTGGCACTGGTTGGGCTGAGGGTTGTCGATGATCCTGCTCTGACCGTCCGGCGAGAAGAGGCGCACGAAGCCGGGAGCGGCGGAGGCGGGGGCGGCGCAGGTGAGCGCCAGGACGACGGCGGCTGAGATGACGGGAATGGGCCGCATGGAAAGTCCTTTCGAGGGCGACCAGTTACATCACAGTATGCAGTTGAGCAAATACGGGTTGTGACTCTCTCTGGCGACATAAGGTCCTGCCCACCGCCTTTACAACGTAGATTATTTACAGGCCGATGCGCCCATGCATGCCGATGGTTTCGCCCGGTTCGACCTTCCCGCCAGGCAGAGACCACGAGCGACCGGAGTCGGCGTCCTGGTCAAGGAGGAGGATCCGGCCGTCCTCGACGAGCACGCCGGCGACTCGTGCCCGCATCTCCCGGACGGTACCTCGGCAGCCGGGGGCTACACATCGCGACAATAACATGTACAGTCAGTAGGGAATGTGGACTATGTCGGCACGTCACAGGAGGACTCCCCCATGAGCGTCACCGACCAGCTGATCGCCAACTCCGAACGCTACGCCGCCGCCTTCGACGCCGGGGACCTGCCGCTGCCGCCCGCCCGAGGCGTGGCCGTGGTGGCCTGCATGGACGCCCGGCTCAACGTCTACGGCCTGCTCGGACTGCGCGAGGGCGACGCGCACGTGATCCGCAACGCGGGCGGCGTCGTCACCGCCGGCGAACGTCGCAGCCTGGCCATCAGCCAGCGCCTCCTGGGCACCCGCGAGATCATCCTCATCCACCACACCGACTGCGGCATGCTGACGTTCACCGACGACGGCTTCAAGCGCGACATCTACCAGGAGGTCGGCGTCAAGCCCGACTGGTCCGCCGAGGCGTTCCAGGACCTGGAGGCGGACGTGCGCCAGTCGGCCAGGCGCATCCAGGCCGACCCGTTCATCCCGCACAAGGACTCCGTCCGCGGGTTCGTCTACGACGTCACCACGGGCCGGCTGAGCGAGGTCAAGCTGGACGCCGCGTAAATGGCCCAACGGGCGCTTACCGCCACCATATACCAGGTAGGGGTATCGTGAGGGTGTGACTTCGGGGCGGAAGGGTCGGCCGGCGGGATTGCTCCCACCGGTGCTGCTGGCCGTGCTCATCGCCTTGGGCCTGGCCGCGATGCACACCCTCGGCCACGTCGGGGGCCAGAACCAGCCCCTGCCCGTCTCCGCCGGTGCCGTCCAAGCCCACGACGGCCCGTCTTCGATGCCCGACCACGGCGGAGCCCCGGGCGGCGGTCACGACACCGCCCCCATCTGCCTGGCCATCGCGGCCGGGCTCATCGCGCTCGCCTTGCCGTTGCTCCATGTGGCGGGCCTGCTCACCTCGTCGTCCGGCGGTCTCGCCCGCCTGGGGTGGCGCGTCGCCCGCCGGCTGCGCGGGCCGCCTGACGCTCTCGTACTGAGACGAACCGTCGTCCTGCGGACCTGAGTCGCGGACCCGGATCGCCGTGGCCGTTCGCGCCCCGGCCGGATCCGTCCGTGTCCATCCGTGAGCACGACTTCTCAGCGAGGCATCAACCATGCAGATCGATCGACGTACCATGCTGCGGGCCACCGGGCTCGGCATTCTGGGCAGCGCTCTCACCGCGTGCGCCGGTGAACCCGCCACCACCGGGCCGGCGTTCGTCACCCCCGCCGGCGAGCAGGTCCGGCAGGCGGAGCGGGCGCGCCGCACGGGCGCGGTCCGCGACTTCCGCCTGACCGCCGCCGAGAGCCAGGTGGACCTCGGCGGCGTCACCGTGCGCACCTGGGCGTACGACGGCAAGATCCCGGGCGCGCCCATCCGGGTCCAGGCCGGCGAGGTGGTCCGCGCCCGCCTGACCAACCGGCTCCCCCAGGACACCAGCATCCACTGGCACGGCCTGGCGCTGACCAACGAGGCCGACGGCGTGCCCGGCGTCACCCAGCAGCCCGTCGCCGCCGGAGCCGAGTACGTCTACGAGTTCGCCGCCCCCGACCCCGGCACCTACTGGTTCCACCCGCACTCCGGAACCCAGCTGGACCGGGGCCTGTACTCCCCGCTGATCGTCGAGGACCCCCGGGAGCCGCTCGGCTACGACGCCGAATGGGTCGTGGTCCTCGACGACTGGCTGGACGGCGTCACCGGGACGCCGGAGGAGGTCCTGGCCGAGCTGTCCCGAGGCATGAGCATGGGCATGAACCACGGCGCCGCCACCCCCACCGGCGGCATGGGCGACATGCCGGGAATGAACCACGGCGCCACCTCCGCTCCCTCCTCGGGCCCGGCCAAGCACATGCTCATGGGCGCGACGAGCCCACTGCTCGGCGGGGACGCCGGCGACGTGCGCTACCCGCACTTCCTGCTCAACGGCCGTATCCCCGCCGCCGCCGAGACCTTCCGCGCCAAGCCGGGAACGCGGTTGCGCATCCGCGTCATCAACGCCGGAGGCGACACCGCCTTCCGGGTGGCCCTGGCCGGACACCGGCTGACCGTCACCCACACCGACGGCTTCCCCGTCCGGCACGCCGAGACCGACGCGCTGCTGATCGGCATGGGCGAGCGCTACGACGTGCTGGTCACCCTCAAGGACGGCGTCTTCCCGCTGGTCGCCCTGGCCGAGGGCAAGAACGCCGTGGCCCGCGGCCTGATCCGGACCAGCGCCGGCGCCTCCGCCCCCAAGGCCGACCTGCGCCCCCGCGAACTGGACGGCGTCGTCGTCCGCCATTCCGAGCTCCGCCCGGCCGCTGCCGTGCGGCTGGCGGCCAAGAACCCCGACCGCGTCGTCAGGCTGGAGCTGACCGGCACCATGATGGCCTACGACTGGGCGATCAACGGCAAGAAGTACGACCCGAAGATCATCTCCCCGGTACGGCCGGGCGAACGCGTGCGGCTGTCGTTCGTGAACCGGACCACCATGTGGCACCCCATGCACCTGCACGGCCACACCTTCGCCCTGGCGGACGGCGGCGTTCGCAAGGACACCGTGATCGTCCTGCCCGGCAGCACGCTCGACGTCGATTTCGACGCCGGCAACCCGGGGCTCTGGATGATCCACTGCCACAACATCTACCACGCCGAATCAGGCATGATGACCCTTCTCGGCTACCAGCAGACCTGATCGCCGACCGCCCTTCGACGGAATCCGGGAATACCCCCACAGGGTATGGCGCTTACAGCGGCGCAAGGCCCGCCGGGGGCACGAACCCCCGGCGGGCGGCCCTCCACGCAGGGAGCGCGCTATGAGAAAGCTGCCATTGGCGATCTGGGCGATGGTCGTCGGAGCGTTCGCGATGGGCGCCGACGAGTTCATCGTCGCCGGTGTCGTCCGTGAGATCGCCCAGTCGTTGAACGTCACGATCGGGGCCGTCGGCGCGCTGGAGAGCGTCTACGCGCTCGGGGTCGCGATCGGCGCGCCGGTGTTCACGGCTCTGGGCACCAGGTTCGGCCGGCGGTCGATGCTCCTGACCACCACGGGCGTGTTCCTCCTGGGCAACCTGGTCTCCGCCCTCGGCCCCGCCTACGCCACCATCATGGCCGGACGGATCATCTCCGCCATGGCCCACGGCGCCTTCCTGGGCATCGCCGCCGTGTACGCCGCCGAACTGGTCGACCCGTCGCGGAAGGGACGCGCGGTGGCCATCGTCTTCTCCGGGCTGACGGCCTCCACGGTGCTCGGCGCGCCGATCGGGGCGGCGATCGGACAGGCGCTCGGCTGGCGGTTCACGTTCTGGACTTTGGTGGTCTTCGGCGGCATCGCACTGCTCGGCCTGATCGGCTCGCTGGGCCGCCGCGGCACGGCGGACGTCCAGCACGAACACCACCACGACCCCCGGCCCGGCGCCGAGTTCGAAGGGCTCGACGCGCACGCGCTGGCTCACCTGGGCGGCGCCGGCCAGGGGCCGACCATGCGCGAGCAACTCGCGGCCCTGCGCCGTCCGGCCGTGTGGGGCGCGCTGGTCACCACGATGCTCGGCTACGGAGGCGTCTTCACCAGCTACGTCTACCTCGCGCCGCAGATCACCGAGGTGACCGGGTTCGAGGCCGGCTGGGTCACGCCGCTGCTCCTGCTGTTCGGGATCGGGCTCTTCCTCGGCAACCACCTCGGGGGCAAGCTCGCGGACAGGGCGCTCATGCCCACCGTGATCGCGACCCTCGGCGCGCTGGCCGTCGCGTTGTTCGCGATGACCTTCGCCGTCGAGAGCAGGCCGGCGACGGTCGTGATGATGCTGGTCTTCGGGACCGCGGCCTTCGCCGTGGTCGCCCCGCTGCAACTGCGGGTCATGACGGCCGCGGGCCAGGCCCCGGACGTGGCGTCCGCAGCCAACATCTCCGCCTTCACCCTGGGCAGCGCCATCGGCATCTACCTGGGCGGGGCGGCCATCGACGGCGGGCTCGGCCTGAGCTCGGTCAACTGGGTCGGCGGCCTCCTCACCACGGCCGGACTGCTGACCGCCCTGGCCACCTGGAGGAGGGCGGACCAGCGGCCCGCCGTGCCGGCGGACCACCATCACCACGCGCCGCCCGCCGCCCACCACCACTGACGCGACGATCCGAAGACCTCCCCGCACGGGGAGGTCTTCCTGCTTTCGGGACGGACCTCGCGGCCAGGCGCTTCACGGGCGCACGACGAGCTCGGCCGGGCTCGGCCCGGGACGTCCGTCCGTGGCGCGCAGTGCGTACAGGTCGCCGTTGGAACTGCCGACACAGACGAGGCCGCCGGCCACGACCGGCCGGGTCTGGAAGCGTCCGCCGCTCTGGAAGCGCCAGCGAGGAACGCCGGTGGCCGCGTCCAGCGCGTGCAGTACGCCGTTCTCCGTTCAGGTCGTTCATGAGGTCTGCTCCGTCGTGGGGCAGTGCTGCCGAGGGCGAGCGGGCGGCGTACGGCATGCGCGCTCGCCCGCCCGAGGGCCTGCTCCGCGGCGTCGTCCACGTCGGGAAACGCGCCCACCTTCGCGTACGCCTTGTAACGCTGTATCTCGGCGCGCTGGTGCCGGCGGATGAAGTTCGTCGCGAAGCCGTACAACCAGGGCAGGGCCTCCGGACGGGGGCGGCCACGCCGAGCCGCCCTCGCCCACGGCCTCAGAGCGTCCGGGTCACCCCGGCAGGCGGCCCGCGAAGACCGGCGGAACCCTGTCCCGCCAGGGCATCGCCCGTTCCAGGTGCGCGGCGACCTGGAAGAGCAGGTCCTCGCGCCCGTACGCGGCGGCGAGCTGCACGCCGATGGGCAGGCCGCCCGCGCTCTGCCCCAGCGGCAGGCTGATCGCCGGCTGCCCGGTGGTGTTGAACAACTGCGTGAACGGCCCGAACCCGGACAACGTCTCCAGCCATCCCCGCAACGTCGGACCGGGATCGTCGTACCGCAGCGTGCCGTGCGGCAGCGGGAGGCGGCCCAGGGTGGGCGTGACGAGCAGGTCGTATCCGGTGAAGAAGGCCGCCGCCGACCGGGTGATCCGGTTCTGTGCGTCGAAGGCGGCCAGCATGTCCAGCGCGGTGGCCCGTCTGGCCGCCTCCAGGAACACGCGCGAGCCGGCTTCCATCCTGGCCTCGTCGGGCTGCCGTGGCGCGAGCAGGCAGGCGGAGGCGACCCCGGCGGCCTCGATCAGCCACGCCCTCATGGCGTCCTCCCGGTCGACCGCCGGGCTCGCCTCCTCGACGACGTGCCCGGCCCGCTCCAGCGCGTGGGCCGTCGCGGTCGCCGCCGCGGCGACCTCCGGGTCCACGTCCGTGCCCATCCAGGACGTGGTGGTCAGGGCGATCCGCAACCGGCCCGGGTCCGTCACGAGCTCCCGCGCGTACGGGCCGCGTGGAGGGGGCGCGGTGTACTTGTCGCCGATCCCCGGCCCGTGGACCGCGTCCAGCAGGCCGGCGGCGTCGCGGACCGTGCGCGTGAGCACGAACTCGTCGGCCATGCCCAGGACCAGCTCACCGGCCTCCGGGCCGCACGGGCCGCGTCCACGGCTCAGCTTGAGCCCGACCAGCCCGCAGCAGGCGGCCGGGATCCGGGTGGAGCCGGCGCCGTCGCTGGCGTGCGCGACCGGCACGGCCCCGGCCGCCACCAGTGCCGCCGCGCCGCCGCTCGACCCGCCCGCGGTGCGGCCGAGGTCCCAGGGGTTGCGTACGGGCCCGTAGCGCACGGGCTCGGTGGTGAAGCTGACGCACAGCTCGGGCACCGTGGTCAGGCCCAGCGTGACCAGGCCGGCGGCGCGGAACCGCGTCATCAGGTCGGTGTCGCGCCTGGCCAGGACGCCGGGATAGGCCCGGCTTCCCAGCGTGAACGGCACTCCTTCGGCCACCGGCCCGTGATCCTTGATGAGGAACGGCACCCCCGTGAAGGGCCCGTCGGCGGCGTGGTCGAGCGCCGGCGTGAACACCGGCAGCGCCAGCCCGTTGACGTGCTCGTCAACCTGCGCCAGCGCCTGGCGGGCGGCCGTCTCGACCTCGGCCGCGCCGGCCTCGCCCGTCCTGATCAGGTCGCGGAGGGCGGTGGCGTCGTACCTGGCGTACTCATGGATGTCCATGGAAAGTCCTTCTCCGGGCGCGCTCGGGCGCCCGCACGTCGATCGTCTGAGGGAAGAGTCAGGGGGTTGCCGACAAGGGGGTGACGGCTCCTGGGCCGCCCCCTGCCGGTGATCGACGTGTTCCTAGGCTCGGTACATCACCGGCCATGCTCGCAGTCGCCGTCCCGGAGGTCCACCGGGTTTCCGCCGGACCAGACGCGGGTCTACCGGCCCGTACGCCGCGACGGCGAACTACACAGGGCGACTGGCTGCTGACAGGCTGGAGGCAGCGCCGTCCGCTGTCGTTCTTCCTCGACGGCCTGCGGGCCGAAGCCGCGCATCCCCTTCCCGGCGAGCACCGTCGTTCCTGAGCCCCGCGCGTTCCCACGGCCGGGCCGGCGTCAGGACGGCGATCGCTCGCCGCGGCGGGCCGCGGCGGCCACGTTGACCGGCATCCGGCCGAAGATCAGGCCGTGGAAGGGTGAGATCGCCCACCAGTACAGATGGCCGAGCAGTCCGTGCGGATGGAAGACGGCACGCTGGGTGTAGATCGTCCGGTCGCCGGAGCGGGTGACGCCGAGCTCCAGCCAGGCCAGTCCGGGCAGCCGCATCTCGGCGCGCAGCCGCAGCAGCCGTCCGGGAAGCACCTCCTCCACCCGCCAGAAGTCGATCGAGTCGCCCACCCGCAGCCGGGCCGGGTCGCGCCGGCCGCGCCGCAACCCCACCCCGCCCACCAGGCGGTCGGCCAGGCCCCGCAACTGCCAGGCCACCGGCAGCGAGTACCAGCCGTTGTGGCCGCCGATGCCCTCGATCACCCGCCACAACGCCTCCGGGCTCGCCTGCACGGGCAGGCTGCGATCGTCCACGAACAGGCTGCCGCCCGCCCAGTCGGGATCGGTGGGCAGCGGATCGCTCGGCGCGCCCGGCGTGGACGCCGAGGACCAGCGCGTGGCGACGTCGGCCTCCTTGATCTTCTTCAGCGCCAGCGACACCGCCTGACGGAAGCCGATCAGCCCGCCCTCGGGGTCGGGCACGTGGCGTGCGATGTCGTGCTCACCGCACACGGCCTCGTTGCGCAGCGACTCCACCAGCGGACGGGCGATGCTCACGGGGACCGGCGTGACCAGCCCCACCCACAGGCTCGACAGCCGGGGGGTGAGCAGCGGCACCGGAATGATCAACCTCGGCGGCAGCCCGGCGACCGCGGCATAGCCGTGCATCATGTCGGCATAGGTGAGGACGTCCGGCCCGCCGATGTCGAACCCCCGGTTGACCGTCCCCGGCGCATCCGCCCACGCGACCAGATAGCGCAGCACGTCCCGCACCGCGATCGGCTGCGTACGGCTGCGCACCCAGCGCGGCGTCGTCATCACCGGCAGCCGCTCGGTCAGGTGGCGAAGCATCTCGAACGAGGCCGACCCCGACCCGATGATCACCGCGGCCCGCAGCACCACCGCCGGCACCGCGCCCCGCAGGAAGATCTCCCCCACCTCGGCCCGGGACGACAGGTGCGGCGAAAGCCGCTCGTCCGCCGTCAACCCGCCCAGATAGACGATCCGCCGCACGCCCGCCTCGGCCGCCGCCGTCGCGAACGTGCGCGCCGCCAGCCGGTCCCGCTCGGCGAACCGGCCACTCGTCCCCATCGCGTGGATCAGGTAGTACGCGACCTCCACCCCGTCCAGCGCCAGGCGCGTACGCTCGGCGTCCGTGGCGTCGGCCTCGACCGCCTCGACCTGTTCCGCCCAGGGCAGGTCGCGCAGGCGTCCGGCCGAGCGCACCATGCAGCGCACGTCATGACCGGCGGCCAGCAGCTCAGGCGCCAGCCGTCCGCCGATGTAACCCGTCGCCCCGGTGACCAGGCACAATGCCATGCCCACGCACCTTCCCCGTCCCCCACGCCTCATGCTCGGGACGGCGGGGGCGATCCGTGCCCGGCGCGGCTGCTTGCCTCGTCCCGGAGGCGTCGGTCACGCTCCGCAGGCGTGCGGGCGCGGCCCGCGGGCATCTCTCGTCGCGAAGGAGCCATCGGTGGACACGGTGATCGTCCTGTTCAACAGGGACCTGCGGGTGCACGACCATCCGGCCCTGACGGCCGCCTGCGAGGGCGCCCGCGCCGTGCTCCCCCTGTTCGTGCTGGACGACGCCGTCCCCGCCGGGCGCCGCCGCGGCTTCCTGCTGGAGTGCCTGGCCGACCTGCGGGCGTCCTTGCGGGCACGCGGTGGAGACCTGATCGTCCGGCACGGCGACGTCGTGACCGAGACCATGAAGCTCGTCCAGGAAACCGGAGCCGAGGCGGTCTTCGCCAGTGCCGACGTCAGCCTGCTGGCCGGGCGCAGGCAGGACCGGTTGGCCCGCGAACGGATCTCGTACCAGCTCTTCCCCGGGGTCACGGTGGTGCCGCCCGGCGCGCTCACCCCGTCCGGGGGCGGGGATCATTACCGGGTCTTCACGCCGTACTGGCGCGCCTGGAGCCGGCACCGGAACCGTCCCCTGCTCGCGGCGCCTCGCCAGGTGCCGACGCCCCACGACCTCGGCGCCGGGCGGCTGCCGGTCCAGGCCCGGCCGGAACCCGTGCCCGGCGGCGAGAGCGCCGCCCGCGACCGCGCCCGGCGGTGGATCCGTCGTGACCTGGGGGGATACGCCGACGGCCACGACGACCTGGCCGGTGACCGTACGTCCCGGCTGAGCCCGTACCTGAGGTTCGGCTGCCTGTCCCCGCTGGAACTGGCCCACCTGGCCGCAGGCGGCGAGGCGTTCCTCCGCCAGCTGTGCTGGCGCGACTTCTACCACCAGGTCACGTACGCCTTCCCGCGGATCAACCGGGACGACTACCGCCCCCGCGGCCACCGCTGGCGCGACGACGAGGACGCGCTGCAGTCCTGGCGGGAGGGCATGACCGGGCTCCCCATCGTGGACGCCGGCATGCGCCAGCTCCTCGCCGAGGGCTGGATGCACAACCGGGCCCGCCTCATCGTGGCCTCCTACCTGGTCAAGATCCTCGGGATCGACTGGCGGGCCGGCGCCCGGCACTTCTTCGAGCTCCTCCTCGACGGCGACGTGGCCAACAACTCGGGCAACTGGCAGTGGATCGCCGGCACCGGCAACGACACGCGCCCCAACCGCGGCTTCAACCCGCTGCGCCAGGCCCAGCGATTCGACCCGGCGGGCGACTACGTACGCCGTTACGTCCCCGAGCTGGCCGGCGTGCCCGCCGCCCACGTCCATCAGCCGTGGCGGCTGGAGGCTCCCCCGAGCGGCTACCCCCGTCCGATGCTCTGACCGTTCGCTGGACTTTCCGCCCGAAATGGCCCCTGACGAGCGAGTTATTGACGTCTGAGCGATATCGTGATCATGCGCTGATCGTCGGGAGGCAGCATGACGGGGATGGAGCACACCTGCCCCCCGCACATCACGAGGTTGATCCTGCTCGCGGGCGGGGCCGCCGGGCTCGACCGGAGCAGGCTGACGCGCGTCCCCGGGCTGGCCGTGGCGGGTGAGGACGGCATCCGCCTGCCGTCCGCCTCGCTCGTACGGATCTGGCAGGAATGGGAGACGGCGTTGCGCGAGCGCGGCGGCGGCACGCTGCCGTGGAAGTTGTGGCAGCCCGGTTCGCTGGGGGTGTGGGACTACCTCTTCTCCACCGCCGACACCCTCGTCGACGCCTTCCGCGAGGGCGACCGGCACGCCGCCGCGATCACCGATCCGGCGGAGTCGTTCACCGTCACCGTCGACGGGGCCGGGCGGCTGACGGTCGACTTTCGCGGCGTCTTCGCCGGTCACCCGGTGTTTCCGATCATTTCCGAGTTCGCCACCGGGCTGATCCTGATCTCGGCGCGCTCCGCCGCCGGACGACCGTTGACCCCGGTGCGCGTGACGCTGCCCGGCGCGGCGCCGCGCCGCCACGACTACCTGATGGAGGCGTACGGCACGACGCATTTGGAGTTCGGCGCCGAGCTCCCTTCGGTCACCTTCTCCGCGACCGACGCGCGCGCTCGCCTGCCGCGGGCGGACCCGGCCCTCGCCACGATCCTGCGCGACCACGCGCGCACCACGCTGGCCGGCGCCCGGCCGGTGCTGGGCCGGCTGGACCGGTTCCGCGTGGAGGTCGAGCTGAGCCTGCCCGACGGAGACCTCCCCGCCGTCGCCCACCGGCTGCGCATGGCGCCGCGCACCTTGCAGCGCCGTCTGCGTGAGGAGGGCACGAGCTGGCGCGAGGAGATCGAGCGGGTACGGCGCCAATGGGTGGAGCACCTGCTGCAGAACACCCGCATGACGGTGGAGTCGATCGCCGCGCGCACCGGCTACGCCGACCAGCGGGCGCTGCGCCGGGCGATCCATCGCTGGTACGGCCACGGCCCCGCGGCACTCAGGCGGGATATGTCCCCTTCCTGACGCCTTCGGTCCTCCTGCTGGACCTGGCGTGATCCGTACGGTCACCGGCATGAGAGTTCGCACTGAGCAGAAGGCCGGACGCCGGCAGTGGTTCGGGCTGGCCGTCCTGTTGCCGCCGACCATGCTGCTCACCGCGGACCTGGGCGTTCTGTGGCCGGCCACCCCCTTCGTGACCGCCGATCTGCGGCCGCCGAGCGCCGAGTTCCTCTGGATCATCGACATCTACGGCTTCATGACCGCCGGTTACCTGCTGGCCCTGGCGGCGACCGGCCCACGAATCCCATCAGAACGAGGAAGAACCATGGAGAACGCACTGTACGCCTACGACCCGATCGTCGACCGGCCGCCCATCCGCTGGCCCGGGGACGCCAGGGTGGCCTTCTACGTCGGCCTGAACGTCGAGCACTTCCTGTTCGGCCGGCCGTCGACGAGCCTGAACGAGGCCACCTCGGCCCTGGTGCCCGACCCGCTGAACCACGGCTGGCGCGACTACGGCCCCCGGGTGGGTTTCTGGCGGGTGACGGAATGCCTGGACCGCCACGGCGTCCGGGCCAGCGTCCTGCTCAACTCGTCCGTGTGTGACCACTACCCGCAGATCATCCAGGCCGGTACGGCCCGCGACTGGGCGTGGGTGGCACACGGGCGGACCAACTCGGTCCTGCCGTCCGGCATGTCCGAGGACGAGGAACGCGCCGAACTGGCCGCGATGGTCGCCACGATCGAAAAGGCGACCGGCCGCCGGCCGCGCGGCTGGATGGGCCCGGCGCTCAACGAGACCCTCCGGACCCCCGCCCTGCTGGCCGAGCTCGGCCTGAGCTACGTGCTCGACTGGACCTGCGACGACCAGCCGTTCCGGTTGAACGTGCCCGGGATGCTGAGCGTGCCGTACTCGGTGGAGGTCAACGACCTCGGCCTGTTCACGGCGCACGGGATGACAGGGCCGGACTTCCTGCAACTGGTGAAGGACCAGTTCGACCAGCTGTATGCGGACTCGGCCACGAGCGGGCGGGTCATGGCGCTGGCCCTGCACCCGTTCGTGATCGGCCAGGCCTTCCGCGCCAAGTACCTCGACCAGGCGCTGGCCTACATCGCCGGGCACCCCGGCGTGTGGCTGACCACCAGTGACGAGATCGCCGCCCACTACGCGAGCGGTGCGTCATGAGCGCAGGCAGGCGGTGGTGGGGGCGCGGCGGTGCTGGGACGGGTGTCGGGCGCTCCTCCATGCCCATTGGGGGGTGTACCTCACTGTGCCGCGCTCCCCGGTCCAGCAGGATCGTCGGTATGAGGGCGACGGGGACGGCGGGCGGCCTGGTTCTGGCCGCGCTGGTACTGACCGGATGCGGGCTGCAGGGCATCACGAAGGCGGCCAACCAGGAGCAGGTCACCTACAAGGTGACGGAGAAGGTGGCCGGGCTCTCCCTGGTCGGTGGGGCGGGCGAGGTCAGGGTCAGCGAGACGTCCGGCGCCGCGGTCCGGGTCGTGGAGACCCACCGCTGGTCGGCCGAACGTCCGGTCGCCGAGCACGAGGTGGAAGGTGACACGCTCACCATGAGCTACGACTGTTCGGCGGCCACGGACAACTGCTCGGTCGACTACGTGATCGAGGTGCCGGAGGGGCTGCGGGTGGAGGTCGAGACCGGCTCGGGGGGTGTCGACCTGCGCGGGCTCGGCGGTCCGCTGAAGGTGAAGGTCGGCTCGGGCGACGTCTCGGCGACCGGGCTCACCGGCAGGGAGTTCACGGGGCAGACGGGCTCGGGGGACATCGCACTGACGTTCGCGAGCGCGCCGGACAAGGTCGGCGTGACGTCCGGCTCGGGGCACGCCAAGCTCACGCTTCCGGCGGAGCCGTACGATGTCGAGACCAGCACGAAATCCGGGGACACGAACGTCACGGTGACCGACGATCCGGGCGCGTCCCGGAAGATCGTGGCCACGTCCGGGTCGGGCGACATCGAGGTCCTGCGCGGCTGACCGGGCCGGCGGGCGCTACCTCGGGTCGCGCGTCACGTCCGTCGTCCCGAGTGCGGTGTGCCGAGCCGAGCGGCGGCGGTAGTCGCCGGGGGTGGTCCCGTACTGCTGGCGGAAGGCCAGGTGGAAGCCGACCGTCGAGTGGTAGCCGACACGCTCGCCGATCCGGCTGTGGGCGAGCGTGGTCTCGCTCAGCAGGCGTGCGGCCTCCTGCATGCGGCGGGCGGTCAGGTGCCGGATCGGCGCCTCGCCGACCAGTTCGCGGAAGGTCGCCGCGAACGCCGAGCGCGACATCCCGGCCTGGGCCGCCAGCGACTCCACCGTCCAGGGCTCGGCGAACCTCGTCTGCACGGCGTGCAGCGCCGTCCCGATCGCCGGGTGACGCAACGCCCGCAGGACCGGCGAGCCCTCGGCCAGCTCGCCCACGGCGGCCCGCAACGCCAGGACGAAGACCAGCTCGAAGGCGCGCAGGGCGACCAGCGTCGCGCCGGGTTCGGCCAGGTCCCACTCGCCGGCCAGCCGTCCGAGGGTGCCGCCGAGCAGCCCGTGACCTTCCAGCGCGGCCCGGTCGAGCACCAGGACGGGTGGCAGCGCCCGGTAGATCGGCGAGATGGCGGCCCGGTCGTAGTGGAGCCCGCCGCACAGCAGGACGGTCCGCTCGCCGGGCCCGCCCAGCTCGACGGTGCTCACGCCGCCCTGCGGCCGCTCGGGCAGCACAGCCGCGAGCGGCACGGCGGGACGCCCCGGCCGGTCGCCCAGCCGGTGGGCGCTGCCGTGCGGGAAGACGGCCAGGTCCCCGGCGCGCAGCAGGACGGGCTCGGCGCCGGGCAGCTCGACGGCACAGGTGCCCTCGTGCACGTAGTGCAGCAGCGCGCAGTCCTCGCTCTCGCCCGCGACGCCCCAGGGCGAGCCAGCCTGCCAGCGGCTGTGGAAGACGCCCTCCAGCCGCAGCGGGGCCAGCAGAGCGCTCAGCAGGTCACCATCCACCGGACGATCCTTAAATAACCCGATATTTCGCTTTATCGAGCGTATCGCCGATTGGGTGAAGGCTATCCGGCATGACCTTTCTTGTGATCGGCGCTGCAGGCGCCCAGGGCGGCGCGGTCGCGCGGCGGCTCGTCGCCGAGGGACACACAGTGCGCGGCCTGACCAGGAGCGGCCGAGTTCCGCACGGGGTGGAGCCGGTCACCGGCGACCTCGGCGACGCCGAGGCGGTGAAGGCGGCCTTCGCCGGGGTGACGCACGCCTCGGTGACGCTCCCCATGGTCTACGAGCCGGACACGGTGGCCGCCCACGTCCATCATGTGCGCGACGCCGCGCTGGCGGCCGGGGTGCGGCGGCTGGTGTTCAACACCGCCAACCGGTTGCCCGAGGCCACCACGCAGGTGGCGGCCTTCGAGACGCGCCGGTGGGCGGTGCGGGCGCTGCGGTCGGCCGGGCTGCCGGTCGTGGTGTTGTGCCCGCCGGTCTACCTGGACAACCTGGCCGCGCCGTGGGTGGCGGGTCCGCTGGCGGCCGAGGGCGTGCTGCGCTACCCGCTGCCCGCCGACCTGCCGGTGCCCTGGCTTTCGCACGACGACCTGGCGGCCGCCACGCACGCCGCGCTCGTGCGTGACGATCTGGAGGGAGCCGTCCTCAGGCTCGGCGGGCCCGACGTGGTGACCGGCGACGAGCTGGCGGCCGCCTTCGGCGCCCGTTACGCCGCGCAGGATCCGGACGAGTTCGAGGCGGGCCTGACGATGGCGCTGGGCGCGCCGACGGCCGCCGTGGTGGCGGCCACCTACCGCTGGGCCGCCGCCGACCGCGACCTGTTCGCGGCCGACCCCGAGGTGGCCGACCTGCTGGGCCTCCGGCTGACGCCGCTGCGCACCTGGATCGCCGCCCAGCCCTGGGCGACCCGGTGAACGGCGTCGAGGCGGAGATCGTCCGCCACCACGAGGTCATCGAACGCTGGCTCACCGGTGCCGCCGCGCGGGAGGAGTTCGCCCGCTTCGCCGACGCCCACGCCCCCGGCTTCACGCTCATCACCCCCGACGGCCGGACGCTCCCCCGCGACCAGGTCCTCGCCGAGGTCGAGGCACTCCACGGCAGGGCACCCGGGCTGACCATCGAGATCCGCCACGTACGGATCGTCGCCTCCGACGGCGCCCTCGCGGTGGCCACCTACCAGGAGGTCCAGCCGGATCGGACCCGGCAGTCCACGGCGGTCCTCCAGGCCGCCACGTGGTTGCACCTGCACGAGACCTGGCTCCCGTGACGGCGTCGGTGACGGCACGCCCCTCCACGAAGGCCCTGCCGCCTCCTTCACCATCCTCAGAGACAAGATCCTCGGAGCGTGTTCGAGAAGATCAGCTTGAGGGGGTGGAGCCGTGACACTCGCATCAGCCCACCGAGCCGGTTGGCAGGCTGCGGACATGTTCGGGAGGCGCGGTGGTCGCAGCGTTGACCATCAGGAGGCTGGGGCCTCCCTGACCGCGGCGGACAGCCAGACGGTCAGCCCGGTGAGGGTCACGAGGGCGATGACGACCAGTGCAGGAAAGTACCAACCCGGAAAAGCGGCCCGAGATCGGCATCGCCGGAAGGATAGAGCACGATCGCGTAAGTGGCTGCGCGGATAGGGGCGGTTGGGGAGACTGGCGGCAGAGCGGGTACGAGTCCTGGCGAACCGCTGCGGGAGCAGTTCGCGGCCCTGTTGCCAATGCGGCCGGAGTTCCACCCGGGCCATCCGTTGGGCTGTCATCGCAGGCGTATCGGTGACCGGGTCGCTGTGGACGGCCGCATCACCAAGGCGCCTGGTGGTGGTGAGGTGGCGGGGCGTTCCCCGGTCGACCGCGGCAAGCAGGGCTTGAAGCGTTCCGGGATGACGGACGGTTACGGCATTCCGCTGGGCCGTGTCCTGGCCGGAGCGAACCGTCACGACTCCCCGCTGCTCGCCGCGACCCTGGACCTGCTGGACGACCTCCGGCCCCTGCCCGACGACATCACCGTGCACCTGGACGCCGGCTACGACTCCGACAAGACCCGCGCCCTGCTTGCCGAACGTGGCCTGGACGGCCGGATCGCGCACAAGGGCGAGAAGGCACCGGTCCAGGCAAGCGACAGGTGGCATGTGGAGCGTACCCATGTGGGACAACCGACCCAACCGCCACCCGGGAACACACGCCCGATGGCGCGTCGAGCGGCTCATTGCTCGTCGTCGAGGCCCTCAACGTCGACAGGCTGCCTTCCGTCGAACGTCACGAGGATTCCGTAGGGGTCCGCCAGCCGGAGTCTGCTCTCCGTGAAACGGATTGCCCAGGTTTGGTCGGCCCACACGGTTGCTTCGGGAACTGCCAGGGGCAACTCCGGAAGGTCGAGCCAGCTCAGTTCCTCAGTTGTGAGTTCGAAGTGCGATTCCCGGAGTCGGGTGCGGCAGTACTCCAAAGCTTGGTCGACGAAGACATCGAAGTGGCTCACGACGTCATGAGCGAAATGGAGGGTGGCCTCTTCCGGCGGGGCGGCTGGCTCGATCACCAGACTCATCCCGGTCTCCACCGCGCCTGTCGGCTCCGGGAAGTAACCGGTCCAGCAGGCCAGCGATGGAGGGCTCTCCATCCTTCTCAACACAACCCCGGCGATACGCACAGTCGCGGGCAGTTTCGCGTCAACGCCAGGCTCTTCAACGCCCGAGCTTCTCGTCGGTGCGCCATTGCCGGTCATCGGCTCAGCATAGGTCAAGCCTGGTCACGATGATGATCGACAGCCGAGGCACGTAGCCACTTGCGCCCTCCGCCCCAAGCCCTATTCCGCGCGGTCTGTAAGTGCCCAGTACGGCCAGGGCGAGACTCGTCAGGTAGACCACGCCGGTGGCCGTGCACAGCACGAGGCCGCCGGCGGTGGATCGGCGATCCAGCCGGCCGCCCAGTTCCGCGAGCACGGCCGCCAGGCACCCGAGACGGTAACCATCTCTGTCAGCCGCAGATGTGACGGGCCTGACGTCGGGCGGGTCCGGCACGGGTAAGACGACGGGCAACCCCGTACAAGAACGCGGCCACGCGCGACACTCACGCCGCCACCGCCACAACGGCGACCGGAGCGCCGTCCAGCAGGACAGGCAGATCGGCCCTGGAGGCGCTGGACCGTGAAGCCTACGCGCCGTCGGCATCGACCTCGGATGCCTCGCCACCGATCCAGGCGCCCCCTCCCGCAAGTACCCGCCGATGACCTCCACCGCCCAGGCGGTCCTGACGAGCGCCGTCAAGGCCGCGAAGGCCCGGACCCGCGACGTCGACACCAGGCACCTGCTGCGGGCACTGCTGGAACTGGATCGTCCCGGCCCGGCGGCAGAACTGCTTGCCCGGCTGGGCGTGGATCACGCGGCCGTGTCGCAACGCCTCGCCCGGGACGCTTCCTGAGGCATCTGGGCGACCAGCCGCGTCACGTGTGGCGGCGGCTACGTCGCCATGCGTCCGGCTCCACCTGGCCCGGCCTGTGCTTGCGCCTCACGGTGCAGGCTGCCACAGGCGCGTTGTCGGGGGGCCAGGGCGGCCGCGCGGCGGCGCCCTGCCCCGGCCTTGTCAGGGGCCAGGGTGATGGATCAGGTGCAGGACACCGGTGGCGAAGGTGGCCGAGTGGACCAGTCGCAGCGGGGTCGGACCGCTGCCGGCGAAGAGCCGCTCTCCATGACCGAGGACGACCGGGTGGAGCAGGAGGATGTCGGCTTCGTCGAGCTGGCCGGAGACGGCCGCGGCCATCTCCTCGTCGTAGTAGGGGAAGTGCCACTGCTCGGGGGCTTCCA